>CAINMN010000298.1 GCA_903850735.1 uncultured Burkholderiales bacterium | reverse complement strand
GTGACACACCAGCCGTGCTTGAGGGCGCCCATCAAGCCGCCCTGCTTCTTGGCCTTGGCATCGGCCACGGCAATCTCGACCAGGCGCGTCATGCACTTGCGGAACACCGGGTGGTCAATGTCGACTTCCACCGGGAACACCTGACGCGCGATTTGCGAGGTGATGCGAAACACTTCGTAGTCGTAGTTCGTCGAGTGCAAGCCCATGGCCTCGTGCATCAGGGGGCGGGTATGGTCGCGCACATACATGGTGGCGTAGACCGCCAGAATGAAGAAGCGAATCCACAACAGGTTGTGGCCACGCAGCAAATGCGGGTTGGCGCGCATCATCAGGGCGAAGGATTCGCCATGGCGGAACTCGTCATTGCACCAGCGCTCAAACCAGCGGAAGATGGGATGGAAGCGTTTGTCAGGGTTGCGCTCGAGCTCACGGAAAATCGTGATGTAGCGCGCATAGCCAATTTTTTCCGACAGGTAGGTGGCGTAGTAGATGTACTTGGGCTTGAAGAAGGTGTAGTGCTTGGTTTTCTTCAGGCTGCCCAGATCAATGCCCAGATTGAAGTCTTTCAGCGACTGGTTGATGAAGCCCGCATGCCGCGACTCATCGCGCGCCATGTAGGTCATCAACTGTTTGATGTCGGGGTTGGTGACGTTTTTGCGGATTTCGTTGTAAAGAATGCAACCTGAAAACTCCGAGGTCAAGGAGCTGATCAGGAAGTCCAGAAACTCCTGGCGCAGCTCTGGCGACAGCTGGGGCATCAACTGCCGAACCTCATCGGCAAACGTGCTGTCGCGCTGAAAGTGGTCGTGGTTGTTGTCGCCCTCGTACTCTTTCATCATCGCGTCCCATTGGGCGCGCACGGGGGACATGTCCAAGCGGTCCAAGGCGGCGAAATCCGTGGTGTAAAAACGCGGCGTGAGCACCGTGCTTTTGACCGCTTTGGCGTTGGCGTCCTCGGCGCTCTCGACCGATCCAATCAGGAGTTCGACATGGTCAAAGTCAAGGGAATTGGGGCTCATGGCTTTACTCCTTGTGAGCGAGCGGAAGTTTGAAAGGTGTTACCGCGCAAGGGCATGAACAATGCCAGGTTGCTCGGTCCAAAAGAATCCAGGGGAATGCGGCTGCCCGTGGCGGGGTCATGCAAAGTCAGGCGGCCATCCGCATGGCTTTGCAAAATGAAGGGCTCTTCAGGGCCCAGCTCACGGCGTTTGCGCTCGCGAATCAAAGCGCGCAAGCTGCCGCGCAAAAAACCTTGCTCGCCTTCAAAGCGAGCGACCTCTTCACCGCTGCGGGCATCGCGCACTTGCACGGCCCCCGAAGCGTGGTCTTCAAAATACAAAGCGCGCGACCACTGCACAGCGGCATCCTGGCCCGCGCTGGTCCAACCACCCCAACGGGCCAGGCCCACCACCACCAGCACCGTCATGGCCAGCGCCCCCAACAGCCACAGCGGCCAGGGGGAGCGAGGGTCGTAGGGCGCGTGCGAGCTCATGACATTTGCATCGTGGTGGCACCCTGCAGGGCGGGAGCTTGGGAAGCGGGTACGCTGTCACCCAAGCTGACGGTCACTTGCGGATTTTCTTTTTGCCAAGCGGCCAAAAACAGCGCAGAGACCTGTTGCACATCGTCAATGCAGCGCAAGCAAGGCTCGGGTTTGCGGAAGGTCCAGGCGCGCACATGCGGCCACAAATGCAGCCAGCCCAATTGGTCTTTGCCAATCAGGCCCAGCGCGATGTCACCGGCGCCGTCTTTCATGCCGCGCACCGAGGCAGCGCGAATTTTCTTCAAGGGAATGTTCAGGGTGATGGTCAAGACCATGCCAATGCGCATCACCACCCGGCGGCTGGTCAGGGTGTAGCGTGTGTTGCGCGCGGCATACCAGGCCACCCCGCGCAAGCACAGCAAACACAGGCCCGCCATCACCGCGCTGATGGTGACTGAGCGCGCAATGTTGGCCTCGGGGTCTCCGGCCAGGTAAAGCGCTTGCAACAGCAACATGAACGCAAAATAAAACACCAACTTTCGCAGGTGAAACACATGGATGGCCAGCAGGGACGCTTTGGGCACGCCTTGCCAGATCAGTGTTTCACCCCGGGGCAGCGCCTCGGGCAAGCCCGGCGCCGCTTCAAATTCGTGTTCGTGGTGCGGATTCAAAATATCGGCTCCTGACGGTGCGGCGTGGCGTACAAGGTGCCCGCGCCGAAATAGGCCGAGACCTTTTCTTCTTCCAGCAAAGTGATCTGGTCAGGGTTGCGCAGCGCCGGCACGTTGGCGAACTGGGTGGACAGAATCGCGGTCAGCTCCACCTCGGTGCGGCGGATGCGCGCAAACGGTGTGGGGGCCAGCACGCGTTGGCCGCTGGGCAGTTCAATTTCAAGGTAACGGAACATCATTTCTGCGCGGTCGATCCACATGTCCTTGACATGGCCGGCCACTTCGCCGTCGCCCCCAATGACCGGCAGGCCAATCGGGTTGACATCGCGCATCGCCACTCTGTGGTCGGTCGCCACACGCAAGGGCACGATCTTGACGTCGCCATGGTGGGTCATGTCGGGCACATCGGCGCGCTGCGCCCAGGCACCGGGACCGACACCTGCCAGCAGGGGGTCGCCCACGGGCTCCAGCGGTGCGCCATTCCAGCCATGGCTGGGTTGGCCATGGTAGGTGCCGTCCGGACGGTTGAAGTCCGGCGCCAGAATGGTGTGGCCGTCGGCCATTTTGTAGGTTTTGGGCTCGGGCACTGGCCAGCCCTGGACTTTGGGGCCGTTCTCACGGCCCGAATCCATGGGGTAGCCCTCGCGGTGGCTTTCGCGCACGAGGTAATAAATCAGTCCGGCAAAAAAGATCCAGAACAGATACAAGACGATCTGTGCGACGTCAACATACTGTGTGATGGCACCAGTTTCCATAATCAGGCCTCCTGCGGCTTTAAGGGGTCAACTTTCAACCTGGCAACTCAGCCAGACCCATTGGCTGCGTTGCTGAACGCTTGCTCTGACGGCGTCGGACCAAAGGACCGAGCGCAATCAGAACCACAAACAAGAAATAGATTTCCAAATGGAACACAAAGCTGTAACCGGTGGCCGGTGAATTCAAGGGCTCGCCCAACCAGCCGGTGCTGGCCAGCGAGGTGACGGCGTCTCGCAAAACACCGCCCAAGGCCATGGACACGCCGGCCGCCGTGGCTTGCACCGCGCCCCAGGCACCCAGCACCATGCCGGTCATTTCTTTGTCGGGCATTTCCATCGCCGTGATCAACATGCCCACGGAGAACAGGCCACCGGCAAAGCCAATCAGCGCGCTGCCAAAACGGAACAGCAAGCTGGAGTCAAGAGGCGCTGAAAAAATCACGCAGGCGAAAGCGGGCAAGCCCAGCAAGGCGCCAACGGCCGCCAGGCGGCAGGCATCCAGACCCTTGGAGAGCAAGCGAGCCGACAACAAAAACGCGATCAGCGAACCGCCGGCGCTCAAGGCGGTAAGAGAACTCGTCAAGCCCACATCGAGCTTGAGAATCTCGCCGCCAAAGGGCTCGAGCAGCACGTCTTGCATGCTGAAAGCGGAGGTGCCCAGGCCCACGGTCCACAAGAAGCGGCGCATCTTGGGAATGGCCATCAGGCGGCCCCAATTCTTGGCAAAGCCATCGGGTTCCCGGCGACCGCGCCGTGCGCCGCGCGCTTCTTGTTTCCAGAAGGAGAACAAGCACAAGAAGACCACCACCACGGCCGAGGTCTGCACCACTTGGATCATGCGCAAGGGCGTGAAGTCGTGCAACAGCCAGCCCAGACAAGCGCTGCCCACCACCATGCCCATGAGTTGCATGGCGTACAGCAAGGCCACCACGCGCGGCCTTTTGTCTTCCTGGGCAATGTCAGACGCCAGCGCCAGACCCGAGGTCTGCGTCATCTGAATGCCGGCACCCACCAGCAAGAAGGCCAGCGCGGCGCCAATGCGCCCGGTCCACAAATAGCCTTCGCGCGGCTCGGCCAGGGCCAACAAGGCAAAGGGCATGATGGCCAGCCCACCAAACATCAACAAGGTGCCCACCCACAAATACGGCAAGCGGCGCAAGCCCAGGGCCGAAGGATGGGTGTCGCTGCGGTAGCCAATCAAGGTGCGCAGCGGCGCAAACACCAGGGGCAAAGCCACCGACAGGGCCACCCACCAGGCGGGCACGCCCAACTCCACAATCATCACCCGGTTCAAGGTGCCCACCAGCAAGGCCAGCGTGATGCCAATGGCCGCTTGGAACAAAGACAAACGCAGCAAGCGCCCCAAAGGCAAGTCGTGTGACACGGCGTCCGCAAACGGCATGTACCGACTGGCCAAGGCCAGCAGCCAGGGGGGCGCGCGGAACATCAGGCGCATTCGCGCCTCCACTGCCAAGCCTGCGAGGTGTAAAACCCGCTGGCCACGCGCACCGTCTCGCCCTCTTGCCAGCCCTTGTCGCCCAGTTTGTGCGTCAAGGCCGACTTCAAATCTTCTTGGCGCATGGGCGCCAGCGACGGCGAACGATCGCTGCGCGGAAACCAGCGACCCACGCGGTGCATGGCGGCCAGCAAGGCCGAGTGCGGCGCGAAGGTGAAGGCCATGGATTGCTCGCAGCGCTGCGACAAGGTTTCCAAAGCCTGGACCAAGTCCGGCAGGTCGTAGTGAATCAGCGAGTCCATGGCCACCATGTGGTCGAAGCGTCCCAGCTTGGCGTCGAGCATGTCGCCGCTGAGAAAGTCGATGCGGCCACTCACCTGGTCCTGGAAATTGGCTTGCCAGCGCTCTTGCGCCAGTTGCACCAGGGTGGGCGACAAATCAATCGCCACCACATGGGCGCCACGGCGTGCCGCTTCTGCGGCCAAGGCACCGGTGCCACATCCGGCGTCCAGCAAGCGCTGGCCGCTCATGTCCTCGGGCAGCCACGACAACAAGGTGTTGCGCATGCGGTCGCGCCCGGCGCGCACGGTGGCGCGAATGCGGCCTACGGGCGCATCCGAGGTCAGACGTTCCCAGGCTTGCGCGGCTGTGCGATCGAAATAGGTTTCGATCTCGCCGCGACGTTCCAGGTAGCTTGTGTGCTGCATCAGTCAAATCCCAACAGGTCAAAAATATCGCGGTCTTTCATGGGCACGGCCGGCAAGGGGTCGGTGCCCAGCCAGAGCGAGGCTGCGAGCCGCATGTACTCGTCCTGCACAGCTTTGACGGCAGGGGTAGGCTCCAACTCGAACAAGGTGGACTTGGTCAAACGGCTGCGGCGGATTTCATCGAGGTTGGGGAAATGCGCCATGGTTTTCAAACCCACCACCGCGTTGAATTTGTCAATCTGGTCGGTCGCATCGCTGCGGTTGGCAATCACGCCACCCAAGCGCACGTTGTAGTTTTTGGACTTGGCGCCAATCGCCTGCACGATGCGGTTCATGGCGAAGATCGAGTCGAAGTCGTTGGCGGTCACGATCAGGGCGCGGTCGGCGTGTTGCAAGGGGGCTGCAAAGCCGCCGCACACCACATCGCCCAGCACATCGAAAATCACCACATCGGTGTCTTCCAGCAAGTGGTGCTCTTTGAGCAGCTTGACGGTTTGCCCCACCACATAGCCGCCACAACCGGTGCCTGCGGGCGGGCCGCCGGCTTCCACGCACATCACGCCGTTGTAGCCTTTGTAGACAAAGTCATCGACACGCAACTCTTCGGCGTGAAAGTCCACCGCCTCGAGCGCGTCGATCACCGTGGGCATCAGCTTTTTGGTCAGCGTGAAGGTCGAGTCGTGCTTGGGGTCGCAGCCAATTTGCAGCACCCGTTTGCCCAGCTTGCTGAAAGCCACTGACAAATTCGAGGAGGTGGTGCTTTTGCCAATGCCGCCCTTGCCGTACACGGCAAACACTTTGGCGGTCCCAATCTTGACGCTGGGGTCCATCTGTACCTGCACACTTCCCTCGCCGTCAGCACCTCGTGGTGTACGACCGATTTGGGAAATGGGAACCGCGGTTGTTTCAATCATGCAAGCACTCCTTGCTGGACACCTTCCAGCCTGTCTTCCAACTCTTCGCCTGCTTTTTGCAAGGCACTCATGGTCTCGGCATCTGGTTGCCAGTACTGCCGTCGTGAAGCTTCCAACAAGCGGTGCGCCACCTTGGCCGACGCGGTTGGATTCAATTGCGCCAGGCGCTCGCGCATGGCCGGATCGAGCATGAAGGTCTGCGCCAACTGCTGGTACACCCAGGGCTGCACTTGCCCTGTGGTGGCCGACCAGCCCATGGTGTTGGTGAGGTGCGCCTCGATTTGGCGCACGCCTTCGTAGCCGTGTTGCAGCATGCTTTCATGCCACTTGGGGTTGAGCATGCGGGTGCGGGTTTCCAGCGCCACTTGTTCGTTCAGGGTGCGCACCACGCCGCTGCCCTGGGTTTGGTCACCGATGTAGACCGGCGGCGCCACCGCGGCATTGCCGTCTTGCTGGTGCTTGGCCTGCAACACGGCACGGCTGATGCCGCCCAAGGTGTCAAAGTAAGTGTCGATGCTGGTGACGCCCAACTCCACCGAATCCAGATTCTGGTAGGTCAAGGACACGCTGGCCAGGGTGCTTTGCAACACTGCGTTGTTGCGCACAGGGCGGCCTTCGCGGCCGTAGGCGAAGCCTTTGCGCTGGGTGAAGGCATTGCCCAACTCGTCTTCGTTTTCCCAGCAGCTGCTGTCCACCAGATGGTTCACATTGGCGCCGTAGGCACCTTCGGCATTGCCAAAGACGCGCAGCGAGGCGGCTTCCAGGGTGCCGCCATGCTCGGCCATGAAGGCCATGGCATGCTTGCGCACATAGTTCATGTCTTCGGGCTCATCGGCCGAGGCCGCCAGGAAACTGGCTTCGGCCAGCATGCGAATTTGCAATGGCAGCAGGTCCCTGAAAATGCCCGACAACGTGATGACCACATCAATGCGCGGGCGGCCCAACGTGGCCAGCGGTATCAGGGCAGCGCCGGCCAGGCGGCCATAGGTGTCAAAGCGCGGCGCCATGCCCATCAAGGCCAGGGCTTGCGCCATGGGTCCGCCCTCGGACTTGAGGTTGTCGGTGCCCCACAGCACCATGGCCACGGTTTCCGGATAGCCGCCGCCGTCGCTGGCATAGCGCGCCAGCAGGCGCTCGGCCTGGCGCTGGCCTTCTTGCACCGCAAAGGTGGTGGGCAAGCGGAAGGGGTCCAGGCCATGCATGTTGCGACCGGTGGGCAAGACCTCGGGCATGCGCAGCAAATCGCCCGCCGGTGCGGGCGGCGTGTAGCGCGCGTCCAGGGCGCGCAGCAGGCCCTTGGTTTCATGGTCTTCTTGCAGCAGACGGTTGGTGTCCATCAGTTTTTGCAAAGACTGCTGTTGTTCTTCGGGCAACTTGCCCATGGCCTTGCGCAAGCTGGCCTCGCTGGCACCGGCCACCAGTTGTTCCAGCACATCGTTCTGGTCCACCGCCATGGCTTTGGCCATGGCCTTGAGGGTGGCCAGGCGCTGGGCTGCCGTGGGCACCTGGCCCACCACATGCATGCCCTCGGGAATCAGCGTGTATTCGATCTCCAGCAATTGCGCTTGCATGCTGTCGATCCAACGGGTGTCTTCAGGCCATTGTGCGGGCACTTCGAGCGACATGGCCAGCGCTTGCTGGTGCAGCAACTGCGAGAGCGCGACGCGTTCTTCGGGCTCGGCCGATTCCATCTGGCGCCAGCGGTCCAGGCTTTGCTTGATGTCCAGCAACTCTTTGTACAAGCCCGACTCGCCCACCGTCGGGGTCAGGTAACTGACCAGGGTAGCGGCCGATCGGCGCTTGGCCAGCGCACCTTCCGAAGGGTTGTTGGAAGCGTACAAATACACATTGGGCAAATCGGCAATCAGGCGGTCGGGCCAGCAACTGCCCGACATGCCGGCCTGCTTGCCCGGCATGAACTCCAGCGCGCCATGGGTGCCAAAGTGCAGAACGGCGTCGGCCTGAAACTCTTCGCGCAGGTAACGGTAGAAGGCGCTGAAGGCATGGGTCGGGGCAAAGCCCAACTCGAACAACAGGCGCATCGGGTCGCCTTCGTAGCCAAAGCCCGGTTGCACCGCCACCAAGACCTGGCCCAGCTGGATGCCCATGACCATGAGGTTCTGGCCATCGGTCAGCTGACGGCCCGGCGCCGGACCCCACTGGGCTTCGATTTCGTTGAGCCAGCGCTCTTGCTGGACGTGTTGTGAGACCGGAATGCGGTGGTGCACATTGGCCTGCATGCCGTACTGCGCCGAATTCCCATGCAACAAGCGGTCGCGCAAATCATCGACCGAGCTGGGCATCTCGACAGCATAGCCTTCGGCCTTGAGCGAGCGCAGCGTGTTGAACAGCGACTCGAACACCGACAAATACGCGGCCGTGCCCACGCTGCCAGCGTTGGGCGGGAAGTTGAACACCACCACGGCGAGCTTGCGGTCTTGGGTTTTTTTCTTGCGCAAACTCACCAGACGCTGCACGCGGGCGGCCAGCATCTCGGTTCGCTCGGCACAGGTGAACATGTCTTGCGCTTGCTCGGCCTTGGTGAAGGTGCAGCCACGCTCGCAGCCTGTGCAGGTCACGCCTTCTGCGCCGGCACGGCCGCCAAACACCATGGGACCGGTGGAGCCATCGAGCTCAGGAATGGCCACCATGATGGTGTTTTCCACCGGCAACAGGCCGCGGTTGGACGAGCCCCATTGGTCCAGCGATTGAAACTCCACAGGGTGCGCCGCCAGGTAGGGCACATCGAGTTGGGTCAGGATGGCTTCTGCGGCGCGCGCATCGTTGTAGGCCGGGCCGCCCACCAAGGAGAAACCTGTGAGCGACACCAGCGCATCCACATGCGACTTGCCACTTTGCTGGAAGAACTGCTCGATGGCCGGGCGGGCATCGAGGCCGCTGGCGAAAGCGGGAATCACATTCAAGCCGCGTGACTCCAGGGCTTGGATCACGGCGTCGTAGTGTGCCGAGTTGCCCGCCAACAAATAAGACCGCAACAGCAACAAACCCACGCGCGGGCGTGTGCTGTCTTTGGCACCGGGCAAGGCTTTGGCATCGGCGCCAATGCCGCCCTTCAGCTTCGGATGGTAGACACCGACCTCGGGGTACTCAATGACCTCTTGCGGCCGTGCGCGATCACGCAAGGCCGCGCGCGGCCCGCTGGCGTATTTTTGAACCAGCAATTGCACCATGCTGGACATGTTGTCTTGCGAGCCGGCCAGCCAATACTGCATCACCAGGAAGAAGATACGCACATCTTGGGCGGTGCCGGGAATGAAGCGCAGCAGCTTGGGCAAGCGGCGCAGCATGGCCATTTGCTTGGCGCCTGCGGTGGCTTTGGGCGCGTTGGCAGCAGCACCTTCTTTTTGGGTGGGACGCAAGCGCTTGAGCAGGCCCATCAGGCCGCCAGTTTGTGCGTCCATGCTGAACTTGCCCATGCGGGTCAATTGCATGACGGGGGGCGCCGACATCACACAGACCATGGCATCGCAAGCCATTCTGCGCGCCTGCAAGGCATCGAGCACCGGCAGGAAGTGGTCTTCCATGAACAGCATGGTGACGATGACCAGGTCGGCCTGGCCAATGTCGTCGCGGCACACCTGCAAGGACTGCTCGTCATCGCGCCAGGAAGAGGCCGAATGAATCTTGAATTGCAAGCCCGGCATTTGCTGACGCAAATTGACCGCGACGCGCTGGGCCGAGCTGGACAAATGGTTGTCCATGGTCAGCAAGACCACGTTCATCCGTGGCTTGGCGGCGCCACTGTCAACGGCTGAAATGGGCTTTGGCATCGTACAGCGTCTCCACCGTGATGAGGGTCAGGCCGCGTTCTTGGGCATAGCGCTCGGTGTTGCGGCGGGCTTTGCCGCGCACGAAAAAGGGAATCTTCCCTAACTCCTTCTCAGCTTCGGGGGCCCAGCCTTCCGGTTGGGACTTGAGGACCACTTCAGGGACCGGTGAGGCATGCTTGAGCGAGGCGCTGGCCGAGCCCAAATGCGAGGGCGCGGCTTCGGCATGGAACTCGAAGTCTTCGCGGAACATGCCCAAGAGGTGCTCTTCCAGGCCCATCATCAGGGGGTGCACCCAGGTGTCGAACAAGACGTTCGCGCCTTCGAAGCCCATTTGCGGGGCGTAGCGCGCCGGAAAGTCTTGCACATGCACCGGCGCGGAAATGACCGCGCAGGGAATGCCATTTTTCTTGGCAATGTGGCGCTCCATCTGCGTGCCCAGGATCAGCTCGGGCTGCAGCTCCACAATGCGACGCTCGACCTCGAGGTAGTCGTCGGTGATCAGCGGCTCCACGCCATAGAGCTTGGCCGCATCGCGCACCTCGCGGGCAAATTCGCGGCTGTAGGTGCCCAGACCCACCACCTCGAAGCCCATTTCTCGGGCGGCCACACGGGCGGCGGCCACGGCGTGGCTGGCGTCGCCAAACACGAACACGCGCTTGCCGGTCAGGTAGTTCGAGTCGACCGAGCGTGCATACCATTCTGCATGGGCATGCTCGCTCAGCGACTCGGGAATCGGCAAGCCTGTGAGGGCGGCCACTTCGCGCACAAACTCCAGCGTGGCACCGGTGCCGATGGGCACACAGCGGGTAAAGGGTTGTTGAAACTGGCGCTCCAGCCAGCTTGCCGTGGTTTGCGCAATCTCGGGGTAGAGCACCACATTGAAGTCGGCCTCGGGCAGTCGGGCCAGGTCTTCCACCGTGGCCTGCCAAGGCGCAACGACGCGAACATCCACGCCCATGCTGGTGAGCAAGCCCTTGATTTCGCGCACATCGTCGCGGTGCCTGTAACCCAAGGCCGTGGGGCCCAGAATGTTGCAGCTGGGTTGGGCTGGCTTCTCGCCTTCGGTCTTGGTGGGGGGCCGTGCCATTTTGCGCACCAGTTGGTACAGCGTCTCGGCCGCGCCCCAGTTTTCTTTGCGTTGGTAAGCGGGCAACTCCAGGGCCACCACGGGCACCGGCAGTTGCAGGGCCAAGGCCAAACCGCCGGGGTCGTCCTGAATCAACTCGGCCGTGCAGGATGCGCCCACCAACATGGCTTTAGGCTGAAAGCGATCAAAGGCTTCGCGGGCGGCGTCTTTGAACAACTGGGCGGTGTCGCCTCCCAGGTCACGGGCCTGGAAGGTGGTGTAGGTCACGGGTGGGCGGCGCGGCAGGCGCTCGATCATGGTGAACAACAAGTCGGCGTAGGTGTCACCCTGGGGCGCGTGCAACACATAGTGCACGTCCTTCAGCGCCGTGGCCACGCGCATGGCACCCACGTGGGGCGGGCCTTCGTATGTCCAGAGTGTCAATTGCATGTCATGACTCCTATGCGACCAGCTTCATGCGACGGTCTAGGGGCCGACTGAACAAGCCGGCCAAGTCACCCGCCTGCTCGTACCCTTGGATGGGCGTGAACACCAACTCGATCGCCCATTTGGTGGTGATGCCCTGGGCTTCCAGGGGATTGGCCAAACCCAAGCCGCACACCACCAAGTCGGGGTTGAGCGAGAGGCAACGGTCCAATTGGTTTTCCACATGCTGCCCTTCGGTGATGGTCACCCCCTGAGGCAAATCGGCCAGTTCATTGGCCATGTGCTGTCGGTGCAAATACGGCGTGCCCACTTCGGTGAGCTGCATGCCGAGCTCGCGGTGCAGGAAACGCGCCAGCGGTATTTCCAGTTGCGAATCGGGAAAGAAGAACACCGAGCGCTCTTGCAGCAAGGCACGATGCCGCGACAAAGCCTGGGCCGCACGTTGGCGCGGCCCCTGCGTGACTTCCTCGACGCGCTGCGGCGAAATGCCAAAAGCTTGGGCGGCGGCCATCAGCCACTGCGTGGTGCCCTCGATGCCCAAGGGGAACAAGGCTTGCAAATGTTGCGCACCGCGCGCCTCGAGGGCGCGGGCCGTGTCGGCCAAGAAGGGTTGCGCCAGCAAAAACCGCGTGTTCTTGCCCACCGTGGGCATGGACGTGCTGTTGCGCGGCGGAAAGAAATCGACCCGGGGAATGCCCATGGCGAGCAGCAATTTTTTGAGCTGGTCTTCCACCACATCGGCCAGGGTGCCGACCACCATCAAATGCTGATCGGTGGCGGTTTCTGCGGGCAACTCGGGCACCATGGCCGCCAGGCAGGCGTCTTCGCCCTGGGTGAAGGTGGTTTCAATGCCGCTGCCCGAATAGCTCAACACCCGCGTGCGGGGCGTGTGCACTTTGCTCAGGCGCAAGGCGGCGCGCGACAAATCGAGCTTGATCACTTCCGAGGGGCAGGAGCCCACCAGGAACAACAACTTGATGTCGGAGCGCCTGGCCAACAGCTCGGACACCACGCGGTCGAGCTCTTCGTTGGCATCGGCCAGGCCCGCGAGGTCACGCTCATCAATGATGGCGGTGCCAAAACGGGGCTCGGCAAAAATCATCACGCCGGCCGCCGACTGAATCAGGTGCGCACAGGTGCGCGAGCCCACCACCAGGAAGAAGGCATCCTGGATTTTGCGGTGCAGCCAAATGATGCCGGTGAGGCCGCAGAACACTTCGCGCTGGCCGCGCTCGGTACGCACCTCCAGGTCGGAGCAACCGCTCGTGGCAGGCACGCTGCGAAGGGGAATGACAGGACTCATGCGCGCTCTCCCGAGGTCAACACAATCGAGGGGACCGCGCTGTCTTTGCCGGCGGCTTCCTGCAGCCGGGCCGCCCGCAATTTCAGGAGGAACTGAATGGCGTTGATGGCATAGGCGGCATAAGCCGCCAAGGCCAGCAGCAACAGGTCGCGCACCGCCCAGTGGCCGTTGAGCCAGGCCCAGACATAAGCGGTGTGCAG
Source organism: uncultured Burkholderiales bacterium (assembly GCA_903850735.1). Taxonomy (GTDB): domain Bacteria; phylum Pseudomonadota; class Gammaproteobacteria; order Burkholderiales; family Burkholderiaceae_C; genus Limnohabitans. Next base: position 18,855 of record CAINMN010000298.1, on the reverse strand, counting down.
CACCAGCACCAACATGCTGAAAACGTCTTCCCAGAAAAACGCCGCCGCGAACAAGTACTGTCCGAACACGACTTTTTCCCAAATGCAACCAGTGACCATGATGGTGTAGAGCAGCACGGTCTTGACGATGACCGACAGCAGGGCCGCGCTTTCGCCCTCCCCGGTGAGCAAACAGCGCAGCACCAGCCCCAGGCTGATGAGGCAGACCAAAAACTGCACGGGCGCCAGCACGCCCTGGACCCAGGTCCACCGCGTGGCGTCACGGCGGGCGCGCTGCTCCGGCGTGTACAAGCCCGGCGGCGTGTTCAACCCTGAGGAACCGGATCGCGTCATTCAAACCCTTTTGCGTTATTCACCTAGCCACTTTAGTCAACTGGGCCGATACTGTCAATTTAAATTGACGTCATATTTTAATTACATAATAAGGGTTTTCACTAGTCATGTCGCCCAGTAAAAAACCTGACACTTCTGACAAGTACTGCAAAACTGCTTTTTTACCGACGGGTTTAAGGGCTCACCCGAAGCGCAAGGAGCGCGACATGTCGGATCCACATGCACAACGGCAGCCTCTAAGGGTGCCCCTCCAGCGAACCCTGCAAAGCGTGGTTATTCCCGACTTGGTTCGCCGGCGCACTGGCGCGCAAAGCCCGCACACGCCAAGCGAAAGCCTGTCTGAGCAAGCCCTGGCTGATCTGGCCCATGCCAGCCTGGACAGCCTGCCCGCAGTGGAACTCAAGCTGGAGCAGCTGTTGGCCCAAGGCTGGGACATGGAGCGGCTGTACCTGCAAGGCATTGCCGCCACCGCCCGCCAACTCGGCCAATGGTGGCTGTCCGACCAAATTCACTTTGCCAACCTGACCCTGGCCGTGGGCCGCTTGCAAGAGCTGGTGCTGCGCTGGGAAGGCCGTTTTCTGCGCAGCGCGGAACCGCTGCCGGGCGCTCACCAACGTGTGGCCTTGTTGGCTGGCGACTTCCAGGACCAGCACAGCCTGGGGTTGCTGATGCTGCAAGCCTTTTTCAAGCGCGACGGCTGGCAAGTTCACCCTACGGCCGGCATGAAAGAGGCCACCCTGCTGGCCCATGTCAAAACCTTCCATGTAGACCTGCTGGGCTTGTCGGTGGCCACCGACCGGCGCTTGCCGCACACGCGTCAGCTGATCGAGGCCTTGCGTCAAGCCAGTCTGAACCCCAAGCTTCAGGTGATGGTGGGCGGCCCCTTGCTGATGGCGCATCCTGAGATGGCGCACGACCTGGGGGGCGACTTCCTGGGCCAGGAGGCCGACCAAGCCAGCAAGCTGGCTTTTCAATGGGTGGAGCGCATGAACCGCTAGCCCTGGCCTGCCCTCAGATTCGCTTCTGGAAAACACCCCTGTCAGCGATGCCTGTATTGCCAAATTGACAATATTGATCGCTTATAGTTCTTCCTGAATCAACCTCACTTGACGGTCGTTCACAGCCTCTCTCTCTGACACTTGAAATGAAACTTCCCCAGCTCACTGCTGACAAACTGGCCCAACTGATTGGCGCGACCTCCGACATTGCGTTGGTCCTGAACAGCGAAGGCGTCATCGAATCGGTCTCTGTGGGCTGGGATGATTTGTCGGTCTTGCAATGCCCTCAATGGATTGGCAAGCGCTGGGTGGACACGGTCACCTCCGAGAGCCGGCAAAAGGTCAGCGAGATGCTGGCCACCCCCACCACCGACCAACGCGCGCGCTGGCGGCAAGTGAACCACCCCACCGAGCAGGGACGCGACATTCCGCTGGAATACATCGTCTTGTCGCTGAACAGCAAAGTCAGCCTGGCGCTGGGCCGTGGCATGCAAGCCCTGGCCGCGTTGCAGCAACGGCTGATCGAGGCGCAGCAAACCCTGGAGCGCGACTACCAACGCTTGCGCCACATGGAAGGGCGCACGCGCATTCTGTTCGAAACCTCGACCGAGCCCATGCTGACGGTGGACGCCATCAGCCAAAAAGTGCTGGACGTCAACCCTGCCGCACAGTCGCTCTTGAAAGACCTCACCCGTCGCATCGTGGACCGCGAAATTGCAGACTGCTTCGAGCCCCATTCGCGCGAAGAAGTGGTGTCCTTGTTGCGCATGGCCCAGGCCACCGGCCGGGTCGAAATGGGCCGGGCCCAGTTCCTGGGCACCACCCAAGACGGCACGCTGTCGGTCAAAGCCTTTCCCAGCGAGCATGGCGCGCAATTTTTGCTGCGTTACCTGCGCGCCGATGCCCCCACGGCCAAAGACGTCGAGTCGGCCGGCATGGGCTGGATGCAAGAAGCCCTGGAGCGCTCGCCCGACGGTTGGGTGGTGGCCGATCGCCAGGGCGTGATCGTCTCAGCCAATGCCGAATTCCTGTCGCAACTGGGCGCCATCTCGCTGGCCCAACTGCAGGGCCATGCGCTGGAGCGCTGGCTGGCACGGGGCTCGGTGGACTGGAGCGTTTTGCAAACCAATGTGAAGCAAATGGGCCAGGTGCGCGGGTTCGCCACCGAGCTGCAAACCTTCTCCGGGCTCAACCTGGCGGTGGAAATCACCGCCATGACCCTGTCCGACCCGAATGCCCATTGGCTGCTCTATGTGCGCGACACCGCGCGCAAGCGCGTCTCGGAAACCCCGGCCATGGCCTCCGGCATGGCCGACTCGGTGGCCCAGCTGGCGCAGCTGGTGGGCCGCATGCCCATGAAAGACATTGTGGGCGAGACCAGCGACATGATCGAGCGCATGTGCATTCTGGCGGCCCTGGACCTGACCCACAACAACCGCGCCTCTGCGGCCGAAATGCTGGGCCTGTCACGCCAAAGCCTGTATGTGAAGCTGCGCCGTTTTGGCCTGGCCAGCGACAAAGATCACTGAATTGTAAATTTCAGTTGACATATTTTTGTGTCACGCCAAAATGTTGGCATGACACGCCCCGCCCTGTCTTCCGTCGCCGAGCTTCTCAAGCCCATCACTTGGTTTCCACCCATGTGGGCCTTCGCCTGCGGTGTGGTGGCGTCGGGCCAATCCTTTAAAGACCAGTGGCTGGCGATTTTTCTGGGGCTGGTGCTCGCCGGCCCCTTGGTGTGCGCCAGCAGCCAGGCGGTGAACGACTGGTTCGACCGGCATGTGGACGCCATCAATGAACCCCATCGCCCCATTCCCTCGGGGCGCATCCCCGGCCAATGGGGGCTGTACATCGCCATCTTCTGGACCGTGCTGTCCCTGCTGTGGGCCTGGCATTTGAGCCCCTGGGGCTTTGTGGCGGCAGGTCTCGGCCTGGTGCTGGCCTGGGCCTACAGCGCGCCACCCTTCAGGCTCAAAGAAAACGGCTGGTTTGGCAATGCCGCCTGTGCCTTGAGCTACGAAGGCCTGGCCTGGCTCACCGGTGCCGCCGTGATGCTGGGCGATGTGCTGCCCGAGGGCCGCTCCATCGTGCTGGCCATGCTCTTCAGCTTGGGTGCGCACGGCATCATGACACTCAACGACTTCAAGGCGATCGAAGGTGACCGCCGCATGGGCGTCGGCTCCTTGCCCGTGAAGTTGGGGGTGCAAGGCGCTGCACGCACCGCCTGCCTGATGATGCTGCTGCCGCAAGCGGTGGTCATCGCCCTGCTGCTGTCCTGGCAAGCGCCCTGGCATGCGCTGGCGGTGTTGGGCCTGGGCTTGGGGCAACTGCCCTTGATGCAACGCTTCTTGAAAGACCCGGTGCAAAAGGCCTTGATGCTCAGCGCATTCGGCGTGCCGCTGTATGTGTCCGGCATGATGGTCAGCGCCTGGGCCTTGCGCGTCAGCCACGGAGTAGCCGCATGACCACGGCAACACCTTTTGGCTGGCTGCAAATTGTGCGCTTGGGCCTGATCCAGGCCTGCCTGGGCGCGGTGGTGGTCATGACCACCTCGACCTTGAACCGTGTGATGGTGGTGGAGCTGGCCTTGCCCGCTTTGTTGCCCGGCTTTTTGGTGGGCTTGCATTACGCCGTGCAAATCGTGCGACCGCGGCTGGGCTACGGCGCCGACCGCGGCAAGCGCTGCACGCCCTGGATGGTGGGCGGCATGGCGGTGCTGGCCTTGGGCGGCTGCCTCGCTGCCATCGCCACCGCCTGGATGGCGCAAGACCGCCTGCAAGGCATTGCGCTGGCCGTTGTTGCTTTCATGATGATTGGCCTGGGGGTCAGCGCCTGCGGCACCTCCTTGCTGGTGCTGATGTCCAAGCGCGTGCCCGATGCCCTGCGCGCACCGGCGGCCACCACCGTCTGGATGATGATGATCATGGGCTTCGCCCTGACCGCCGTCACCGCGGGCAAATGGCTGGACCCCTACAGCCCCGAGCGCTTGGTGCTGGTCACCAGCTGTGTCTCGCTGATCGCGTTTTTGCTGAGCAGCTTGAGCGTGTGGCGCCTGGAAGGCCGTCCTGTCGAACTCGCCGCTGACGAGCAGCATGCGCAGGCCGCCGCCGCGCCATCGCACGCCGATTTCTCCAAAGTGCTGAAAGAAGTTTGGCAAGAGCCGCAAGCACGGCGCTTCACGATTTTTGTGTTTTTGTCGATGCTGGCCTACAGCGCGCAAGACCTGATCCTGGAACCCTTTGCCGGCGCGGTGCTGCAAATGACGCCGGGCGAAACCACGCAACTCTCCGGTCTGCAGCATGGCGCGGTGTTGCTGGGCATGCTCAGCGTGGCCGTGGCCGGCAGTGGCTGGGCACGCGGGCGCTTTGGCAGCGTGCAAAGCTGGATGGTCGGCGGCTGCCTGGTCTCGGGCCTGGCCATGGGCGGACTGTGCCTGGCCGGCTTGCATGGCGCAGGCTGGCCCTTGCGGGCCAATGTCTGGCTGCTGGGCGTGGCCAACGGGGCGTTCTCGATTGCGGCCATCAGCACCATGATGCGCTTGGCGCGCGAAGGCACCTCGGGCCGCGAAGGCACGCGCATGGGCTTGTGGGGCGCAGCGCAAGGCATTGCTTTTGGCTTGGGCGGTCTGGTGGGCACCGGCGCCACCGACCTCGCCCGCCATGTGATTCAGCAACTCGACCTGGCCTATGCCAGCGTCTTCTTCTTCGAAATGTTGCTGTTCATGGCCTCGGCCTGGTGGGCCGTTCAAGTCGCCACACCCCGCGCACGGCGCGCTTCTTCCAACCTCTCAAATGCCTCTTGGGCGAGTCAAGGACAACAGCCATGACAGCAGACAACTTCGACGCGGTGGTCATTGGCGGCGGCCCAGCGGGCGCCACCACGGCAGACGATTTGGCCCAAAAGGGCTGGCGCGTGCTCTTGCTCGATCGCGGCGGGCGCATCAAGCCATGCGGCGGCGCCATTCCCCCACGCCTGATCAAAGACTTTGAAATTCCGGACCACCTGCTGGTGGCACGTGCACGCTGCGCGCGCATGATTTCGCCCAGCGACAACCGCGTCGACATCCCGATTGAAAATGGCTTTGTGGGCATGGTCAACCGCGACGCCTTTGACGAGTGGCTGCGCGAGCGCGCTGCCAGCCATGGCGCAGTGCGCCAGCGCGGCACCTTTGACCGCGTGAGCCGTGACGCCGATGGCATGGCCCGCGTGCATTTTCAGGCGCGCCCTTCCAAAGACGAGCCCTACGAAACCAGCGTGCGAGCGCGTCTGATTGTGGGCGCCGACGGCGCCCGCTCTGAAGTCGCCCGCCAATGTGTGGAAGGCGCAGAAAAAACACGCTATGTGTTCGCCTACCACGAGATCATTTCTGCCCCCGAGGCCTCGAGCACCCACGACCCCGAGCGCTGCGATGTGTATTACCGCGGCACCTTGTCGCCCGACTTTTACGGCTGGGTGTTCCCCCACGGCGACACCATGAGCGTGGGCACCGGCAGCGCCGACAAAGGCTTTTCACTGCGCAACGCTGTGGGCCGCTTGCGTGAAACCGCCGGCCTGCAAGGCGCGACCACCTTGCGCCGCGAAGGCGCGCCCATTCCCTTGAAGCCCTTGCCGCGCTGGGACAACGGCCGCGATGTGATGCTGTGTGGCGACGCCGCCGGCGTGGTGGCGCCCTCGTCTGGCGAAGGCATTTACTACGCCATGGCCTGCGGTCGCATGACGGCCGACGCCGCCCATCATTTCCTGGAAACCGGCCAAGTCTCCGCACTCAAAGCCGCTCGCAAGCAGTTCATGAAAGAACACGGCAAGGTGTTCTGGGTTTTGGGAATCATGCAATACTTCTGGTATTCGAGTGACCGCCGTCGCGAAAAATTCGTCAAGATTTGCGAAGACAAAGACGTGCAACAACTGACCTTCGAGTCCTACATGAACAAAGTGCTGGTTCGCAAAAAACCCATGGCGCATGTGCGCATCTTCTTCAAGGATCTGGGCCATTTGCTTGGCTTTGCGCGGACCTCATGAGGACCTGGAAAGGCCTCTTACTCGCATTCATCCTCAGCTTTGGCACAGCAGGCCTGGGCGGCGCCGTCACCGACCTCGGCCCCTGGTACCAAAACCTGCAACAACCCGCCTGGAAACCGCCGGACTGGGCCTTTGGCCCGATCTGGACCACCCTGTTCTCGCTCATGGCCTTCAGTGGCTGGTGGGCTTGGCGCGTCACCGCCGACCCGGTGCGGCGACAACAAGGCCTGATGCTGTGGGGCCTCAATGGCCTGCTCAATGTGTCCTGGAGCCTGCTCTTCTTCAAGCTGCAGCGCCCCGACTGGGCGCTGATGGAATGGGGCTTGCTGTGGCTCTCGGTCGTCGCCATCATCTGGGCCCTGCGGCGTGACTCTCCTTTGGCCGCCTGGCTGCAACTGCCCTACTTGCTGTGGGTCAGCGTGGCGGGCTTGCTGAACCAGGCGGTGATTCAGCTCAACGGGCCGTTTCCTCGCGCGCTCTGAGCACCCAGTCTGTCACACGCTGCGCCACCTCGCGCGGCGCTTCTTCATGCGCCAGATGCCCGAGGCCGGGCAACATCACATGCTCGGCTTGGGGCAAACGCTGGGCCAACGGCAGCGTGGATTCGGGGTCGACGGTTTGGTCTTGGTCACCGCACAGAATCAACACAGGTGAATGCAGCGCTTCCAACTGCCCATGCCATGCGGCCAAGTCCCAGCCCACCATCATGGCCAGGACGCCGCGCACATGGGCTGGCGCGCTGAACAAGCGCTTGTAAAACCCCAGCCCTTCGGGCGTGAGCTGCGAGCCGGTGCCGCGCATCACGCGCGCCACCAAGGAGCCGCGCGCCGCCTGCTTGGCCATCAGCCAGGCCGAGGTGGGGTTGAGCGTCATCAATTTGGCCGCTGGCGCAAACAACCACCCCGCCACACCCGGCATCGGCAACCAGGCCGGGTTGAGTGCCACCAACAAGGGGCGTTTTTCCGGAGGCGCGGTCAAGACCATTTGCGCGCCCACCGCTGCGCCTGCCGAATGGCCCACGATGACCTGCGGTTGCAATTGCAAATCGGCCATCAGCTGTGTGACCGCTTGGGCCATGCCCGGCAAGCTCAGGTGACGCGCCTCTTGCGTCGGCGTGAAGGCATGCCCCGGCAAATCCACGCTGACCACGGTGAAAGTGCTTGCCCAAAGCGGCACCAAGTCGCGCCAGGTGTGGGTGGAAGCGCCTGTGCCGTGCAGCAGCAACAGCACCGGGCCCTGCCCTGATTTTTGGTAATGCCAGCGCAGGCCCGAGCTGTTGGCAAATTGGCTGCAGCGCGACAATGGCCAGTCATCGCGCCAATCGCGCCATTCCAATGGGGGGTATAAAAAATCCAGCATGCGCCACGCCCTCAGGAACGCATGCCGCTCACCACATGGCGCATGGCATCGGCCATGCGCTCGGATTGGGCATGGGGCATGGGCAGGTAACGCGCCTGCATCAAGCTCGCCCACTGCTTGGCCAAGGGGTCGGGCTGCATGGAAGTGTCCAGCCACAGCGACGAGAGGCGTTGTTGTGCACAGGCCTGGGCCAAGGCATGGGCGTCTTTTTGCGCTTCTTCGCGGCCGCCCATGCCTTGCAAATTCACATTGGCGCGGCCATCGCTGAGCACCACCAACAGCGGCGTCACACCCTGGAGCGCTTGTTGTGTGGCCACTTCCAGCGCCAGCTTCAAACCCGAGGCCAGCGGTGTGCCGCCGCCGGCCGGCAAGCCCGACAAGGCGCGCTTGGCGCGCACCAGCGAACGCGTCGGTGGCAACAAGACTTGCGCCTGGCCGGCGCGAAACGCCAGCACACAGACCCAATCGCGGCGCGCATACGACTGGTTCAGCAACAACTCGACAGCGCCCTTGGCTTCGGCCAGGCGCTGCACCGCCGCCGAGCCCGATGCGTCAACCGCAAAAATCAAACAGGTGGCCGACTGCTGCGCATAGTGGTGACAATGAAAGTCATCGGGCCGCAGCGCCAACAAGGCGCCATGCTTGGGCGGCGTGCGCAATTTTTGGCGGGGGATGGCCGAGCGCAAGGTGGCCAGCACATGCAGCCGCGCCCCTTGGTGCGGCCGCCCCGGTCGCGGTGGCAAAGGCCGGCCACGGTGCACGCTGTGGCGCTGCACGCCGCGCGCGCCTTGCGAGCCCGCACCGCGCAGGCCTTGCGGGTTCAGGGTCAGGCGGTCCAACAATTTGTCGGGCAAAGCGGCAATGGCCGCAGCCAGCACCACGTCTTCCAAGGGCGGCAGCTCGGCGGGGGGTGCCGTGTTCTCGCTGTCGTTGTTGTCCTGCTGTTCGGCGTCTTGCGGATCGGGTGGCGTGGGCTCGGGAGGCGCGGGCTCAGGCGGTGCGGCTTCTTCCGAGGGGTTCTGAGGCAGCACCGTGGCGCGGGGCGAAATCACCCACTGAATGGCGCGCACCACGTCATGGTCTTCCACCGTGCTGCGCGCTTGCAAGGCCGCGAGAATGCGGGCCAGGCGCGCGGTCATTTGCGGCGCGCGCAACGAGTCCACCCCCAAGGCTTGCGCAGTTTGGCAGATGGCCAACCATTGCGCATCGCTCAGCGTCAACTGCAGCCAGTGTGCGCGCGCGTGCGCAATGTCGGCCGCGTCAAAGTCCGTGAAAATTTCATCATGGGGCGACAACTGTCGCAAATCCAGCCACAGGCCCAAGCGCTCGGCAAAGCTGCTGGGCAAGGTTTTTTCGTCCTCCAAAGACTCGTCCAAAGCCACCACGCCAAAGCGCGCTGGAAGGCTTTCGGTGTCGCGCTCTTGCGCTTGCAGAATGCGCGCCAGCACGCTGGCATCGAGCCGTTCCGCCATGGGCAAGATCACCACGCCCTGCTCGGCCTGGGCCAGCAAGCCGGGGTGCCACACCGAGGTGCCATGCGCCAGCGAGGCGGTCAGGTCCAGGCCACCGAGCAAGCGCTCGTCGTCTACATTAAAAGGCACGCGCACACAGGGCCTGACCTTGTCTTTCAAGAAGGCCAGCCATTGGTCGCGCACCGGGCCATGGTCGGCGCGCACCCAGGCCCCACCCAGGGCCATGGGACTCACTGCCAAAGCCGCCAGCGCCCACCCCAGCTCGGACCCCGCCTGGGATTCGGAGCGATCGGTCAGGTTCACGACCCCACGACTTCCTGCAGGGCCCGTTGCACGCGGGCATCGGAGCCGGTGTCATCCAGCGGGTTGCGCCGCAAGCGGTGCCGCAGCACCAGGGGCGCCACGCGTTGCAAGTCTTGGCGGGTCACTTTGGACTTGCCATTGAGCGCCGCCAAGGCCCGCAGACTGCGCATCAGGGTCAGCTCGGCACGCAAACCGTCGGTGCCCAGGCGTTGGCACAGCGCGGCGCACAGGTGCAGCATCTCATCGTCCAGATCCAGGTTGGGCAGGCGCTTGCGTGCGGCCACAATTTTTTTGCGCTGCGCCTCGTTGGCGGCTTCCCATTTTTGCCGGAAGGCTTGCGGGTCGCGCTCAAAGGCATCGCGGCGGCGCACCACCTCCACCCGCAGGTCCAGGGCTTGCGGGGTTTTGACTTCCACCGACAGGCCAAAGCGGTCCAGCAACTGCGGGCGCAACTCGCCCTCTTCCGGGTTGCCGCTGCCCACCAGCACAAAGCGGGCAGGATGGCGCACGCTCAAGCCTTCGCGCTCCACCAGGTTTTCGCCAGAGGCGGCCACATCGATCAAGAGGTCGACCAGGTGGTCTTCCAGCAAGTTCACTTCGTCGATGTACAAAAAGCCGCGGTTGGCCTGCGCCAGCAAGCCCGGCGCAAAAGACTTCACGCCTTGCGACAAGGCTTTTTCCAGGTCGAGCGCGCCGACCACGCGGTCTTCTGACGCGCCCAAGGGCAAATCGACCACGGGCACCGGCCGGGTCTCGACCTTGGGCTTGCCTTTCGATGCCGCGCTGCACTGGGCACACACGCCCGCTGTTTTGGTCGGGTCACAGCCATAAGGACAGCCCGCCACCACTCTCAAGGGCGGCAGCAAATCGGCCAGGCCCCGCACCGCCGTGGACTTGCCGGTTCCGCGGTCGCCCAAGACCAGCACACCGCCCACCGAAGGATCGACGGCCACGATCTGGATGGCCAGGATCATGTCTTCTTGGCCCACGATCGCAGAAAACGGAAATGTTGAAGCCATAGGCAAAGTGAGGGTGAGAGAAAAAGCTTGCAGGGCTGCCAAAGTGTCAATTTTGGCTGACACATTGATTATGTCTCGAAATATGCCCGGAAAGAAGTGTCAACACAAGAGGACATTCGCGAAATAACCAAATATTTTGAAGGGTATTTCACCGACCCAGGGGGGGGGCTTTCGGTGTGAGGAACAAAATCGTCCACCATGCCATGCATTGCAAGGCCAGGTTTTCTGTCCTTCCGAGAAAATGAAGTTTGGAGACATTCCATGTCTATGGCTCACTTAGGTCGCGGTCCCCTGGACTGGCCAGTCCCTGCACTGGTTGCCCCGTGGCTCTTGATGGCCTCATCGAATCCACGGCCCTCGGCCAAGCGCGATCCCGCGGCCGACAACAGTGACGCCTTCGACAACCCTTGCAAAGACTCGCTGCTGACGGTCATCGAGCGTCAGATCATTCCCCGCCTTCTGGAAGCCCATCCTGCGGCCGACCGCTTGCCCGAACTGGCCGCGCTGTCCCTGAAGCAACCCGGCACAGCCGAGATCGAAGCCTTTGCCAATTTGTGCCTGTCCGCTGACCCGGCCGTCTGCCATGCCTGGATCGAAGACTTGCAACACCAGGGCTACACCACCGAGAGCTTGTTCCTTCACTTGATTGCCCCCGCCGCCCGCTACCTGGGCCGAGAGTGGGAGCTCGACCGCATGGACTTCAGCCAGGTCACCCTGGGGCTGGTGCGCATGCAGCAGCTCACGCATGAGTTGGGCTATGCCTTTCGCGGCGGCCCGCAACAGGTGGGCGCACGCCGTCGCATCATGCTGGCCTCGGCGCCGGGCTCTCAACACATTCTGGGCCTGGTGATGGTGTCGGAGTTTTTCCGCAAAGAGCGCTGGGAAGTGGTGGTGGAAATTTCCGCCACCCCCGATGAACTGCTGAACGCCGTGGCCAATGAATGGTTCGACATGATGGGCCTGTCGGTGGGCGTGGTCGAGCAACTGCAAACCCTGCCCGAGCTCATCGCGCAATTGCGACGCAAGTCGCGCAACCCCGACATCAAAGTCTTGTTGGGTGGCCCAGCCTTCCTGCTGCAACCCATGGAGGCGCAGAGCCTCCAGGCCGATGCCATCTCGCTCGATGCCGCCTCTGGCGTGAAAATGGCCGAGGCCTTGCTGCCACGCAAAGCCTGAGCTCAAGCTTGCTCGGGCGTGGCGGGCTCGGTGAACTGCAACTCGGCCAGGCTGGCATACAGCCCTTGGCGCGCCATCAGGTCTTGGTGCGTGCCCTGCTCGATCAAGCGGCCATGGTCCATCACCCAAATCACATCGGCTTTTTTCACGGTGGCCAAGCGGTGGGCAATGACCAGCGTGGTGCGGCCCTTCATGGCGGTTTCCAAAGCGGCCTGCACCATCCACTCGCTGTGGGAATCCAGGGCGCTGGTGGCCTCGTCAAGCAACAGCAGCGGCGCGTCTTTCAAAATCGCGCGCGCAATCGCAATGCGCTGGCGCTGCCCGCCTGACAAACGAACGCCGCGGTCGCCCAAATCGCTGTCATAGCCCTGCGGCAATTGGTCGATGAATTCGTCCGCATAGGCCGCCTTGGCCGCGGCCTTCACCTGCGCCAGCGTGGCGTCGGGGCTGCCGTAGCGAATGTTCTCCAACACGCTGCCCGAAAAAATCAGCGACTCTTGCGGCACCACCCCGATGCGGCGGCGCAGGTCCTGCAAGTCCATGGCGGCCACGGGCACGCCATCGAGGCTGATCTGCCCTTGCTGCGGATCGTAAAAGCGCAGCAACAGCCCAAACAAGGTGGTTTTGCCCGCACCGCTCGGGCCCACCAAGGCAATGGTTTGCCCCGGCTGCACCCGCGCGCTCAGTTGGTTCAACACCGCATGCTCGGGCCGCGAGGGGTAGGCAAACACCACCTGTTGCAGTTCCACGCTGGCGCCGCCTGCAGGCCACGGCGCCTGTTGCGGCTGCGCTGGCGAGGTCACATCGGAGCGGCTTTGCAGCAAGGCCATCAGGCGCTCGGTGGCGCCTGCGGCGCGCAGCAAATCGCCATAGACCTCGCCCAACACGGCAAAGGCACTGGCCAGCAACAGCACATAAATCAGGGTCTGGCCCAGCTCGCCAGCGGTGGTGGTGCCAGCGCGGACTGACAAGGTCCCCAAGTACAGGCCCCACAGCAACACCGCGCTCGAGGTCACCATCACAAAGCCCACCAGCACCGAGCGCGCGCGAATGCGGCGAACCGCCGCTTTCACCGTCTGTTGGCTGGCCTGCACAAAGCGCTGGCTCTCGTGCGCTTCGGCGGTGTAGGCCTGCACCACCGGAATGGCATTGAGCACCTCGCCGGCCAAGGCGCTGGCATCGGCCAGGCGGTCCTGGTTGGCGCGAGAGAGGCTGCGCACCCGCCGGCCCAGGTAGACGCTGGGCAAGATGACGGCCAGCAGCACGGCAATCACTTGCAGCATCAGCCAGGCATTGCTCCACACCAGCATCAGCAAGGCGCCCAGGCCCATCACCAAATTGCGCAAGCCCATCGAGAGCGACGAGCCCACCACGGTCTGCACCAAAGTGGTGTCATTGGTCAGGCGTGACAACACCTCGCCCGACTGCGTGACCTCAAAAAACGAAGGGCTTTGCCGCAGCACATGGGCATACACCGCTTGCCGCAGATCGGCCGTGATGCGCTCGCCCAGCCAGCTCACCATGTAGTAGCGCGCCGCCGAGAAAAAGGCCAGGGCCACGGCCACCGCCAACAGCTCCAGAAACCCCGTGGCCAGGGCCGCCGAGCTGGCTTGCGCCATCAGCCCGTCGTCGATCAGGCGGCGCATGGCCCAGGGGAAGGCCAAGGTGGCGCCCGCCGCCAACAGCAGAAAAACCGCCGCCAGGGCGATCTGAAGACGGTAGGGCCGGAAAAAGACGCCCAGTCCGCTGAGGGACTGTCGGTGGGAATGTGGTGTCATTTTTAGTTGACGTTTCGAATTGTTCTCATAAAATGACAAAATGGCCTTTTCGGCATTTTTACACAGGCCCACTCATTGGACACTTCCAGCGCAACCGATGCCGCACGCAAACAAGCCTTGATGGGCTTTGTTTTGCCACGCCAGTACGCCGAGCGCTTTGATCACACGCAGGTCCATCCCACATTTTCGCAAGATCTGGTTCGCGAACTCGCGGCCTCCTCGATTGACTTTGACACCGAAGGCTTTCAGAAGGTTGCCACTGCCCTGATGCGCGAGAGCGCCGACGCCGAACAATTTCTGGTGCAAGCCATCACCGGTGCCGCCATGGTGCTGGGCGAATGGTGGTCGTACGACCGCATTTCCATTTCAGCGGTGAAGCTGGGCACGCAACGCCTGGAAGAGCTGGTGTTTGAAATTGCCGACGAGCGTCTGCGCATGCACCAAAAGCCAGACAACCCGCACAAGGTGATCATCACCTACCCCAGCCAAAGCAGCCACACCCTGGGCTCGTTTGTGGCGGCTGAAATTTTCAACTGGCATGGCTGGTCGGTGACCTCCGGCCCCCATGTGAAGTTTGAAAATGTGCCGGAAATTTTGGCGCACGAGTCCTTCGACCTGCTGGGCGTGACCCTGGCGGTGGAGCACGACTTGCTGCTGATTCACCAATTGATTTCTCGCTGCCGCAGCGTCAGCAAAAACAAAAACTTGCTGGTGGTGGTGGGTGGCACACAGGCGTTTCTGCGGCCCAATTTGGCGGAAGAAGTGAACGCCGATTTTGTGGCGACCAATGCGAGTCAGGCGCAGGCGCAGGCGATGAGTTTGTTGGTGAATATTTTGACCCCATCGCGTCGTTAAAGGCCGAATAAAGCGACATATTTTTATATCGTGTCGTTTAAATTAATTAAAAGCGACGCGAATTCTGGACATGTCGTTGGTCGCGACATATGATGCAGTCATGTCGATAAAACAGGAAAAAAAGAACATGACCCAAGCCATAGATGTTGCATGGCGTCCTGACAGACCTCACAACCAACTGCCCCCGCTCCCGCCTGCGCAGGAACTGGAGAGCCGTCAGGTATTGAAGGCTTGTATTGCCGCCCGTGCAGCCTTGGCTGAACTCAAGCAAGCTGCCGAGTTGATACCTAACCAGACGATGTTGATTAACACGATCCCGTTACTAGAGGCGAAGGACAGTTCTGAAATTGAGAATATCGTCACAACCACGGACAAATTATTCCAACACGCTCAGGCAGATGGCCACGGCCAAGCGGATCCAGCGACTAAAGAAGCACTCAGATACAGGTCTGCGCTGCACCGCGGGTATCAGTCGTTAAAAGAACGTCCACTTTGTACGGCTACGGCTGTTGAGATCTGTCGAACGCTCAAAGCGGTAGACATGGATATTCGCAAAACTCCGGGAACGCAGCTTGAAAACGACAAAACTGGCGAAATTATTTATACGCCACCGGTGGGTGAGGCTTTGCTGCGTGACATGTTGGCAAATTGGGAGCGCTTCATACATCAAGAAATAGACATTGACCCCCTTATCCGTATGGCTGTAGCGCATTACCAGTTTGAAGCCATTCACCCGTTCAGTGATGGAAACGGTCGCACAGGTCGTGTCATCAACATACTTTTTTTAATCCAGCAGGATCTGCTTCAATTGCCCATCTTGTATTTGAGCCGACACATCATTCAAAACAAACCCGACTATTACCGTTTGTTGCTCGAAGTCACAAAAGACCACGAATGGGAAGCATGGATCCTCTTCATGCTCAAAGCCGTGGAAGAAACCTCACGGTGGACAACTGAAAAAATTGGAGCCATTAAAAATTTAGCAGAACACACAACGGCCCACGTTCGCAAAAACTTACCCAAGATTTATTCAAGAGAACTTGTTGATGTGATTTTTGAGCAACCCTATTGTCGGATATCAGATTTGGTGAACAAGGGTGTTGCCCAGCGACAAGCCGCATCACGCCACCTCAAAGAACTATCAAACAAAGGCATTCTTCGTGAGATGCCTTTAGGAAAAGAGAAATTGTTTATTCATCCAAAGTTGATGCTTCTTCTCAATCGCGACAGCAATCATTTCGTTCCATATGACGATTTCGCAGCGTCCTAGAGTCTCTTCTGAGAGGTATCTGACTTTGCGGCAATCAAGTTGACTCTGCGGCGAATCAGGCGCCTGATAACCGCATGAAAAGCGGCGATAACCCGTACAACTGCTGTCACTGACGACGATCCGCATGATCCGGGCCCGGACCTTTGAGTCCGAGTTCGACTTTTTCAACAGGGAGGCGCAACATCTCTGCGGCCTTGGCTACCGAGATCAGATCCTCCGCAAGCGCGCGATAGCAAAGGCGCTCAAATCGACGGGCCTTCTCGTGCTGCCCGATCTCGTCCGGTCCCTCTAAAGGCTTAGGCTCCTGCGTGCGCCAGCCCCGCGCGATCGTCTGCCAAGCATAAACAAGCGCGGGCTCAGAGATCACATTGAGTTTGCGCAGACGCGTCAAGAGCGCAGCACCACTCACGCGATAGAGGCGCTTCAGGTCGATGATCTCGTTGTAACCCAATGCATTCCGGCGCTTGCCAACCTCGCGCAGCAGGTTCTCCGCAGGCATCAGGAACGCCGCAGCGAACAGGTTCGCGGCTTTTTCCTCGTCCTTGTCGTCGAGGCAGTCTGTGTCGATCAGGCGGTGGGCCAGTTCATGGGCCAACGTCAGGCGTCGCCGCTCTAACGAGAAGCGACTGTTGACAACGATCACCGGAAGGGGGGCCTGTCCTTGCGGTCGCTGAACGAGGCAGGTGAATCCTGAAACGCGCTCCGGCAATTTGACAGTGAGGACCTTGAGACCTTTTTCCTCGAGGAGTTCGGTCATGTTGGGAATCGGGTCGATGCCTAGTTGCCACTTGACGCGAATATCATCCGCGAGTTTCTCGGCATCGTCGATGCTCTTGAGTCTGCGAGGCTTTGCCAGCGGACACATCCAATGTGCGCTATCGAGGTCAAGGATGACCTCGATCTGAAGGTAGCGCTCGATCCACTCAAGCACTTCGGTCTCGACGCTGGCACGATCGCGAGCGGTCGTATTCGCCTTGGTGCGAAATTCAACGCTTGCAAGCGAGACCTCCTGCGTGTCCAGCAAATAAGTCAGGGACACCTTCAAAGCCTTGGAAAGCGCAAGCAGCACGCCGGAGCTGGGGACACTCTCGCTACGCTCATACTTGCCTATCGCTTGTGCGGTGACGAGGCTGCCCATCGCCTCTGCCAATGCACGCAAGGACATCCCATTCTTTTTTCTTGCCAGTTTGATGCGGTCCGCGAGCATGGTGAAGGTGGGCTCCTTGTCAGTTGTTATTTTAATTATTACGTATTTATTGTAAACTTTGATGGCCTTGCGAGTCAACCTTTGATTTGAAGAGTCTTACGCGTAAGGGAAAAAATTGGCAGATCCAGAGAGTTCGAAGTCGGTCGAGACGCGAAGTCGGGACAGTCATCAAGGGCAATGCCATATGGATGACTGCTCATTTGCCGAAGAGCGTGCTAACTGCGCGCAACTACTTTGTTAATTTTTACAGGCTCACAGCATGAGCCTTACGAAACTGCAGGCCATCTTCCAACTCCACGCTGAAGAGCTGTCACTTCAATCGAGTTACACATCTGGCCATAAAGAGCGTTTTGCCAGTTGTTTGGGGGCATCAAGATCAAAGTCTCGGCCTCCTTGTCAAAGCGTTGCCTGTCCTTGTCACGCAACAACTCCCAGTAGCCGATGATGCAATCCCTCCGAGAACGCAAGATGTCAGTGGAGGGAAGCTTGTTGCTTTTCTTGGAGTTGGCTGTCTTAGAGGCTGGCAACAAGTTCCAAAGATCGTTGTTATGCCAAAGATCGAAAGGAATCACATGATCGACATCAAAGCTGTTGCGAAGCGAGGCGCCTGTCCAGATGCACTCCAGGCGATCCACCCCAGAAAATAACTTTCGGGCTTCGAGGGTGCTGCGCTGATCCTCTTTGTCTAATAGAAGATTGACCACGGTGGCTACTTCAATGCCCTCCGCTAATTTGGTCGTTTTTTCCGCCCACTGGAGAATGACGGCTTGACTCACCCAGTAGCCTAGGTGGCTCAACTCTATCCACAAGTCACTCGGAATGAGCACTTGCCGTGTCTTGGCATCGTAGCCAAAGACTTTCCCAGTGTTCAACGCCCCACCAGCAAACTCTACAGGACCGTCGATGATTGCGCCCTCAATCTTCGCCATCAAATTGCGGTACAGCTTTTGTTTATCAGCTGTCAGCATTTCCTTATTTCGTTCAATTCGAAAACTGCTGTAACCACCAGTTTTGTCGTAGCAGTGGACCATCGCCTGCAAGAGATTGCGAAACTTGATCGACTTACCTGAGTCAGGGCGTTCACCATTCAACTGCGGGATAAAGGTACGCGACTCAATTAAAGGCCAGTAATACTGCAACCATTTCTCTGCCACATGACGAACTTGTAAGCCAACTTGCCCATTGGCCAACCACGTTACGTTGTTGGGACTTTGTGTGGCAATTTCCGCCAGCGCTCGAAACAATGCAAATTTGTAGGTGGCGCTCTTCTTATCGTGATTCAGAACTCCTTCAATTTGATCGATGGGGCGCGTATTGGCCCCAGACTTGAGTTGAAAGAGCATCGAGATCCACTCCACCCCTTGTCGGCTCATTGCGTCCAAATTGCCCCACTGGTCGATCAGGCTGAACCCTAGTCGCTCGTAAAGCAAGCGCAAGTAGCCCGAGTGGTAAGTTTTAAATAGTCGCCCATTCGCATCTCTTTCACCTTCGCTGACATCCGAGCGCTGACTCGGCACTGAAATCAGCAAACGCCCGTTGACTTTCAGACACCGCTTAATGGCCAAAGCAGCATTGAACAATTCGGTGGTGTCGATGTGCATCAAAACCGCAGAGCACAGCACCCCGTCAAACTCACCGCCAAACGGTACGGCGAAATCTGGCAAAAGACCGTGCGTCACACGGCCCAGAAGTTCCGGGTGGTATTTCTGCGCCAGATCGACAAACTCTGAAGTACCGTCAATGCCAAAGGGTTGAAAGCCCTGTCGTCCTAGCTCGGCCAAATCACGACCAGAGCCACAACCAATGTCCAAGACACGTCCGCCCGGCTGAAACGCGCTGGAGAACCGAGTAGCCAAAGAGCTAGGAGCTGCTTCATATCGCAGCGCGACATCTTCGGCATGGGCTGTGTAGTAGTTGAGAGTCTGGACGTCCATAAATGCAATTATGGGACTACTCAAGAGACCCGAATTTTGCTGATGGCTGGGCCAGCTCAAAAACGAAAAAGCACTTAGGCATTCCTGCGCTAAGTGCTTGATTTATTTGGAGGCGCGGGCCGGAGTCGAACC
>CAINMN010000297.1 GCA_903850735.1 uncultured Burkholderiales bacterium | reverse complement strand
TAGCGTTCGCCGACTTTGACACCATCCCTTACGCAGTTTCCAGACGTAAGGCACATTTGAAAAATATGAGTCCTCTGCTCTAACCAACTGAGCTATAGGCCCTAAAAACTGATTGTACTTTGCCTCTTTTTACCCCCAAAAATGCTGCTTAAATTTTCAGCAAAGTGTGGAAGCGGTGTGGAAGCAACTATCTACAACTGAGGAGCTGTAACCTGTTGATTTTATTGAGGATTCATAGACAACTTAAGTTATTAAATTGTTTATGAGTCCTCTGCTCTAACCAACTGAGCTAACGCCCCATCCAAGCGCAGATTGTAAGCCGCAGCCCCTTTATTTGTGGCTCAGCGCATTGCTCACCAGCTTGGAGGTGATGTCCACAATCTGGATCATGCGGTCGTAGTTCATGCGGGTGGGACCAATCACGCCCAGCGTGCCCACCACCTGGCCATCGACCTCGTAGGGTGAACTCACCACCGACAGCTCTTCGAAGGGCACGATCTGGCTCTCGCCGCCAATGTAGATGCGCACGCCCTCGGCCTTGACCGACACATCGAGCAGCCGCATGAGCTGGGCTTTTTGCTCAAACAGCTCAAAGGCACGTCGCAAATGCCCCATGTCGGTCGAAAAATCGCTGACCGACAACAGGTTGCGCTCGCCGCTGATGATCACCTCGTCCTGGGCCTGGGTCAGGGCCTCGGAGCTGACTTGCACCGCCGCTTGCATGAGGGCGGCAATTTCGCCGCGCAAGCGCTCGACATCGCCCTGCAATTTTTCACGCACCTGCTCCATGGCCATGCCTGAAAAATGGCTGTTGAGGTAGTTGGCGGTTTCAATGAGCTGGGCCTGGGTGTAATCCGATTCGGTGAAGATCACCCGGTTTTGCACATCGCCATCGGGCGAGACGATGATCACCAGCAGGCGCCTATCAGACAGGCGCAGGAACTCGATATGACGAAACACCGTGCTGCGCCGTGGCGCCATCACCACGCCCACAAAATGGGACAGGTTGGAGAGCAGGTTGGCCGCATTGGCAATCACCTTTTGCGGCTGTTCGGGGGCCAGGCTGGGCGCGTGCAGGTCTTCATGCTTGACGGTCAGCATGGTGTCAACAAACAGCCGGTACCCTCGTGCCGTGGGAATTCGGCCGGCCGAGGTGTGAGGGCTGGCAATCAGCCCCAACTCTTCCAGGTCCGACATCACATTGCGGATGGTGGCTGGCGACAGCTCGAGCCCCGACGCACGGGAAAGCGTGCGCGAGCCCACGGGCTGGCCATCGGCAATGTAGCGCTCTACGAGCGCTTTGAGCAACAACTTCGCGCGATCGTCTAAATGAGTCATGGTTTCGAGGCATTTTAATGATTTAATTTACCCATGAAATCTCAATTTCGCCAAATCGCCCTGATTGGTAAATACCATCAGCCCATCGCGGGGGGACATCAAGCCTCCTCGCGCCAGGTTCTGGAGCGGGTCATTGATTTTTTGCACGCCCAAGGCTGCGAGGTGGTTCTGGAAAATGAAACCGCCGCCGGCTCGGGCATCACCGGTCACCAGGTGCTGGATGTCGAGGGCATGGGTCGCGAGTGTGACCTCGCCCTGGTGGTAGGGGGCGACGGCACCATGCTGGGCTTTGGGCGCCAACTCGCGCCTTATGGGGTACCCCTGATTGGCATCAACCAAGGCCGCTTGGGCTTCATCACCGACATTCCGCTGAACAAGATTGAAGAAACCCTCAAGCCCATGCTGCGCGGTGAATACGAGGTGGATGACCGCGCCATGATGCACGCCAAGGTCTGGCGCGATGGCCATTGCGTGTTTGACGCCCAGGCCTTGAATGACGTGGTGGTCAACCGCGGCGCCACCTCCGGCATGGTGGAATTGCGTGTCGAGGTCGATGGCCAGTTCGTGGCCACGCAGCGTGCGGACGGCCTGATCATTGCCACGCCCACAGGCTCCACGGCTTATTCATTGTCGGCGGGTGGGCCCTTGCTGTACCCCTCCCTGCCCAGTTGGGTCATGGTGCCCATTGCCCCCCACACGCTGTCCAACCGGCCGTTGGTGCTGGCCGATCCCGGCGAAATCGTGATCGACCTGGTCTCGGGTCGCGATGCCAGCGCCAACTTTGACATGCAGTCCTTGGCCTCGCTGCTTTTGGGCGACCGCATCACGGTGAAGCGGTCTCAGCATCGCGCACGCTTTCTGCATCCGCGTGGCTGGAGTTATTACGACACCCTGCGCAAAAAATTGCATTGGAACGAAGGCGTCGCATGAGCCTCAAACGCATCAGCCTGCGCGACTTTGTGATCGTGCGCCAATTGGAGCTGGAGTTGTCCAGCGGCTTCACGGTGTTGACAGGCGAAACCGGCGCCGGCAAATCCATCTTGATCGATGCCCTGCAACTCGCCTTGGGCGCACGGGCAGATGCCGGGTCCATCCGGGAGGGTGCGGCGCGCGCCGAGGTCTGCGTCGAATTTGAAACCCCCGCGTCGGTCAAAGCCTGGCTGGATGAGGGCGGATTTGAAAACGACGACAGCCTTTTGCTCAAACGCACCGTGGACACCCAGGGCAAAAGCCGGGCCTGGATCAACGGCAGCCCGGCCACCGCGGCCCAATTGCGCGAAGTGGCCGACCATTTGCTCGACATTCATGGCCAGCATGCCTGGCAAAGCCTGACCCGTGCCGATGCCGTCATGGGCTTGCTGGACGCCTACGCCCAGGTCGACCGCAAAGCCCTGCAAGCAGCCTGGAGCGATTGGCGCGCCGCGCTCAAAAACTTGCAAGAAGCGCGCGCCGCCCAAGACAGCCTGCAACGCGAACGCGAACGGCTGGCCTGGCAAATTGGCGAAGTCGACAAACTGGCCCCCGGCGCCCAAGAGTGGGATGAGCTCAACGGCCAGCACCAGCGCCTGTCCCATGCGCAGGCCCTGATGGATGCCGCCCAACAAACCCTGAACGCCCTGGAAGACGATGAGCAAGGTGGCCTGACGCAACTCTCCAAAGCACAAGACCTGCTGAGCGAGCAAGGCCACGTGGAACCCGAGTTCCAAAATTTGGCCGAAGTGCTGTCGTCCAGCCTGGCGCAAGTCAGTGACGTGGTGCATACCCTGCACACCTGGCTGCGTCGCACCGACCTCGACCCCGACCGCCTGGCCGAGCTGGATGAGCGCATGGCCCTGTGGCTGTCTTTGTCACGCCGCTACAAGCGCCTGCCGCAAGAGCTGCCCGACTTGCTGGCAGGCTGGAAAATGGAGCTCAGCCGCCTCGATGCTGCGGCCGACCTGGAAGGGCTTGAAGCCCAGGCCCAGGCCGCTGAAGCGCGCTACCGCAAGGAAGCTCGCACGATTTCACAAGCACGCGGCAAGGCGGCACCCAAGTTGTCGGCCACCATCACCCAGGCCATGCAAGGCCTGGGCATGCAAGGCGGTCAATTCAAGGTGGACTTGCAAGCGCTGGAACAAGCCAGCGCCAACGGGCTGGAAGAAGTTGTGTTTTTGGTCTCCGGGCACCCGGGCAGCACGCCACGCCCCGTGGGCAAGGTGGCCTCGGGGGGCGAGTTGTCGCGCATCGCCCTGGCCATTGCCGTCACCACCAGCCAGTTGGGAACCGCAGGCACCTTGATCTTTGACGAGGTGGACTCTGGCGTCGGTGGGGCAGTCGCCGAAACGGTGGGGCGCCTCATGAAGCAACTCGGACGCGACCGGCAAGTGCTGGCGGTCACGCATTTGCCCCAAGTGGCCGCCTGTGCAGACCACCACTGGGTGGTGTCCAAGCATCAGGAAGACCAGCAGACGGTCAGCCAGGTGACCACCGTTCAGGGCGAACAACGCGT
This sequence comes from uncultured Burkholderiales bacterium, assembly GCA_903850735.1. GTDB lineage: Bacteria > Pseudomonadota > Gammaproteobacteria > Burkholderiales > Burkholderiaceae_C > Limnohabitans. The sequence continues at coordinate 9,747 of CAINMN010000297.1, read as the reverse complement.
GAGCGAGATTGCGCGCATGTTGGGCGGCGAACGCCTGTCCGACACCACGCTGGCCCATGCCCGTGAAATGCTGGGCACGCCCGTCCCCGTGAAAAAGGCGGCGCGTTCATGAAGCGCGAACTGGTCCTGATCACAGGCATGTCGGGCTCCGGCAAATCGGTGGCTTTGCATGCCCTGGAAGACGCAGGTTACTACTGCGTGGACAACCTGCCCCCTGAATTGCTGCTGCCCTTCGTGCAACTGGAGCAGCAACACCGCGACCAAAACGTGGCCATCGCCATGGACGTTCGCAGCGCCAGCTCTTTGCCGCTGGTGCCAGCGCAGCTGGCGCACCTGCGGGCTTTGGACGTGAACATTCGCCTGTTGTTCCTGGACGCCACCACCGACACGCTGGTACACCGCTACTCTGAAACCCGCCGTCGACATCCTTTGTCTCGCCAAGAGGCGCCGCAAGTGGACCAGCAGCGTGACCTGATCGATGCCATCGAACTTGAGCGCGAATTGCTGGCCGACTTGCGCGAGGACTCTCACGTCATTGACACCAGCCTGTTGCGCGCCACGCAATTGCAAAGCTACATCAAGTCGCTGATTTCCGCGCCGGCGGCGCAACTCACCTTGATGTTTGAGTCGTTTGCCTTCAAGCGCGGCATTCCTGTGCATGCCGACTATGTGTTCGATGTGCGCATGCTGCCCAACCCCCATTACGAAAGCGCCCTGCGACCGCTGACAGGCCGCGATGCCCCCGTGGCCGACTGGCTGGCGCAGCATGAGGATGTGGCACAAATGGCCCAGCAAATTCAGTCCTTCCTGAAACAGTGGTTGCCGCGGCTAGAGCTCGACCACCGCAGCTATGTCACCGTGGCCATTGGCTGCACCGGTGGCCAGCACCGCTCGGTCTACTTGGTGGAGCAGTTGTGCCAGCAATTCAGTGCAGAGTGGGTGACCCTGAAACGCCACCGCGAGCTCGACTCACACGCCGGCGCATCACTCAAGTAGCGTGCGCCAACAGCAAGCTGCGCACGGGAGCCGGCAGCCCCAGTGCAGGCCAAGCGTTGGCGTTCACCCACTCACCCGAAGGCCACTGGGTTGAAGAAGAAGCGGGTCGCACCACACACGGATGCAAATGAAGGTCTTTGTGGGTCAGCACATGCTTGAACGCAGGCGCTGCAACCAGTTGGGTTTGCGCCTTTGGGGGCAGCGCCAGCCGCAAAGCTTCTTCGCTCTCAAACACCGGCAAACAATACAAGCCGGCCCAGATGCCTTGCTGCGGCCGCTGCTGCAGCAGCACCTCCCCTTGGCGTGACACGGCCAGCAAAAACCACAGCGACTCCGAGGTTCGGCGAATCTTGCGCGTTTTGACGGGAAAGGCTTCCGGCGCTCCCAAAGCCTTGGCAGCGCACAAGGACGCCATGGGGCAGGCCTCGCACTGCGGCTTGCGCGGCGTGCACACGGTGGCGCCCAGGTCCATGATGCCCTGTGTGTAGGTGGGCATATCGGCTGGCTTGACTGGCAACAAGCTTTGGGCATGTGCCCAAAGCTTGCGCTCGTGTGCGCCCAAGGACAAATCGTCGCCAAAGCCCAGAAAACGTGTCAGCACCCGTTTGACATTGCCATCCAGAATGGCCACCCGCTCTTCAAAACACAACGAGGCAATCGCCGCTGCAGTCGAGGGGCCAATGCCTGGCAATGTCTGCAAGACTTCAAAAGAGCGGGGAAACAGGCCGCCGTGTTCTTGCACCACCGCCTGCGCACAACGGTGCAAATTGCGCGCGCGACTGTAGTAGCCCAGGCCGCTCCACAAACCCAGTACCTCGTCTTGCGAAGCCGCTGCCAGCGCATGCACGGTCGGGAAGTTCTGCAGGAAACGGTCGAAATAGGCCATGACCGTGCTCACCTGCGTTTGCTGCAGCATGATTTCCGACAGCCACACACGATAAGGATCGCGGTTGGCCTGCCAGGGCAAATCATGGCGCCCCTGTGTCCGTTGCCAACGCACCAGGCGCTCGGCAAATGGTTTCACAGTCTTCATGGCTTTTGGCACTGGATGCAGTAAAAGGTGGAGCGCTGACCCTGGCGAATTTGTCGAATGGGCTGCTCACACACCTTGCAAGGCTCGCCGGCCCGGTCATAGACCGCGGTTTCAAGCTGAAAGTACCCGGTTTGCCCTTGTGCATTGGAGAAGTCGCGCAAGGTGCTGCCACCCGCCTCCAGGGCGCGGGCCAACACCTCGCGAATGGCCGCGTGCAAGCGCCGCGCTCTGGGCAGGCTGACCTTGCTGGCCCGCATGGTGGGCCGGATGCCCGCCCGAAACAAGGCTTCGCTGGCGTAAATGTTGCCCACGCCCACCACCAGGTCGCCTGACAACAGGACTTGCTTGATGGGGGCTTGGCGACGCTTCAGGCCGGCATGAAAGGCCACGGGCTCGAAGCCCTCCTCCAAAGGCTCGACACCCAAGCCTTGCAGCAACTTCACCGCCATGGGCGAACTCAGGCTGTCCACAAAGACCATGGCGCCAAAGCGCCTGGGGTCATGCAAGCGCAACACCCCTTGGCTGGTCACCAGATCGAAATGGTCATGGGGACCGGCCGCAGGCATCTGAGGGCGAAACGACAGGGCCCCGGACATGCCCAAATGGCAGAGCAACACCCCGTGGTCCATGTCGATCAAGAGGTACTTGCCGCGCCGGTGCACTGCAAGCACCCTGTGCCCCTGCAAATGCTCAGGCTCGCAACCCAAGGGCCAGCGCAAAGGCTTGCCCACGCGCACCGCCACGACGTGGGCGCCCGCAATGTCTTGTGCAAAGCTGCGGCGCGTGACTTCAACTTCGGGTAATTCAGGCATGGCGTCCAGGGGTTTGAAGCCTGGGATTATGATCTCCCAATGAAGCCCCCACTGCGGTTCCTGTTGCCCCTTCTGTCGCGCACTGTGCAAAGTGAGGCGATGCTGCGGTTTTGGCGCACCGGGCTGGCCTGCCTGAGCCTGCTCGTGGCCGCCCCTTTTGTAGTGGCGCAAACGCCCCCTGCCGCCAAGGCCGAAGCGGTTGTGAACTCCAGCATGTCGGGCGAGATGTTGCTGCAAATCCTGTTGGGGGAACTGAACAGCCAACAAGGCGAGCCTGGGGTCGCTTACTCCTTGCTGCTGGACGCCGCCCGCCGCACAGGTGACGAACGTTTGTACAAACGTGCCGTGGACATTGCGCTGACCTCTCGCTCTGGGGATGCCGCCCTGGAGGCTGCCAGCGCCTGGCGGCAAGCCATGCCGCGATCGCGCGAACCGAATTTGCGTGTCCTCCAAATTGTGTTGGCCCTGAACCGTGTCGCCGAAAGCCTGGGACCGCTGCGCACAGAGCTGCAACTCGTGCCCGAGGCGGAGCGATTGAGCGTGATCGGGAGCATCCCGCGCCTGTATGCCCGTGTGAGCGATCGCAAGCTGGCAGCGTACGTGGTGGAGCAAGCCTTGGCCACTTACCAAGCGCAAAGCAAAACCGGCCCCCTGGCCTGGGCGGTGATTGGCCAGATGCGCCTGGCCGCCAAAGACCCAGAGGCCGCCCTCGAGGCAGCGCGCCGCGGCCATGCATTGAATGCCACCGAGCAAGCCCCGATCTGGCTGGCCATTGAGCTGATGAGCCAAAAGCACCCGAACGCCGAGGCCTTGGTCCAACAATCGATCACGCCGCAAAGCCCGCCCGATTTGCGACTGGGCTGGGTGCGCGTGCTGATCGAAAACCAGCGTCTGCCTGAGGCCCTCGCCCAACTGCAGGTGTCCACCACGCAACACCCCGACTTTGCCCCGGGCTGGTTGTTGTTGGGCAGCCTCTACGCCGAGACAGGCCAACCGGCACAGGCCCGCAGCACTTGGCTGCAATTCCTCAAGCTGGCGGAGACGCTGAGCCCCGCGCCGGCGCGCGACCTGGACCAGGCCTATCTGGGACTGTCGCAACTGGCCCTGAAACAAAAGGATGAGGCGCAAGCCGAGGCCTGGCTCGCCAAAGTGAAGGACAGCGCCAATGTGTCGCGCGTGCAAGTGCAGCGCGCCAACGTGCTGGCCCGCAAAGGCCAAATGGCCGAGGCGCGCCGCCTGATTGCCAGTGTGCCCGCCCAGACCGAGGAAGAAAAACGCGCGCGCCTGTTCAGCGAAATTCATTTGCTGCGCGAGTTCAACCAGCACGCAGAGGCCTACCAACTGTTGGCCGATGCCGTCAAAGCCCAGCCTCAAGACAACGACCTGGCCTATGAATTGGCCATGACGGCCGAAAAGCTGGAGCGGCTCGATGAAATGGAAAAGCTCCTGAAAGGCATCATCGCCCGACAGCCTGACTACCATCATGCTTACAACGCCCTGGGGTACTCGTTGGCCGACCGCAATCTGCGCCTGGATGAGGCCCTCACCTTGATCCAGAAAGCCTTGAGCTTCGCGCCCGATGACCCCTTCATCACCGACAGCCTGGGGTGGGTGGAATTCAGGCGCGGCAATGTGCAGCAGGCCCTGAAGATTCTGCAAAAAGCTTACCGCGCCCGCCCGGACCCTGAGATTGCCGCCCACCTGGGCGAGGTCCACTGGGTGCTCAACCAAAAAGAGCAAGCCTTGCAAGTCTGGCGCGAGGGCTTGGCCCTGAACCCGGACAACACCAGCTTGCGTGACACCTTGCGTCGCTTGGGTGCGCCGCTATGAATTGGGTGGGTTGGGGGCGTGCAAGCTTGATCGCGCTGTGCTCGAGTTGCTTGTTGCTGGTGGGTTGCAGCACACCGGCCACAAGGTCTGGGCCCGCATCTGTGCCGCCCGCCACCAGCGACGCCTCACCCGCACCAGCCCCTGCCACACCTACCGCTTGGTCGGGACGGATGTCCCTGACGATTCAGCAAGATCACGCGCAGCAAACCCATTTCCATATTTCTTTCGAGCTCGAAGGAAATGCCGAGACCGGGCAATTGCAAGTCGAGGGCCCGTTCGGAACGGCCGCCATTGTCTTGCGCTGGCGTCCGGGCCAAGCGCTGCTGAGCCAGGGCGAGAAAAGCTACCGGTTTCCCTCTCTGGCCGACCTGATCCAACGCAGCATCGGCACCGACCTGCCCATTGAAGCTGTGTTCGCCTGGTTGCGCAACGAAACCGTCGAGGTGCCCGGCTGGCAAGTGGAGTCCAAGCCCAGCCAGGGGGGTCCCTTGGTGGCTCGCCGCTACGAGCCCTGGCCCCGGCTTGAACTGCGCATGGTCTTACAACCCTGAGTTCTTTGCCCGCCATGCAATCCCTGCTCGATGTTCCCGCGCCCGCCAAGCTGAATTTGTTCCTGCACATCACGGGACGGCGCGACGATGGCTACCATCTTTTGCAATCGGCCTTCATGCTGATCGACTGGTGCGACACCCTGCACTTTGAACGACTGGCGCGCGATCACCTAGAACGGGAAGACCTCACGCTGCCCCTGCCAGCCGACGACCTGGTGCTGCGGGCCGCACGCTTGCTCAAACAGGCTTCTGGTTACCCGCTTGGGGCGCACATTGCCATTGAAAAACGCCTGCCCTCCGAAGCGGGCATGGGCGGTGGCTCGTCGGATGCGGCCAGCACGCTCTTGGCCCTGAACCGCCTTTGGGACCTGAAGTGGCCGCTACAGCGACTGCAAGCCCTGGGCTTGCAACTGGGGGCCGATGTCCCCTTTTTCTTGAGCGGCCAGCACGCCTGGGTCGAAGGCATTGGTGAAAAAATTCAACCCCTGACCTTGCCGCAAATGGCTTGGGTGGTCCTCAAACCGCAAGCAGGACTGGAAACCGCCAGAATTTTTCGCGATCCTCATTTGGAAAGGCAGACGAAAACTGCTACAATGGCAGACTTTGCTGCACGGCCCTTCGACTTTGGTCGAAATGACTTGCAGCCAGTCGCCGAGCGACTGTGCCCCGAAGTGACGCAAGCCCTGGATTGGCTAAGAACTTTAGGACTACAGCCGCGCATGACGGGGTCTGGCAGCACAGTGTTCGCCAGCTTGCAATGCCCGTTGGAGTGGCCTCCAACGCCAGCGGGCTGGCAACTGAGGTTGTGCAACAATTTGGAAGTCCATCCATTGGCTGGTTGGGCTTTCAGCGACAATTAAACGGTGAGAGGCTTTGTCTTTCACCTGTGTAGGGGAGTCGCCAAGTTGGTCAAGGCACCGGATTTTGATTCCGGCATGCGAGGGTTCGAGTCCTTCCTCCCCTGCCACCGTGTTTGTTTGTGACGACACTTGATGGGTGCGCGGTCATCGGGCTGCAGGGCCAGCAGGTTGTTGCTTGGTTAGGCCCTCTGTCAATCTTCAACGCTATTCGTCAACATGTCGACCCCTCCCACCACCGACTTCATGCTTTTCACTGGCAATGCCAACCCGGCTTTGGCCCAGGAAATCGCCACCAACCTCGGCACGGAGCTCGGTGCCGCGTCGGTGGGCCGCTTCTCGGACGGCGAGGTCACCGTGGAAATCAACCAAAACGTGCGCGCGCGCGACGTTTTCGTGATCCAGTCGACCTGCGCCCCCACCAATGAAAACCTGATGGAGCTGCTGATCATGGTGGACGCGCTCAAGCGCGCCTCTGCCGAGCGCATCAGTGCCGTCAGTCCCTACTTTGGCTATGCCCGCCAGGACCGCCGCCCGCGCTCCACCCGCGTGCCCATCTCTGCCAAAGTGGTGGCCAACCTGTTGCAAACCGTGGGCGTGGCCCGCGTGCTCACCATGGACTTGCACGCCGACCAGATCCAAGGCTTCTTCGACATCCCGGTCGACAACATTTACGCCTCTCCGGTGCTGCTGGGCGACTTGCGCCAGCAAAAATACGAAGACCTGATCGTGGTCTCTCCCGATGTGGGTGGCGTGGTGCGCGCACGCGCCTTGGCCAAGCAGCTGGGCTGCGACCTGGCCATCATTGACAAGCGCCGCCCCAAAGCCAACGTGTCCGAAGTCATGCATGTGATCGGTGACATCGAAGGTCGCAACTGCGTCATCATGGACGACATGATCGACACCGCAGGCACCCTGGTCAAGGCCGCCGAAGTTTTGAAAGAGCGCGGCGCGAAAAAAGTTTACGCGTATTGCACGCACCCGATTTTTTCGGGTCCGGCCATTGAGCGCATTGCCAAAGGCGAGGCCCTGGACGAGGTGGTCATCACCAACACCATTCCGCTCAGCGAGTCTGCAGCGCAATGCCAAAAAATCCGCCAACTCTCCGTGGCACCGCTGATCGCCGAAACGATGCAGCGCATTGCCAAAGGCGAGTCGGTCATGAGTTTGTTCTCCGACCAAAACCAGCTGTTCTAAACAGCCGGTCCGATCGAAGAACTTTCAAGCGGGCTGCGCTGCAGCCTTTTTTAAACTGGGGTCACACTGGTCGCGGTGGACTCTTTTAGGAGTGAACTATGAAATTCGTCGCTTTTGAGCGCGCCAAGCAGGGAACGGGTGCGAGCCGCCGTCTGCGCATCACCGGTCGCACGCCCGGTATCGTCTATGGTGGCAAAGGCCAGCCGGAACTGATCGAACTCGATCACAACGCGCTGTGGCACGCCCTGAAAAAAGAAGCTTTCCATTCCTCCATTCTGGACATGGAAATCAACGGCACCAGCACCCAAGTGCTGCTGCGTGATGTGCAATATCACCCGTTCAAGCAACTGGTGCTGCACATTGACTTCCAGCGCGTGGACGCCAACACCAAGATGAACAAGAAAGTGCCGATCCACTACAGCGGTGAAGAGTCTTCGCCTGCCGTGAAAGCCGATGCTTGCCTGATCAACCATGTGATCAACGAACTGGAAGTTTCTTGCCTGCCGGCCGACCTGCCCGAGTTCATCGCGGTGGACCTGAGCAACCTGCGCAAGGGCACCTCGCTGCACCTGAACGACATCACCCTGCCCAAGGGCGTGACCGCGGTCACCCACGGCAAGGCCAACCCGGTGCTCGTGTCTGTGGTGTCTGTTGCGGCCGAAGCCGAAGCCGCACCCGCAGCACCTGCTGCCAGCGCCAAGAAATAATTCTTGCGGTTTGCACAAACTGACGGCCCGCTTCGGTGGGCCGTTTGTTTTGGAGCCACCGATAATCACCGGTCATGATCAAACTGTTTGTTGGCCTGGGCAACCCAGGCGCTGAATACGAAGCCACCCGCCACAACGCAGGCTTCTGGTGGATCGACGCCCTGGCCCGCCAGATGAAGCTGCAACTGCAGTCGGACCGCAGCTACCACGGCCTGGTGGCGCGCACCCAGGTAGCAGGCCAGTCGGTGTGGCTGCTGGAGCCGCAAACCTTCATGAATGCCTCGGGCAAGTCGGTGGCGGCCCTGGCCCGCTTTTTTAAAATTCAGCCTGAAGAAATTTTGGTCGTCCACGACGAACTCGACGTGGTGCCCGGCGAGGCCAAGCTCAAGCTGGGCGGCAGCCATGCCGGCCACAATGGCTTGCGCGACATTCACGCCCAGTTGGGCACAGATGCCTACTGGCGCTTGCGCTTGGGCATTGGGCACCCCGGCGTGAAATCCGAAGTGATCCACTGGGTGCTGAAAAAACCCGCCCCCGAGCAACGCGATTTGATCGAGCGCTGCGTTGAGCGCACCCTGCAAGTCGTGCCGGATTTTTTAAGCGGCGACATGGTCAAAGCCACGCAGAAGGTGCACACCAGCAAACCCCCACGGGCCAAGCCGCCGCGGCCCGAAGCCGTTTGACTCAGGCCGCAGGTGGGCTGTCAGCGCCCTTGGCCGCAGCTTGCAAACGCCGAAACTTTTCCCACAACACTTCTTGGGTTTCCACACGCTGCGGGTTCACAGGAATGCAGGCCACTGGGCAGACCTGGACGCATTGGGGCTCGTCGAAATGCCCCACGCATTCGGTGCATTTGTCCGGGTTGATTTCGTAGATTTCCGGTCCGAGGTAAATCGCCTCGTTCGGGCACTCCGGCTCGCAGACATCGCAGTTGATGCATTGATCGGTGATGGTGAGTGCCATGGCGTGCGTGGGTGTTAAAAATATGAATTATCCTCTCCCCATGATGCGTTTTTTGCTGCGCCGCAGCTTGACCTTGCTGGCCACAGTGTTGGCCTCTTCGGCCGTCATCTTCGCAGCACTGGATGTCTTGCCGGGCAACATCGCCCAGGTGCTCTTGGGGCCCGACGCCTCGCAAGAGGCGGTGCAAGCCCTCGCGCAGCAGCTCGGGCTGGACCAGCCCGCATGGCAGCGCTACACCCAATGGCTGGGCGGCTTGCTGCACTTCGATTTGGGCCTGAGCCATGCCTATGGCTCGCCCGTGGGAGAACTGATTCTGGAGCGCCTGAGCCTGACCGTGCCCCTGGCGATGATGGCCATGCTGTTCACCACGGTGCTGGCCTTGGGCGCGGGCGTCTATGCCGCATCGCGGCAGCACCGCCTGGGCGATGTGGGCGTCATGGGGCTGAGCCAGCTGGGCATCGCCATCCCCAATTTCTGGTTTGCGATTTTGCTGATCCTGCTGTTCTCGGTGCATTTGCGCTGGTTTGCTGCCGGTGGCTTCGATGGCTGGTCAGAAGGCCTGGGCGCTGGCCTGAAAGCCCTTTTGCTGCCCGCCCTGTCTTTGGCAGTGGTGCAAGCTGCCATCCTGGCGCGTATCACCCGCTCGGCCATGCTGGAAGTGCTGCGCGAAGACTTTGTCCGCACCTCCCGTGCCAAAGGTCGCAGCTTGCGCATCGACATGTGGAACCACGCCTTGCGCAACGCCATGATCCCGGTGGTCACCGTGATGGGCTTGCAATTCGCCAACCTGGTGGCGGGCAC
>CAINMN010000296.1 GCA_903850735.1 uncultured Burkholderiales bacterium | reverse complement strand
GGCCAAGCTCTACGCTTACTGGATCACGGTCAACTACAGAGAAGCCTACGGCATTTATGCCTGCAACGGCATCTTGTTCAACCACGAAAGCCCCATTCGCGGCGAAACCTTCGTCACCCGCAAAATCACACGCGCACTGGCGCGCATCAAGCTGGGCCTGCAAGACTGTTTGTACCTGGGCAACATGGATGCCAAGCGTGACTGGGGCCACGCACGCGACTATGTGGAAATGCAATGGCTGATGCTGCAGCAAGATCACCCGGAAGACTTTGTCATTGCCACCGGCGTTCAATTCAGCGTGCGCGACTTTGTCAATGCTGCGGCCAAAGAACTGGACATGCAGCTGCGCTGGGAAGGCAGCGGCGTTGACGAGAAATGCTACTGGGCCCAAGGCCCCAAAGACACGCCCATTGTGGCGGTGGACCCGCGCTATTTCCGCCCCACCGAAGTGGAAACCTTGCTGGGCGACGCCACCAAGGCGCGCACAAAATTGGGCTGGACACCGCGCACCCGCTTCGAGGACCTGGTGGCCGAGATGGTGCGCGAAGACCTGAAATCTGCCGAGCGCGATGAGCTGGTGAAACACCACGGGTTTCATGCCTACAACCGCCACGAATGACCATGCGCATCTTGCTCACTGGCGGTCGGGGCATGGTGGGGCGCAATTTCCTGGCGCATCCCCTGGCCCAACAACATGAGGTTCTGGCACCCTCCAGCGAGGCCTTGAACCTGCTGGATTTTCAGGCGGTACAGGCCTGGCTGAGCCAACACCAGCCCGATGTCGTCGTGCACGCGGCAGGCAAGGTCGGCGGCATTCAAGCCAATATGCGCGAGCCCGTGCGCTTTCTGCTCGACAACCTGGACATGGGCCGCCATGTGGTGTGGGGCGCGCGCCAAGCCGGTGTGCGCAAGCTGCTGAACCTGGGCAGCTCTTGCATGTACCCCCGCAACGCCCCCAACCCGCTGAGCGAGACGCAAATTCTGCAAGGCGAGCTGGAGCCCACCAACGAGGGCTATGCCTTGGCCAAGATCACCGTGTCCAAGCTGTGCGACTACATCGGCAAAGAGTCCCCAGACTTTCAATACAAAACCCTGATCCCCTGCAACATCTACGGGCCCCACGACAAGTTTGACCCCAAGCACTCGCACATGGTGCCCGCCATCATCCACAAGCTGCACCAAGCCAAAGTGCATCACACGCCCGAGGTCGACATCTGGGGCGATGGCACAGCGCGCCGCGAATTCATGTATGCCGGCGACCTGGCCGACTGCATGTGGCGCAGCTTGTTGAACTTTGACACCCTGCCCTCGGTGATGAATGTGGGCTTGGGCCATGACTGGTCGGTCAACGAGTACTATGAAATTGCGGCCCAAGTCATCGGCTTCCAGGGGAAGTTCACACACGACCTCAGCAAGCCTGTGGGCATGCAGCAAAAGTTGGTCAGCCCCAGCCGCGCACAAGCCTGGGGTTGGCACGCCGCCACCAGCCTGCAACAAGGCCTGGCCCTCACCTACGCGCACTACCAGAAGGAACACTCTTCATGACCGCATTCAAGTACCCCCTGGCCACAGCCACCTGGGATCAGGCCGAGTACGATGCCATCCAAAAAGTGGTGGCCAGTGGCATGTTCACCATGGGTGCGCAAGTTCAGGCCTTTGAAAAAGATTTCGCCAAGTACATCGGCAGCGCCCATGCGGTCATGGTCAATTCCGGCTCGTCTGCCAACCTGCTGATGGTGGCCGCGCTCTTCTACACAAAGCACAACGCCCTGCAGCCCGGCGATGAGGTCATCGTGCCCGCCGTCTCCTGGAGCACGACCTACTATCCGCTGCACCAGTACGGGTTGAAGATGCGCTTCGTCGACATCGACCTGGAAACCCTGAACTACGACCTGCAACAACTCGAAGCCGCCATCACCGATCGCACGCGCCTGATCATGGCCGTCAACTTGCTCGGCAACCCTAACGACTTTGGCGTGATGCAAAAGCTGGTGGCCGGCAAAAACATTCGCATCATCGAAGACAACTGCGAATCCCTGGGCGCAGAATTTCAAGGGCGCAAGGCCGGCACCTTCGGCGTCATGGGCAGCTTCAGCTCGTTCTTCTCACACCATATCTCCACCATGGAAGGCGGCCTGGTGGTCACCGATGATGAGGAGCTTTTTCACATCCTGCTGTCCTTGCGCGCCCACGGCTGGACGCGCAACCTGCCCAAATTCAACCATGTGTGCGGCGAAAAAAGCGACGACCCCTTCAAGGAGTCCTTTCGGTTTGTGCTGCCAGGCTACAACGTGCGGCCGCTGGAAATGTCGGGCGCGATTGGCGTCGAGCAGGTCAAAAAATTGCCCATGCTCATTGCCGAGCGCCGCAAAAACGGGCAACTGCTTCAGCAAGCCCTGCAAGGCCATCCGGAGTTGCTCATCCAAAAAGAAATTGGCAGCAGCAGCTGGTTTGGCTTCAGCCTGGTGATCCGTCCGCAGTCGTCCTGGACGCGCCCGCAATTGCTGCAAAGGCTCAACGATCGTGGCTTCGAGTGCCGCCCCATCGTGGCGGGCAACTTTGCCAAAAACGAGGTCATGAAATATTTCGATGCCAGCATTGTGGGCGACTTGCCCCATGCCAGCCACATCGATGCCTTTGGCCTGTTTGTGGGCAACCACCATTACCCCATCGCGCAAGCCATTGCCGAACTGAAAACACTTTGATCATTCTCGGCAGAAAGATGGCTACGGCCTTCAACCCCGAAATAACGGCTTGGGGTGACGGATAATCTTGGCATGGGATTGCCAACCACCACTCGCGCGAATGCACCATTGCTGTCCTTGGTGGTTCTTGGCTACCGCAACTTTGCGGCCACCACCGGACCTTGCCTGAATTCTCTGAAACCCTGGCTAGACGACCCTGACATAGAGATCTTGGTGGTTGACAACGGGTCACCCGACAACTCGGCGGAACTGACCAGGCAATGGTGCGCCAACCACCCTAGCGTGACGTGCCTCTTGAGCGAGACCAACCGTGGCTATGCGGGTGGCATGAATTGGGGCGCGTCGCATGCCAAAGGTGATTGGCTGTTTCTCGTCAACAACGACACCCTGTTCCCATCGCAAGCCCTGGATGCGCTCAAGCGCGTGCTGCGCGAAGCCCCCCCAGAGGTGGCCATGATTGGCCCCGTCACCAATGCGGCTGGCAATGGGCAACGCTTGTGGAAACCCGATACAAACCATGCCGAATGGCTGCAAATCGGCGCACGACTGCACGCACATCCCACGCATTGCTTGATGCCAGCCTACCGTTGTGATTTTTTTTGCATCGCCATTCGCCGTGATGCGTGGGAACAGCTGGGCGGATTGGACACCGCCTTTGGCTTGGGGTATTACGAGGACTTTGACTTCAGCCTGCGTTTGCGCAAAGCCGGATGGGAACAAAAAATCACGGAAGATGTTTTTGTGCTGCATCTGGGCAGCGCAACCTTCAAAGCAAGCCCCCAAGCCAAACGGCTTTTGAAGCAAAATAAAAAGCTGATTCAGCAAAAGCACCCAGAGGCGCAGTTTGAGCACACCCGCATCGGCAACTTGGCCATCCTGGAAACATACAATTTGCACATGCGCTTGAACGCTTGGACGCCAGAACTGCAAATTCGCCTCTTGCTCAGGCTTGACGCAGTCGCTGCCGATGCGCCCCGGCGTTTTTTCCGGAAATGGATTTGGCGCCATAAGACGCGCGCCATCGTCAAGTCGCTCCAACAAAACAAACTGCACCCCAGCAAGGAAATTCGCACATGATGAATATTTTTATAGGCTTCGATCCCCGCGAAGCAGTTGCCTACCATGTCTGCAGCAACAGCTTGATTCGACATTCCAGTGCACCTTTGTCGCTCACACCTCTGGCGCTTGCCAACTTATCGGGCTACCAAGAAATGCATTCTGATGGCTCGAACCAATTCATCTACAGCCGTTTTCTGGTGCCGCATTTGATGGACTATCAGGGCTGGGCCTTGTTCATGGATGGCGACATGATCGTGCGCGACGACATCTCCAAACTGTGGGCGATGCGTGACCCCGAAAAAGCTGTCATGTGCGTCCATCATGATTACCAGACGCGTACGCCGGTCAAATACCTGGGCGCGCCCAATCAAAACTATCCCCGCAAAAACTG
>CAINMN010000295.1 GCA_903850735.1 uncultured Burkholderiales bacterium | reverse complement strand
GGCGTGTAGCGCAGCCTGGTAGCGCACTTGCATGGGGTGCAAGGGGTCGCGAGTTCGAATCCCGCCACGCCGACCATTTATTCCAAGGGTTAGCAGAGTCATCTCTGCTAACCCTTTTTGCATCCTTGGCACTGTTGCTTGGAAGATATGCCCACTGCTGCGATTCGTGTGCTGTCCGTCATCCCGCCGATGACGCAATTGAATACGCCGTACCCGTCAACCGCCTACTTGACGGGCTTTCTGCGTTCGCGCGGCGTGCCGGCTGTGCAAGAAGATCTTGCCTTGGCGCTGGTGCTGGCCTTGCTCTCCAAAGAGGGCTTGCAGCGTGTGGCCGCGTGTGTGAAGGCTCTCCCCACCTCGAAGCAATCGACCAGCGTCCAGTCTTTTGCGGCGCAACAAGCTCGGTATCTGCAAACGGTCGAACCCGTGATCGCCTTTCTCCAGGGCCGTGATGCCACTTTGGCGCACCGCATTGTGAGCCGGCAGTACTTGCCTGAGGGACCACGCTTTGCCTCACTCGATGTGTATGTGGATGACGAAGGCGGCGACCCCTTGGGCTGGGCTTTTGGCGCGCTGGGTCAGACCGATCGCGCCAAGCACTTGGCCACGCTTTACCTGAACGACCTGGCCGACGTCTTGCGCGATGCGGTCGACGATCGCTTCGAGTTTGTCCGCTATGCCGAGTCCTTGGCGGGCAGTCAGCCCACGTTTGAGCCCTTGGCCCAGGCCTTGGCCGCCCCACCGACCTTGGTGGACGAAGTGTTGCAGTCGCTGACCTTGTCTGCTGTGCAACGGCACACGCCCGATTTGGTGGTGTTGTCGGTGCCTTTTCCCGGCACGGTGTACGCCGCGCTGCGCATCGCTCAAACCATCAAAAAGCAGGCACCGCAGACGCGCATTGTGCTGGGCGGCGGGTTTGTCAACACCGAGTTGCGAGAACTCAAAGAGCCGCGCCTGTTTGACTTTGTGGACTATGTGACCCTGGATGCGGGCGAGCGCCCCTTGCTGTCACTCATCGAGCACCTTCAAGGCCAGCGCTCTGCGCAGCGTTTGGTGCGCACCTTTGTGCGCGATGCGGCTTCGGGAGAGGTGCGCTACATCAACATGATGGAAGCCGACATTGCCTTTGCCGAAGTGGGAACGCCAACTTGGGATGGCTTGCCGCTGCCCCAATACCTCTCACTGCTTGACATGCTCAACCCCATGCACCGTTTGTGGAGCGATGGCCGCTGGAACAAGCTGACCGTGGCGCATGGTTGCTATTGGAAGAAGTGCAGCTTTTGCGATGTGTCCCTGGATTACATCTCGCGTTACGAAGGTGCCTCGGCTTCGGTGCTGGCCGATCGCATCGACGCCATCGTCCAAGAGACGGGACAAACCGGTTTTCATTTTGTCGATGAAGCGGCACCTCCCAAGGCCTTGAAAGCGCTGGCTACCGAGCTGATCGCGCGCCAGACCGGCATTTCCTGGTGGGGCAACATCCGTTTTGAAAAAACTTTCACCCCGGACCTTTGCCAGTTGTTGGCCGACAGTGGCTGCATTGCCGTGTCGGGCGGCCTGGAAGTGGCGTCAGATCGTTTGTTGGCCTTGATGAAGAAGGGCGTATCGGTCGACCAAGTGGCTTGTGTGACCCGCGCTTTCTCCGAGGCGGGTATTCTGGTGCATGCCTACCTCATGTATGGCTTTCCCACGCAAACCGTTCAAGACACGGTCGACGCCCTGGAGCTGGTGCGCCAGCTGTTTGTGAATGGCTGCATTCAAAGCGGTTTCTTTCATCGCTTTGCCTGCACCGTTCATTCGCCGGTTGGCCTGAATCCAGAAGAGTATGGCGTCAGCTTGCAGCCCTTGCCACCCGGAAATTTTGCCAAGAACGATGTGGCCTTTGTCGACCCAACGGGTGTCGATCACGAAGCCTTGGGCGTGGGCCTGAAGAAAGCCATCTACAATTACATGCATGGCATTGGGCTTGAAGAGGACGTGCGCTCCTGGTTCCCCTTTCGAGTGCCCAAAACCACCATTCAACGTCATCGCATTGCCCGCGCATTGGCGCATGGGGTCAGGTCTTGAGCACAAGGCCAGACCCTTTCTTTTTTGGAGAGAGCCGCATGGAAAACGTTCCCAAGATTCGCCGCGTTGTCACCGGGCACGATGACAACGGCCGCGCCGTGGTCAAAATCGACGAGGTGTGCTCGCATTTCCGAGCCGGTCGTGGCAATGCCTTTGTGTGCAATGTCTGGACCACCGACACCTCGCCTGCAGACAACGACGGCGAAGACGATGGCGGCAAGCGTGCAGGAAAATTCTCCACCATTGAAAATGGCAGCGTCTTTCGCATTCTGGATTTCCGCCCTGGCTTGGAAAAGCGCGTGCACCGCACCAACAGCATCGACTACATCGTGGTGATGTCGGGCGAGATCGACATGGAACTGGAAACCGGCGAGGAGGTTCACCTCAAGGCCGGCGACGTGATGGTGCAGCGCGGCACCGTTCACAACTGGATCAATCGGGGCACCGAAACCTGCGTGTTGGCCGTGATCCTGATTCACGCCAACCCGGTGCAGGCCGGTGGCCAGACCCTGGAAGCTTTCGGCTGAGCCTCAGCCCGGAAAGGCTTTCAGGCCTGAAGTTGCGCCGCCAGGCAAGGCGGTGCGCGCAACGTTCATGACCATGGCCAGCAGGCTGTAATAGCCGTAGTGGGCGACCAGGTCAATCACGCCTTGCTCACCAAACCGTGCCAAGGCTTTTTGGTAGGTCACGTCGCTGATGCAGCGATTGCTTCGCAGTTCTTCGAGCGCGTCATAAATCAATGACTCATCTGCATTCATGCCATCCGGGCGGCGGCCTTCGGCGATGGCATCGCAAATGGCGGGGGCAATGCCTTCGCGCTCCGCAATCGGACGGTGAATTGACCACTCGATGGGCTGTGACCAATGGCGCGCGGCCACCAACACCGCAAACTCAGAGTTTCTCAAACCCATGGTGTTGTGGTAGCGCAGGTATTCGCCCACCTTTTGCAGCCGATTCATCAGCTCAGGGCTGCGCATCAGGGGAATGAACGGGCCGCCAATGCGGCCCCGCGGCCCACTGGCGATTTCATCCATGACGGCCTTTTGTACGGCTGTCATTTGGTCATCAGGAATCTCGGGCAAGCGGTCGAGTTCGGCGGAACCCAAAGAAGGGTGGCTCATGGTGTCTCCAGGTCAAGGTCGGGGCTTATTGTCCCAAAGCCTGGCGCACGCGCGGCATCACTTGCTCAGCCATCAAGACCATCGAGCGGCGCGCCAACACCGGGTCGGTCCAGTCCAAGCCAGCGTAGACCAGTTCGCCAAAGCCACCCAACTGCTCATGCAGCGCGAGGATTTTCTCGACCACTTCACCCACGCCACCCGCAATCACGAGGTTGTTCATGATGTCGTCCAGCGGGGTGGGGGTTTCTGGCACTTGCCCGTCATGCGAGAAAACGGCGTCACGCTTGCCCTTGCGCAGCTTGTGGTGCAAGTTGCGGTAATAGAAGCGGTATGGGCTTTGGTCAGAGTCGCGGCCATAGTTCTTGGCCACTTTTTCGTCGTCGTGGACCATGATGGTTCGGGCCACACGCCAGTCGCTGCGCGACGCCACTTGGCCCACGTTGGCTTTGCCCTGGGCGTAGTTGTCCCAATGCGACTTCAGCCACCGGTCATAAAGGAAGTTGGCGGACATGGGGTGGAAGTCTTTTTCGCCCATGGCAATCACGCCCTTGGAATAGGGGGCCACCACTGTGCCGACGATCTCGGGACGGGGGCGCTGGTAGGGCTTGTACATCTTGCCCGTGTGAGAGAAGTCATCCAGTGTCTTCATGGTCGACACTTTGAAGCGGTTGTCGGGCAAGTCGATGTTGAAGGGTGCCTCGGATTCCCAAATTTTCAAAATCACTTCGATCGATTCCGCAAACATTTTGTTGCGGTCTTCGTCGAAAATGCCCAGTGCCTCGGCATCCGAGGGCAGTGCGCCGGGGCTCACGCCCAAAATGAAGCGGCCTTCCGAGAGATGGTCAAACATGGCCGCGTGGCAGGCTACCAGCACAGGGTGCAGGTGCGATAAATTGGTGGTGCCCGTGCCCAAGCGGATGTTTTTCGTGGAATGAATCAGCGTGGCTTGGAACACCATGCTGCTCGTCACGTTTTCAATGAGGTCGGTGAGATGCTCGCCTACAAAGGCATCGTGGAACCCCAACTCGTCCGCCAAAATGATGGTTTCGCGGTCTTCGCGCAAAGTCTCGGTGGGGTTGCGCGTGGCGGGGTGCACGGGCATGGTGAAGTAGCCAAGTCTCATGATTTTCTTGATCAGGTTATCAACGATGGCGTAGCTTAGAGGAAAAAAGGTGTTTGGTAAACCGCACCTCCAAATCTTGACCTGTGCCGTGGGGGCATTCTTCTCGTTTGTGGTAATTTACTCACCTTGGAATCCACAAACGCCATGAACCCAACACCTTCCATGAACGAACTCGGGCAAGGGCCTTCTCGCAACGATTTGGCAGGTGCTTTTGACTTGTTCGTGCAAGCCTCCCAGGCTTTGGAGAAGCAGCATGCCGCCTTGGCGCTGAAGGTGGACGCCTTGAGTGCCGATCTGGTCAAGGCCAATGGCCGGCTCAACACCCTTTTGGACGCTCTGCCAGCGGCCGTGATCTTGGTGGAGGAGGGGCGGGTGACGCATTTGAACCCCGCTGCGGCTGCGCTCTTGCCAGGGCTGGTGAGCCAGTCGCCCTGGTCTATCCCAACGGATTGGACGGCAGGCGAGGGCCCCAATGAATACCATTTCATGGTGGGGGAGCGGCGTCAGACGGTGCAGTTGCAGCAGATTGTTCACCCCGAAGGCAGCGTGATCCAGATTCAAGACATCACGGACAACCTGCGGATGCTGGAAGAATCAGAGCGCGTGGACCGCTTGGCGGCCATGGGCAAGATGTCGGCGGCCATTGCCCATCAGTTGCGCACCCCTTTGTCCACCGCCTTGTTGTATGCCTCTCATCTGTGCAATCCCGATTTGGCAAAAGACGACCAAATTGACTTTGCCAGCCGCTTGCAGTCACAACTGTTGAACCTGAACAAGTTGGCCGGCAACATGCTGCAATTTATTCGCGCACGGCCTCAAAAAACCAGCATCGTGGCCTTGGATGATCTGGTGCGCGAGGCCTGCGAAAGCCTGGAGGCTTTGCAGCAACAACGACAAGTCAGTTTGACGCTGGATTTGCAGGCCGCAGACTGTCAGGTGTCTGTGGAGCGGGCCTCCATGGTGGCCGCCTTGGTGGGCATCATGGAAAACGCTTTGCAAGTTTGCTCCGAAGGTCAAACGATATTGGTCAGCACCCAAGCCGATCACCTTCGCGCAAACATCACGATTGACGATAATGGCCCTGGCATCGACCCCCAGATGCTGCAGAGCCTGTTTGATCCCTTTGCGACCAATCGCATCAGTGGCACGGGCTTGGGCCTGGCCATTGCGCGCAATACCATCCGAAGTCACCGCGGCGATATCCAAGCGCGCAACCGCAACGAGGGTGGTGCCAGCTTCACGGTTGTTCTCCCCAGTTTGTCGAGCCTTTGAATCCATTTATGACCAGCCCCTACCAAGTTCTCCTTGTAGAAGACGATCCAGACCTGCGGGAGGCCATCAGTGTCACCTTGACCTTGGGGAAGGTGCCGTTCCAGGCCTTTGAGTCTGCCGAAGATGCCCTGGGCTTGCTCAGCGATGAGCACACCGAGTTGCTGGT
>CAINMN010000294.1 GCA_903850735.1 uncultured Burkholderiales bacterium | reverse complement strand
CTGGTGGAAGCGCAACAAGCGCTGACGCAGGCCGAAGCCAGCAACGACGGCGAAGCCATTGGCCATGCCCATGCGATGCTGGCCGATGCGGGCGCGCACGATGCGCGCGCGCGCGCTCAAACCCTGATTCTGGGCCTAGGCTTTCAGCTGGATCAACTCGATCAGCCCGTCAACAGTTTTTCGGGGGGGTGGCGCATGCGCTTGCAATTGGCACGCGCGCTGATGTGCCCGTCCGACCTCATGCTGCTCGACGAGCCCACCAACCACTTGGACCTGGATGCTTTGGTCTGGCTGGAAAACTGGCTGCAGCGCTACGAAGGCACCCTGCTGATCATCAGCCATGACCGCGAATTCCTCGACGCGGTGACCCGCGTGACCCTGCATCTGGAACACGAAAAACTGACCCGCTACGGCGGCAACTACAGCGCCTTTGAGGAATTGCGCGCCCAGCAAATCGTGCTGCAGCAAGCGGCCTTTGCCAAGCAGCAAGACAAAATTGCCCACCTGCAGAAATTCATTGACCGCTTCAAAGCCAAAGCGACCAAAGCCAAGCAGGCGCAAAGCCGCGTCAAAGCGCTGGAGCGCATGGAACGCTTGGCCCCCATCCTGACAAGCGCAGACTTCAACTTCGAATTCCGTGAGCCTGAACAATTGCCCAACCCCATGCTGTCAATTCAGGATGCCAGCTTTGGCTACCAGAGCGACGCGGGCAACAAGTGCATTTTGCAAGGCGTGAACCGATCGGTGTTGGCCGGCCAACGCATTGGCATCCTGGGCGCCAATGGCCAGGGCAAATCCACCCTGGTGAAAACCGTTGCGCGTACCTTGCCTTTGCTGGCCGGGCGTGTCACCGAGGGCAAAGGCTTGACCATCGGCTATTTTGCGCAGCAGGAACTCGATGTGCTGCGACCTCAAGAAGGCCCGCTCGAGCACATGGTGCGCTTGGCCAAAGAAGTGTCGCCCCAGTCGCGTGAACAAGAGTTGCGTAATTTTCTGGGCAGCTTCCGCTTTGCCGACGAGATGGTCAACCAGCCCGTGGGCACACTCAGCGGAGGCGAAAAAGCGCGTTTGGTGTTGGCCATGATTGTTTGGCAACGCCCCAATCTCTTGCTGCTGGACGAGCCCACCAACCATCTGGACTTGACCACCCGCGAAGCCCTGGGCATGGCACTGAATGAATTTGAAGGCACGGTGCTGCTGGTCAGCCACGACCGCGCTTTGCTGCGCGCGGTGTGCGATGAATTCTGGCTGGTTGGGCGCGGCGGCGTGGCGCCGTTTGACGGCGACCTCGATGACTACCAAAAATATTTGCTGGACGAGGCCAAGCGGCTCCGAGAAGGCTTGAAAGAAAATGCCACGGCGTCCGCCACCGAGGGCGTCACGCAGACGCCCGGTGAAAGCCTGAACCCCAAATTGCAGCGCAAAGCCGAGGCTCAGCGGCGTGCAGAACTCTCACAAAAGACCCAGCCGCTGCGGCGCGAGTTGCAAAAGGTGGAGTCTGAGATGGAAGCTTTGGGCAGCGAAAAAACGGCACTGGAAACGCAACTGACCCAGGCCATGCCCGCGGCCGACATTGCACAAGTTGGGCGTCGCTTGAAAGCCGTGGGGGACCTGCTCGAGACACTGGAAGAACGCTGGCTCAGCCTAAGCGAGCAAATCGAGCAAATCGAGCAAGCCACCGCCTGAAGTGAGCGACTCACCAAGAAAAAAGCCCGATGCAAGCATCGGGCTTTTTCGAATGAGGGTGGTAGGACGTACAAGATTCGAACTTGTGACCAACGGATTAAAAGTCCGCTGCTCTACCAACTGAGCTAACGTCCCACACATCACCGAATTGTGTTCAGCGAAGCCTCAGATTATAGCGGATTTTTTGCGTCTTTGCGAATTTTCTGTTTTGAAAGTGAGTCCAGGATCCAACCCGCCGCACATTGGCCGAACGTCGCGGTGACGCTGACCACCGAGCCATAGCCGTGGCAATTCAAGGAGCCATCGCTTGTCAAGCCACAACTGGGATCGGGCGGCGCCACCGGTTCACGACTGAAGACGCACGTCACCCCCATTTTTTTGCCATCTCGCGGCGCACCATGGTTTTTGCGCAGGTTGTAGCGCAGTTGCGCGAGCAAGGGATCGTGCGTCACTTGAGAAAGATCCTGCACATCCACGCCATGGGCATGACGCTTGCCGCCTGCTGCCCCAACGGAGATGAAGTGCGTGTGTGTGTGAAGGGCCCAAGCAGCCAGGCTGGTTTTCGCGCGAACCTGGTCACAGGCATCTACCAGGGCATCACAGGGCCAGGGCAACTGTGCGACCCATTCCAGCCAATTCTCGGGCGTGACAAATTCTTCGATGCCATGGACTTGGCATGCAGGGTTGATTTGTGAAATGCGCTGCTGCATGGCCTGCACCTTGGCCATCCCCAAGGTCTCGGTGAGGGCGTGCACTTGGCGGTTGACGTTGGACTCGGCCACATGGTCGAGGTCGATCAAGGTCAGTCGCCCGACCCCGCTGCGCGCCAAGGCCTCGACCGTCCAGGAGCCCACGCCCCCAATGCCCACCACGACCACATGTGCTTGCTGAATTTGCTGCGCGCCAACGACGCCATACAAGCGTGCCAGCCCGCCAAAGCGGCGTTCGAGCTCAGCGCTCGGACTTAAATCTGCTGTTCCAGACGCCATATTTGGTAGCGCATGGCCAGCACAGCGCCCAGCACAATGGCCGCCAATGCGGTGAAGCTGTTGAGCGACAGGGTGGACACGCCACTCAAGCCTTGCCCAATGGTGCATCCCATGGCCGTGACCCCGCCAATGCCCATCAGCACGGCGCCCACCAGGTGGTTCGCCAGGTCTTCCACGCTGCCAAAGCCTTCCCAGCGAAAGCTGCCATTGAGCAGCGCGCAAAGCGCAGAGCCCACCACGACGCCCAGGGCCGAAACAATGCCCAAGCTCAAAACCTTGGACTTGTCGCTGAAGAACATCAACCAATCCAGGGTGTAGGCCATGGGCGCCACGAAACTCAAAGACTCCATGCGCCCAGAATTGGTGGCCAGGTAAACCTCTTCCAAGGTTTCAGGATGCTCGGCCAGGTGCCCCCAATGGCCGCTCAGCCACCACAGGGCCACAATCAGACCGCCCGTTCCGACACCGGCGAGGAGGTTGTTGAAGGTCCAGAAATCGGCATGGCGCAGCACCACGGCCATCAGCAACAGGCCGAGGGCAAGCCCCACCCAAGCTTGCAGGTGAGCCACCGAACCACCGACGAGCCAAGCGGCCAAGGTGCCCAGGTGCGCGCCCTGCTCTACAGACACAAATACCGTGTCGACCGTGGCCACGCGGGCGACAGCCGTCACGCCTTTCATGGTGGCGAAGGCGGCGACACCCATCACCACAAACACAACCAAGGCCTTGAGGTTGCCACTGCCCACCCTCACCAAGGTTTTGTTGCCACAACCTGAGGCCAAGACCATACCGGCTCCAAACATCATGCCACCCAGCGCAGTCGAAAGCCAAAGCCAGCGCGTGCTGGCATAGAGGGCTGCGGACGGGTCAATGTGACCGCTGAGGCTCAACAAGGCAAAGCCCAGCATGGAGACACCGATGGCCAGCACCCAGTGGCGGGCGCGGGTCCAGTCCCCGATGTTCATCACATCGCTGATGGCGCCCATGGTGCAGAAATGGGTGGCTTGCGCGATGGCGCCAAAAAGAACGGCCAATCCGAAGCCGGCCAGCAGTACCCAGCGGGTCAACGCGACCCAATCGATCGACTCCATGAAATTTCCTCGGAAAATTATTTCAACCGGGACAAGCGCTCTTTGGCAGCAGCGGCAGCCTCGGATTGCGGAAAGTCTTTGACCAAATCTTCCAGCGTCTTGCGCGCGGCTTTGGTTTCTTTCAATTCCACCTGGCAGTTGGCAATCGAGAGCAAGGCCTCAGGGGCGCGGGGGTGTTGCGCGGCCACGCTCAGCAGCGAGCGGAAATTGGTGATGGCCAGCTTGTATTCGCGGGTGGCATATTGGGCATTGCCCAGCCAAAAAAGCGATTGCGGCAGGTAGCCGCTTTGCGGGTAGCGGCGAATGAAATCGGCGAAGGCATTGGCCGCCGGCGTGAAATCGCCCTTTCGGAAGACCGCCAGGGCATTGTCAAACTCACGCTTTTCTGCCGGTTCAGCTTGGAACTCTATGCCATCGACTGTCACGTTCAAAGGCTCAAATTTGCGAAAGCGGTCTTCAACAACTTGTGCCTGGTCCTTCAAACGGCGCTGGGTGTCGGCCAGGTCTTTGAGCAAGACCTCTTTGTCACCCCGCATCCCGGAGAGTTCGGCGCGCAAAGCTTCGATTTGCGCCTGGAAGTCAAGGAGGCCGCGGCGCAGTTGCTGGTTGTCATCTGACAAAGCTTTGATCTCTTGGCCTTGGCGATCCACGCGTTCCTGAAACGCACGGTTGATTTGGCGCAACTCTAGGATGGCGCGGCGCGCCTCGTCATCTTCGAACAAGGCCGCCTGGGCCACGCCCAGGTGACCCCACAGACTCAAGGCAACCCAGCACCAGGCAAAGCGTTTCATTCAGGGCTTCAGCGGTAGTTGAATTCAGCGCGGCGGTTCTTGGCGTAAGCGGCCTCGTCATTGCCAGGCACAGCAGGCTTTTCCTTGCCAAAGCTCACAGCCTCCAGTTGGCCATCGCTCACGCCCAAGAGGCCAAGCGCTTTGCGAACCGCTTCGGAACGCTTTTGGCCCAGCGCCAGGTTGTACTCGCGACCACCGCGATCGTCGGCATGGCCTTCAATGGAAACACGGCGGTTTTTGTCGGCACGCAGGTAGCGCGCATGGGCTTCGATCAGAGCCTGGGATTCGGCCTTGATGACAAAGCTGTCAAAGTCGAAATACACCACTTTGCCAACGCCTGCGGGGCCTGGGTCAATGTTGGACACCTTGCCGGCTTGAACCGTGGTCACGCCAGACTGCGCACTGCTGGGCGCGTCGTTGGTGCTGGCGGTGGTGCCGGTTTTGTCTTCCACAGGCACGTCGTTGAGCTTCACGCCAGAAGAGCAGCCTGCCAAAGCCAAAACCACAGCACAAGAGAGGAGAAATTTTTTCATCAGTTTTCCTTGGTTGAATTCATTTTATTTTGGAAGGGACCCCAATGCGGCTCCCGAATGTCACCCGATTGTCCCGCCAAACGGGCCGTGATTCGGCCGTCCAGCGTGGTTGTCATGAGGGCTTCGCGGCCTTGTACCTGGGTGGCATAAATCAACATGCGACCATTGGGGGCAAAGCTGGGACGCTCATCGGCAGAGGTCTCCGTGATGGCTTGGGCCTTGTCGGCATTCAGGTCCATCACATGAAGCTTGTACTGCCCGCCCACGCGGGAGATGTACGCCATCCAGCGGCCATCGGCACTCAGACTTGGAGAGATATTGTAATTACCCGTGAAGGTGACCCGTTGGACGGGTCCGCCCTGCGCCGGCATGCGGTAAATCTGGGGGGAGCCGCCACGATCACTGACAAAATAAATCGCGGAACCATCAGGCGAAAACACCGGTTCTGTGTCAATGCTGTTGGACTGTGTCAGGCGTTGCGGCTCACCGCCCGCGGCCGGAATCAGGTAGATCTGGGAGCCGCCATCACGGCTGAGGGTCACCGCCAAGCGCTGACCGTCGGGTGACCAGGTGGGCGCGCTGTTGGAGCCCCGGAAATTTGCCAGCACACGCCTCTTGCCCGTGGAAACATCATGCACATAGACCACCGGCTTGCGGGACTCGAAAGACACATAAGCCAGTTGTTGCCCGTTGGGCGCCCAGCTGGGCGAAATGATGGGCTCGGGGCTGGTCAGCGCGGCCTGGGCGTTCTCGCCATCGGCATCGGCAATCCAGAGGCTGAAACGTTGGGCTGACTTGGTCACATAGGCCACGCGTGTGGAAAACACGCCGCGCTCGCCGGTGAGCTTTTCGTACACAAAGTCGGCAATGCGGTGTGCTGCCAGCCGCAAATCGCCGGTGACCACGGCATAACTGGCGCCGCCCAGGTCTTGGCTTTTGACCACGTCCCAAAGTCGGAAGCGAACGTCATAGCGACCATCGGCCAGGCGGGTCACGCTCCCCGTCAAAAGGGCATCAGCGCCCTTCTGGCGAAAGCCGCTGATGTCCGGGCGCGACGTTTCATCCAGCACCTGCCCTGCTGCCAAGCCGCGGAATTGGCCGCTGCGCTCCAGATCGGCCTGGACAATGGCGGCGATCTTTTGAGGGGAAGTTTGCTCGTCGCGGAAGTTCGCAAAGGCAATGGGGACTTGCGTCAGGCCGACGCCGGAGACGTCGACGCGGAATTGGGCGAAGGCACTGGGCAAGCCACAGCAAAGTGTGACAAGCAGGCCAAAAACAAGGCGAGTCAGTCGAGAGATCATTGAAAGCCAGGTGACGGGACGCAAACACGCCCCTTCTAGGTGCGATATGGTAGCATCTCTATGTTCTTTTTCGGGTGTTTGCCCCCCTGCCCAACGACTCAAGACATGCCTCTGCCCCCCCGATCGCTGCCTGTCTCCGTGATTATGATCACCAAGAATGAAGCACCGCGATTGGAACGCACATTGCGCGCAGTCCAATGGGCGCAAGAAATCATTGTGGTGGACAGCGGCAGCAGCGATGGCACTCAGACCATCGCGCGCCAGTGGGCCACCCTGGTGGTGGAAACAGACTGGCCAGGCTTTGGCATCCAAAAAAATCGTGCCCTGTCCTACGCCACCTGCCCTTGGGTCTTGTCGATTGATGCAGACGAACATGTCACTGAAGAACTCAGCCAGGAAATCGCACAATTTTTGAAAAGCGCGCCCGCCTTCGCTGCCTGCACATTACCTAGGCTGTCCAGTTATTGCGGCCGTGAGATCAAGCACGCCGGCTGGTGGCCGGACCCTGTTTGTCGTTTTTTCAGGCGTGGCAAAGCCGACTTCTCCGAGGACCGCGTTCATGAAAAACTGCTCTTTTCAGGGCCGACCCACGCATTCCAAGGGCTGTTACGCCACGAAAGCTTCCAGGACCTCCATCAGGTCCTGCAAAAAGTCGACCATTACTCGACAGAAGGTGCGCTGAAAATGTTGGCGGCAGGCAAAACCGCCTCATTGGGTTCAGCCATTGGCCATGGCATGTGGTCCTTTTTCAGGACCTACTTCCTCCAGAGGGGCTTTTTGGACGGTCGCGAAGGATTTATATTGGCGGTATCCAATGCAGAAGGCACCTATTACCGCTACTTGAAGCTGATTTACCTGCACGCCAAGTCAAAACCACGATGAAAACAGCCGTCATCGTCACCACTTACAACCGGCCGCAAGCCCTGAGATTGGTACTGAACTCGTTGGCGAGCCAGACAGTTCCCGCTGATCAAATTGTGGTTGCTGATGATGGGTCCACACAAAGCACGGCCGAATGCATTGCTGAGTTTCAAGGGAAATTGCCTCTTCAACATGCGTGGCAAGCCGATCTGGGGTTTCGAGCAGCAGCTGCTCGAAACATGGCTGTGTCACGATCGGATGCGGATTACCTGATTTTCCTCGATGGAGATTGCATCGTTCCATCAGATTTCGTGGAGAAACATCAACGGCTAGCAGAGCAAGGTTGGTTTGTCGCAGGCAATAGAATTTTGCTGTCAGAACGCTTGACGGAAAACGTGCTCGCAAGTGAAGCAGGCATTCATGCATGGTCGACTTGGCAGTGGTTATGGCAATCATTCGTGGGTGGATGCAATCGCTGGTCACCCAAACTTTTCATCCCCGGACAAATTTGGCGAAAGCAAAGACCCACCCGCTGGCAGCAGGCCAGAACCTGTAATTTGGGGCTCTGGCGACATGACTTCGATCAGGTCAACGGCTTCGACGAAACCTACAATGGTTGGGGTCACGAAGATGCTGACCTTGCTGTTCGCATGATTCGACAAGGCGTTTTGCACAAGGAAGGCCGGTTTGCGACAGCCGTGTTTCATTTGTGGCATGAGGAGAATGACCGCTCACAAACCCAAGAGAACGAAGCCAGGCTGAAAACAATCTTGAGCAGTTCAGAAATACAGGCTAAACGAGGCTTGAGTCAGCACTTGGGTTGACTGGCAGCAACTGCCTCCCCCACAAAAACTCTCAGGGCGTTCACGGCCAATTCGGTGGTGTAAGGGCTGGCGATACCGCTATCAGGCAAGCTCGAATTCTTCCATTCCACCCAATAGGCCTTGATATTCTCTGCAATTTCAACGCCATAGCGGTCTTTGTCTCGCAAGTCCACGCCAGTTTCAACCACCCGATGATGCAGGGCCTTGAGCATGCGAGCCATTTGTGGGTTGCGATGCACTTGCGCCAAAATGGGCCGCTGCATCCACAAGTACTCGTAAAGCTTGGATGGAATGTATTCTTCGCAAATAGCTTCTTCGCCGTGGACCAGCAGCAAGACATCTACGCTTCGCATCTTGGCGAGAATGCGCTGACGCCCAGAGATTCCCGAAATCGGATCCGCCTCGACCCTTCCAAAATGCTGGAAGTGCGATCGCGTGATGGAAGCCTGAATTCGCGACTGAGAAATTTCATCTAACGGGCCGCCGTAAACATGCAATTCAAGGTCTTGAAGAATTTCCGGGAAGTGCAAACCCAAATACTCAAAGGCCTCTACCGCCCTCGCTAGGTTACGCGTTGTCGACAAAGAGCCGAAATGTCCGAGAACAAGCTTGCTCGAAGCAGAGCGTGGCGGCACGCGCATGGGAAAAGGGTTGTCAATGCCGGGAATTAAAAATTTTCCCCGGCTTCCCAGCTGGGAGTGCCTTGCTTTTGCGCTGGCAAGGGCTTGCTCGGTAAACCAAATAGCCACGTCAGCCTTGTCGCAAATCAACTTCTCGATGGCACATTGCATGCGCTGCTGAGCTGATTCAACCAGCTTTCCTGGGGTAACGAACGGGTCGTGAACCTCTGCAAGCCAAGGAATTCTCGTGCGGCGTTTCAAGGCACATCCAGCCAAGTGCGCGGCGAATGCCCCGCCAGTGGAGTAGATCAGGTCAAATTTCTGTTGCCGACAAAGTGACCGGCCTTTGAAATAGGCGCTGACCGACCAAGACCAAGAACTTTCTACAGGACGCCATAGCTTTTCCAAAACAACCGCCGGCAAAAGAAACATAGATGCCAATGTCATCCAAAACCGGTAAGACCAAGCTTGCCCCCACCTGCGTCGCAAAACATGTCGCAACTCGAACTTCAAGCCCGCCGGACCGATAGGCCAAAGTTGATGATGCTCAACGATTGGATCTTTTAAACCTGACACCCCACTGAGCACCACGACCTCAATGCCCGCAGCGCGCAAATGAGGGATCTTGTCTGTGATGGTCTGACTGGATGCTCTGCCATCCATGTTGAACGCATGAGACAAAATCAACCAACGTTGAGGCTTGCCGTCGCTCATGATGCCTCACCTGCAGCGGCGCTCTGGTAGAGTGCCTCGTACCGAATGGCGGCGACCTGCCAAGTACGCAGGGCAGCAAACTCATAAGCATGCGTCTTTAAGCAATGCAGCGTGTCTTTGTCAAAAGATAGAAGCGACCGCAATGCCTCCGCCAGTTCCTGCGAATCATGCGGGTCGTGCAGCAATAATGCATTGTGTAAGTGCATCAACTCGCGTGAAATGCCACAGTAATCTGCATTGCTGACAATCACGGGCAATCGATGAGCCATGGCATCCAACACAACCATCCCGTAACTGTCCTCCAACGTGGGATGCGCCATCAGATCGGCGGAGTAGTAAGCCGGCGTCAAGTCAGGCAATGACCCCAAAAAATGGACGCGTTGACCCAGTCCCAACTGAGACACGATGCGTTGATAGCGTTCTTTTTGTCCTGTGTGGCCCGCGATGGCCAAATGGACAGAAGCATCCAATTGACTCAGGGCCGAAAGCAAAGTATCGAGGCCCTTTCTTG
>CAINMN010000293.1 GCA_903850735.1 uncultured Burkholderiales bacterium | reverse complement strand
AGCAAGGCCAAGGGGTCGAGAGGTGCGCGCCAACAAGCGCTGGTGTGGTCAAGCCCCACGGTTTGCAGCTCTGGTGCCTGGGCGTGGCAGCGTTCTTGTGCAAATGGACACCGAGGTGCAAAGCCACAACCCGCTGGTCGCTGCAAAGGGCTGGGCACCTGGCCTTCGATCGATGCGAGCCGGTGCTGCGCCAAGTCCAACCGCGGAATGGCGCCGAGCAGGCCCACGGTGTAGGGGTGTTGGGGGGTATCAAACAAGGCCTGCACTGGGGCGCGTTCGACCACTTTGCCGGCGTACATCACCACCACCTCATCGGCGACCTCGGCCACCACCCCCAGATCGTGGGTGATCAGCACGATGGCGGTTCCCATGTCGCTTTGCAACTGCGCCATCAAGGCCAAAATTTGGGCCTGGATGGTCACGTCCAGGGCACTGGTGGGTTCGTCAGCAATTAGCAAGCGCGGTTGGCACACCAAGGCCATGGCGATCATCACCCGCTGGCGCATGCCGCCAGAGAGTTGGTGTGGGTACTCGTGCAAACGTTGTTCGGGGGCTGGGATGCGCACTTGGGACAGCATCTCCAAGGCCCGGGCCCGGGCTTGGGCGCGGTCCATGGGCCGGTGGCGCAGCAAGGCCTCCATGATTTGGTCGCCCACCGTGTAGGCTGGGTTGAGCGAGGTCATGGGCTCTTGAAACACCATGGCCATGCCGTTGCCGCGCAGGTTTTGCAGGGTTTCGTCGCTGGCCCCGACCAGCTCTTGGCCTTCAAAGCGGATGGAGCCTGCACGGATGGCCCCTGCGGGTGCGCTGACCAAACCCATGATGGACAGCGAGGTGACGCTTTTGCCGCAGCCCGACTCGCCGACGATGGCCAATGTTTTACCGGCCTGGACTTCAAAGCCCACCCCGTCCACGGCGGCAAACTCACCGTCGTCGGTGGTGAAGCAGGTGCGCAGCCCGCGCACTTCCAGCAAAGCGGTCATGGATGGGGCAAGGGTGATGTGGCCAAGTTGGCGTGAAAGGCTTGGACGCGCGCTTCGATGTGTTGGCGGTCGATCAAGCCCACCGGGTCGTGCCGACCGGCCAGGCAGGCCATGAAGGGCTGGTAGCGCTCCAGGCTTTTTTCAAACAGGCGGTGCAATTCCACAATCGGCTCTTCATGGTCATCGACCCGCAGGTCGAGTTGGGGGTGGTCTTCGTCGGCATGGATGCGCAAGGCGGCACCTTGTTTGCCACGCTTGTCGCCGCCAGCGGCTTCGCCAGCGGCCATGGCAGCCAGCAAACGCCGTGCCATGGGTTGACCGGCACTGGCTTGGTAGGCGCGGGCGGTTTCTTGCACCACTTCGGGGCCTGCGAGCATATTGCCCGCCACGCTGAAGTCGTCAAAGCACAGGTGGCCGCACCAATCGATGCAGGCCGCACCAGTATGGGCCGCTGGCGCACCATAGGCTGGCAGAACATGCAATTGGCGTTGGTCACGGCCGGCATCGGCCGCCGTGAGTTGGGCCACCACCGCGCTGGGCGTCAGGCCCTGGACCAAGGCATCGAGCCCAGCCGGGCCGTACAAGGGGTTCATCAAGGCCTGGGTGGCCACCGCCCCCACCCCGCGGCGGGTGTGCACGCACAAGGCGCCCACGGCAAAGAATTTGGAGGCAATGGCCACGCCAAAGTGGCCTTGGGTGTCGCGGGCGATGATGGACCAGGTCATGGGAACAGTGGTT
>CAINMN010000292.1 GCA_903850735.1 uncultured Burkholderiales bacterium | reverse complement strand
TGCATGGCGTGGTGAGCGACTTGCCGCAACAGCATGAGGACAGTTGGCGTTTTCGTTTCGAGGTCGAGGCCGCCTGGCGCGAGGACACGGGTGAGTCCCTGGCCGTGCCGCAACGTGTTTTGCTGGGGTGGTATGGGCGAGGGATGGCCAGTGAGACGGGTTTGCCGCTGAGCCTGCGTGCAGGAGAGCGCTGGGCCTTGTCGGTGCGGCTCAAGCAAGTGCATGGTCAACTGAACCCTGGCGGGTTTGATTTCGAGCGCTGGGCCTGGGAGCAGGGCCTAGGCGCCACAGGGTCGGTTCGCAACGGCCCGAACGACCGCGCTGCCCAGCGACTGACATTGACCTCGCAAGCACTGTGGGCGCAATGGCGCCAAGGCATGCGCGATCGCATTCACGAGCGCGTGAGCGAGCCGCGCTGGGCCCGCATCCTGTCCGGCTTGGTGGTGGGGGACGCTACCGGCATCGAGCGCTCCGATTGGGATGTCTTTCGTGCCACGGGCATTGCCCACTTGATCAGCATCTCAGGTTTGCACGTCACCTTGCTGGCGTGGTGGCTGCGTGCCTGGGTGG
Organism: uncultured Burkholderiales bacterium; assembly: GCA_903850735.1. GTDB lineage: Bacteria > Pseudomonadota > Gammaproteobacteria > Burkholderiales > Burkholderiaceae_C > Limnohabitans. The sequence goes on along the minus strand of CAINMN010000292.1, from coordinate 3,444 downwards.
TGTTTCTGTGGCGGCGCACGGATGTGATGGGGCGCCCCTGGAGCTTGTGGCTGCCCGCGCCTTGGGCGGGCCTGTGCGTGGGCCTGTTGGCCGCCTGGGCTTATGCCTTGTTCAGTGGATGGGGCTTGCCGGCCCAGCGCACGATTTGGATGCTGACCCTCACCAGCGCCTTGCAATTTTGGGGGCGACGATGGCCCACCCCTTTGGTGTGGCTGGTGGTGTTTGCGTCCGTGTTGGCGCTCGACCCGCTGGCGTGTTTGCAACCGGGTTTCTGGCTGAGCTATGTGGCGGTGGCTGTGCTGTTTGCTGGTGGCTCGGGCAGGCCTACCTCGGGTGAGGAAGGGCGGGGCCGTTTGTCTCAGCTTCTGCGCCAGTGGGGGCGCGAACAAATGTGGATGACGGTGACGCTGAGCCCTTTGTGCCTGCTTTTTTTTCAGCAAGTCTCCCTGGTCGGGCTGCTGGCCAATGCCGTGGCCATTCCTGTGATCACCCTGTGGGTCACGCCCCTGGCTTTGCTGGGCATGGCACTGCCCTGGCTGTGGGAGTGGAGCGCGGCTTCGCTGAGCCTCTTGATGGCTCTGTTGACACCGCTGGCAGCCTGGCCATGGGCCACCCTGAACACGGCCACACCGCCCTGGCTGCTGAGCGCCTTGGGCTTGTGGGGCGCTTTGCTCTTGGTGCTGCCTGGGCCGCTGATGTTCCGCTTGTGGGGTGTGCCCTTGTTGCTGCCTTGTTTTTTCTGGCAAGCACCGCGACCTGCGAGCGGCAGCTTTGAATTGCTGGCGGCCGATGTGGGTCAAGGCAATGCGGTGTTGGTGCGCACGGCGCACCATGCCTTGTTGTACGACACCGGACCGCGCTATTCCCGCGAGACCGATGCAGGGCAGCGTGTGATCGTGCCCATGCTGCGCAGTGGCCATGAGCGGCTCGATGCCTTGGTGCTGAGCCACCAGGACAGCGACCACACAGGGGGCGCACGCACCGTGTGGGCGATGCAGCCGCAGGCGCGCATTTGGCGCGGCATTGCGCAGGAACACGACTTGTCCGCTTTAGGTGACTCCCAACGCTGCCTGGCTGGCCAGCACTGGCAGTGGGACGGCGTGCGCTTTGAGTTTTTGCATCCCTTCTTGGAGGACTACACCACACAACGCAAACCCAACGCGCTGAGCTGCGTGCTCAAAATTTCGGCGCAAGGACGCAGCGCCTTGTTGGTGGCTGACATCGAAATGGCCCAGGAAAGGCGCTTGCTGTCCCAAGGCGTGGACTCGCTGAAGGCCGATGTGCTGCTGGTGCCCCACCATGGCAGCCTGACGTCTTCCTCCATTGCTTTCGTGCAAGCCGTGCGCCCCACCTGGGCTTGGGTGCAGGCAGGCTATCGCAATCGTTTTGGGCATCCTGCGCCCGAAGTGAAAGCGCGGTACGAGGCCGTGCGGGCGCGCTGGGTGACGAGTGCGCAGTGTGGTGCAGCGCATTGGCGCAGCGATGCGCCCGAGCAGATGAGTTGCGAGCGGGCGCAACGACAACGGTTCTGGCACCACGTCATGGCGCCAGAACCCTGAGCGCTCAAGCGCTGGTGACGCTGGTGTTGACGCGACGCATGATGTGGGCCAGCGCCTCGTCGACTTGGTCAATGAGGATCAGGCACAAATCGCCTGACTTCAGGCGGTCCATGGCTTCATCGATGGCCTTGAATTCGCCATAAATTTCATCCACTTTGCTGGTGCGCTGGGCGCCTTCCAGGCCTTGACGCAGCAGGCCCAGCACTTCGCCATCGACGCGACCGCGTTGGCAGGCGTCTTGGTAGAGCACCACTTCGTCAAAGGCATCGCCAATGATGCGGGTTTGTTCGCGGATGTCGTCATCCCGGCGATCGCCCGCGCCGCTGATGACCACGCTGCGCCGTTGTGCGGGCAGGTTGGTCACGGCTTGCACCAGGGCCTTGATGGCGTCGGGGTTGTGGCCGTAATCGGCGATGACGGTGGCGCCGCGGAAATCGAACACATTGAAGCGACCCGGCACGGCTTGCGCATCGCTCACGAAGGTGGCCAGGCCCTTGCATATGACTTCCCAGGGCACGCCGACCGCCCAGGCCGCCGCGATGGAGGCCATGGCATTTTCGATCTGGAAGGTGATGGCGCCACTGCGGGTGACAGGCACCTCGGACAAGGGGATGCGCACTTGCATGCTGCCTTGCATGGCCACGATTTGATCGTCTTCGACGAACAGCACGCGTTTGCCTTGTGCGCGGTGGGTGGCAATCACTGGGTGGTGCGAATCGAAGGCAAAGAACGTGACCTGGCCCGGGCAGTTGGCCGCCATGGCCGACACGATGGGGTCGGCGGCATTCAACACCGCCATGCCGCTCTTGGCCACGTTTTGCACAATCACGCGCTTGAGCACCGCCAGGTCTTCCACGGTGGTGATGTAGTTCAGGCCGAGATGGTCTCCCATGCCAATGTTGGTGACCACCGCCACCTGGCAGCGGTCGAAGGCCAGACCCTCGCGCAGCATGCCGCCACGCGCTGTTTCCAGCACGGCCGCGTCCACGTCGGGGTGCATCAGCACATTGCGTGCGCTGCGCGGTCCGCTGCAGTCGCCGCTGTCGATTTGGCGGCCATTGATGTAGACGCCATCGGTGTTGGTCATGCCCACGCGCAAGCCATGGCTGCGCAGCAAATGCGAGGTCAGGCGCACGGTGGTGGTCTTGCCATTGGTGCCGGTGACTGCGATGACCGGGATGCGGCCGTCATCGCCTTTGGGGAACATCAGTTGCACAACGGCTTCGCCCACATCGCGGCCTTTGCCGAACGAGGGGTTCAGGTGCATGCGCAGGCCTGGGGCTGCGTTGACTTCCACAATGCCGCCACTTTGCTCTTCCAGGGGACGCAGCACGCTTTCGCAGACCACGTCCACGCCGCAAATGTCCAGACCCACCATTTGTGCAGCCGCAATGGCGCGGGCAGCAACCTCGGGATGCACATCGTCGGTCACGTCGGTGGCTGTGCCACCGGTCGACAAGTTGGCGTTGTTGCGCAGGATGACGCGGGCGCCTTTGGCCGGCACGCTCTCTGCGTCGTAGCCTTGCTCTTTGAGGCGGGCCAGGGCCACTTCGTCGAAACGAATTTTGGTGAGCGAGGTCGCGTGGCCATCGCCACGGCGGGGGTCGGCATTGACGCGCTCCACCAATTGGCGAACCGTGTGTCGGCCGTCGCCCGTCACCAGCGGGGGCTCGCGGCGCGCAGCGGCGACCAGCCGCTCGCCGACCACCAGCAAGCGGTAGTCACTGCCGGGCAGGTAGCGTTCCACCATGACGTCATCGCGAAAGCGGGCGGCGTTGTCATAGGCTGCAGCAATGTCTTCTTGGGTGCTGACGTTGACGGTCACACCTTTGCCCTGGTTGCCGTCGCGCGGTTTGACCACCACGGGCAGGCCAATTTCTTGGGC
>CAINMN010000291.1 GCA_903850735.1 uncultured Burkholderiales bacterium | reverse complement strand
TGTCACGACCTTGGCGTCCCAACCTTGTTGTTGCAGGAGCGCACGAACATCGTCCTCGATCTGGCCCATGGCGGGGCAACCGCTGTAGGTCGGCGTGATGACCACTTCCAGCCCAGCGTCCGTCTGGCGAATGCCGCGCAGGATGCCCAACTCGCGCAAGCTGACCACCGGAATTTCCGGGTCGGCCAGCACCTCCAGGGCTTGCCACACCGCTTGCAACTCGGCGGGAATCTCTGGCGTGCTCGGGCCGGTCATGCTGTGCCCTTACCAGTTGGCTTGCGGGTGCGCGCGCGCCAGGCCTTGCATTTCGGCCAAGAGAAAGCCCAGATGCTCCGAGTGCACGCCGAGCTTGCCCGTGGGGACGAAGCCTTTGCTGGGGGGTGTTTGCAATTGCGCTTCGGCCACGCCGTCTTGCACCAAGGCCAGCCAATCGGCTTGCAGGCCGGCCATGTCCAAGCCCGTGCCATCGCTCTGGGCTGCTTGCTCAAAAGCAGATGCGGTCCAAAATTCTTGGGTGTAGGGCATCAGGTGATTCAGGGCCGACTGCGCGCGAGCCTGCGACTCGTCCGTGCCGTCGCCCATGCGGATCAGCCAGTCGCGGGCATGGCGCAAGTGGTAGCGCACTTCTTTGAGCGACTTGGCGGCGATGGCCGCCAGTTGGCTGTCGCGCGACTGTTGCAAGCTTTCCCAGACCATGACCATCAAGGCGCTGTACAGGAAGTTGCGCACGATGGTGGTGGCGTAATCGCGATCGGACGCCGCGGTCCCGGCCAGGGGCGGGCTGTGGGGCAATTCCAGCAGGGTGTAGTTGCGAAACTCGGGCACATCACGGAAATACGCCAGTCGGTCTTCGGTGGTCCCCGCGCCCATCTGTTCGGCCGCCGCTTGGTACAGCAAACGCGCCTGACCGATCAGGTCCAGGCTGATGTTGGCCATGGCAATGTCTTCCTCGAGGATGGGGCCATGGCCGCACCATTCGGCATTGCGCTGGCCCAGCACCAAGGCGTTGTCGGCCAGGTGCAACAAATAGTCGACCGAGGCGGTGGCTGCAGGTGTGGCCGTGGTCATCACATGTGCCCCACTTCGTCGGGAATCTCGTAGAAGGTGGGGTGGCGGTAAATCTTGTCGCTTGCCGGCTCGAAAAACTCCCCCTTGTCATCGGGCGCGCTGGCCGTGATGGTGGCCGAGGGCACGACCCAAATGCTCACGCCTTCCTGGCGGCGGGTGTAGACGTCACGGGCCATTTGCAAGGCGTGTTGCGCATCGCTGGCATGCAGACTGCCGCAGTGTTTGTGTTCCAGGCCTTGCTTGCTGCGCACAAAGACTTCCCACAGGGGCCATTCTTTCAAAGCGGGGGTGGTCATGCGGCCTCCTTCAGGGTGCGTTCCTGTTGTTTGCGGGCATGGGCCAGCGCGGCGTCGCGCACCCATTGGCCGTCGTTCCAGGCTTTGACGCGGGTGGCCAGGCGCTCTTTGTTGCAGGGCCCCTCGCCATTCACCGTGGCCCAGAACTCGTCCCAGTCGATGGCGCCATAGTCGTGCTGTTGGCGCTCTTCATTCCACTTCAGGTCGGGGTCGGGCAAGGTGACGCCCAATACTTTGGCTTGCGGCACGGTGGCATCCACAAATTTTTGGCGCAGGTTGTCGTTGCTGATGCGCTTGATG
>CAINMN010000290.1 GCA_903850735.1 uncultured Burkholderiales bacterium | reverse complement strand
GTGCTGGAACGGCGACATGGTGCCAGGATCTACGTTGATGTAGGGGTCGAGCTTGATCAGGGTGACTTTGAGGCCCCGCGATTCAAGAATCGCTGCGAGGGAGGCTGAGGCGATTCCCTTGCCAAGGGAGGACACCACACCGCCGGTGACGAAAACGAATTTGGTCATGCCGATTCGGGAGGCCAGCTCCCGGTAGGTGGTAAAGCGAAATTATAGGCGCTCTGCTACATTCCGACGCATGACGAATTTGTCTGAAAAACACATTGTTTTGGGTCTCAGCGGTGGAATTGCCTGCTATAAGGCGGCCGAACTGTGCCGTGCCTTGGTCAAAGCCGGCGCCACGGTGCAGGTGGTCATGACCGAGGCAGCCAGCCAATTTATGACGCCCGTGACGATGCAGGCCCTCTCCAACCGGCCGGTCTACGTTTCCCAATGGGACGCCCGTGAGCCCAACAACATGGCCCACATCAATCTGGGACGGGAAGCGGACGCGATTTTGGTGGCGCCCGCCAGTGCCGACTTCATGGCCAAGCTCTTGCACGGCCGCGCCGATGATTTGCTCAGCCTGATGTGCCTGGCGCGCCCCATCGACAAAGTGCCCTTGCTGCTGGCGCCGGCCATGAACCGCGAGATGTGGGCCCATCCGGCCACCCAGCGCAATGTGGCGCAGTTGCACGCGGATGGCACGCATGTGCTGGATGTGGGGCAAGGGGACCAGGCCTGTGGCGAGGTGGGCGACGGGCGCATGCTCGAGCCCGAGGAAATTTTGGAAGACCTGATCGCTTATTTTCAGCCCAAGGTTTTGCAGGGCCGCTCGGTTTTGGTGTCGGCCGGGCCCACCTATGAGGCGATTGACCCGGTGCGCGGCATCACCAACTTGTCCAGCGGCAAGATGGGATTTGCCATCGCGCGCGCGGCCAGGGAAGCCGGCGCCCAGGTCACCCTGGTGGCTGGCCCCGTCAGCTTGGCCACGCCACGCGGCGTGCAACGTGTCAATGTGCGCTCGGCCAGAGAGATGCAAGAGGCCGTGATGGCGGGGGTGGCTGGCGCCCAAGTGTTTGTCGCCACGGCTGCCGTGGCCGACTGGCGGCCTGACCAGGCGGCCGATCAAAAAATCAAGAAAGACGGCTCGGGGCAGACCCCGGCCTTGCGCTTCACCGAGAACCCCGACATCTTGGCCGGTGTGGCGCAGTCTGAGCGGGCACAAAGCGGGGCGCTTTTTTGTGTGGGCTTTGCGGCGGAAAGCCATGACCTGTTGAACCATGCCAAGGCCAAGCGCGAGCGCAAGGGCGTTCCTTTGCTGGTGGGCAACATCGGTCCCGCCACCTTTGGGCAAGACGATAACGCCTTGTTGCTGGTGGACGCCCAAGGTGCCAAAGAATTGCCGCATGCCAGCAAGCTAGAGCTGGCGCGCTTGCTGGTGCAAGACATTGCCCGAAGGCTCGCGGCCTGACCCAAGGATTTCAGATGAAACTGGACGTGAAAATTCTCGATCCCCGCATGGTGGATCAATTGCCTCAGTATGCGACGCCGGGCAGCGCGGGCTTGGACTTGCGTGCTTGCCTCGATGCGCCTCTGACGCTGCAGCCCAACGCCTGGCAACTGGTGCCCACCGGGATCGCCATTCATCTGGCCGATCCGGGCTATGCGGCGCTGATCCTGCCACGCTCTGGCCTGGGGCACAAGCACGGCATCGTGCTGGGCAACCTGGTGGGACTGATCGACAGCGACTACCAAGGTCAACTGATGGTCAGCGCCTGGAACCGCAGCGACGTGGCCTTCACATTGGAGCCCATGG
>CAINMN010000289.1 GCA_903850735.1 uncultured Burkholderiales bacterium | reverse complement strand
GCCTGATGACCATAGCGAGGTGGTCCCACTCCTTCCCATCCCGAACAGGACAGTGAAACGCCTCTGCGCCGATGATAGTGCGGATTCCCGTGTGAAAGTAGGACATCGTCAGGCTAATATCCAACTCAAAAGGCCCGCTCAAGCGGGCCTTTTGTCTTTCTGACGCAGCTTAGTGACCGCTGCAGGGCGTCGGGCTCAGCTGTCGATTTCCATGACCAAATGGCGCGCAGGTTCGATACCAATCTGCAGGAAATCGGCGATGTCACGGATGTCGTCTGGAATGGCGGGATTGTCCCAGCTGATCTGGCTGTGCCTCGCCAGCCGGGTGGCCAGTTCGACGTTGCGGGCTTGGGCTGAGCCCACTGATGCTGTTGCGTCCATCAAGGCAGTCAACGCTTCGGGCAAATGCCAGCGGGCCATCAGGTCCTTCTGCAGTTGGGGAAGGGACACATGCAGCACTGTCCGCTGCGCTTCTATTGAACGCAGCTGAGGATCCAAGGCCTGTCTCCGAGCGATCTCGGCTGCAAGCGCTGGCGCCCTGAGCCACAACAGCATCTCGGCTACGTCGTGCAGTAACGCAGCGCTGTAGATCAGTTGCGCGTCATGATCCATGCGGTGGACCGCAAAGCCGAGCGCAAAGTCTGCTGCTCGCCGTGAGCGTTCCAAGACACCATTCAGACCCTCTAAGGCCTCCGGATGGCCGTCCAGATGCTCATCGACCGTGAGAAGTTGAGCGAAGTGCAGGAAAAAGGGTGGAATGCCGAGCATCAGTAAGCACCCGATCACCGTCTCCGGGATGCTGTCCTCACGGCCCGGACGCATCCTGGCCAGGTGGTCGAACAGCTTCAAGGTCATCAACGGGTCGCGCGACACAAACTCCGCCAACAAGTGGGCGTCCGCCTGGTCTTCGTTGGATCGCCAGTCTTCAACCTCGAAAACGCTACGCCCCAGTACAGGGAGTTGAGCAGGCTCAAACTCCCGCACCCATCCTTCCAACGTAGTGGGAGCTGCGGTGAGTAGCTGCGCAGACCGATCAGGCTGATCTAGAGACATGCGAGTGAGCATGCCACCTTATCGGCAAGTCGCCAAGCGGGCTGAACCAGACCCTGGACCCAGGACAGTCCCCGAACCACGCCTACATGCTGCGCCGGTACTGGCCGCCCACCTCGAACAGGGTGTTCGTGATCTGACCCAGGCTGCAGACTCTTACTGCTCGCATCAGCACCTCAAAGACATTGCGGTTCTCGAGCACCGCCAGCTTCAACTGCTCCAGCAGGAGGGCCGCCTCGTCGGCGTGGGCCTTCTGGAAGGTTTGAAGTCGCGCGAGCTGGCTTTGCTTCTCGTCCTCCGTCGAGCGTGCTAATTCGATGCTCTCGGGCACCGGATCGCCTTGCGGATTGCGGAAGGTGTTGACGCCAATGATGGGCAGCTCGCCCGTGTGCTTGAGCATCTCGTAATGCATGCTCTCTTCCTGGATCTTGCCGCGCTGGTAGCCGGTCTCCATGGCGCCCAACACTCCACCGCGCTCAGCGATGCGCTCGAACTCCGACAGTACGGCCTCTTCCACCAGTTCCGTCAGCTCATCAATGATGAAGGCCCCCTGGTTCGGGTTCTCGTTGCGCGCGAGGCCCCACTCCCGGTTGATGATGAGCTGGATGGCCATCGCACGGCGAACGCTCTCTTCCGTGGGGGTGGTGATGGCTTCGTCGTAGGCGTTGGTGTGCAGTGAGTTGCAGTTGTCGTAGATCGCGATCAGGGCCTGCAAGGTGGTCCGGATGTCGTTGAAGGCGATCTCCTGCGCGTGGAGGCTGCGACCGCTGGTCTGGACGTGGTACTTGAGCTTCTGTGAACGGTCGTTCGCGCCATAGCGGTCGCGCAAGGCCGTGGCCCAGATCCGCCGGGCAACCCGGCCCAGCACGGTGTACTCTGGGTCCATGCCGTTGCTGAAAAAGAAGCTCAGGTTCGGAGCGAAGTCATCGATGTGCATGCCCCGCGCCAGGTAGGCCTCGACAAAGGTGAACCCATTGGACAAGGTGAACGCCAATTGAGAGATCGGGTTCGCGCCCGCCTCGGCAATGTGGTAGCCGCTGATGGACACGCTGTAGAAATTGCGCACCTTGTGGTGCACGAAATACTCGGCGATGTCGCCCATCACCTTCAGGCTGAATTCGGTGGAGAACAGGCAGGTGTTCTGGCCTTGGTCTTCTTTCAGGATGTCGGCTTGCACTGTGCCGCGCACATTCTCCAGCACCCAGGCGCGAATTTTGGCGATCTCGGTGTCGGTAGGTTGGCGGCCGTTTTCTTTTTCGAACTTCTCAATGTTCTGATCCAGCGCGGTGTTCATGAACATGGCCAGGATGGTCGGTGCCGGGCCATTGATGGTCATGGACACGCTGGTGGCGGGGTCGCACAAGTCAAAGCCGCTGTACAACACCTTCATGTCGTCCAGCGTGGCAATGCTCACCCCCGAGTTGCCCACCTTGCCGTAAATGTCAGGGCGCTCATCGGGCTCGTGGCCGTACAGCGTGACCGAGTCAAAGGCCGTGGACAATCGCTTGGCCGGCATGCCTTCGGACAACAGCTTGAAGCGGCGGTTGGTACGGAAGGCATCGCCTTCCCCTGCGAACATGCGGGTCGGGTCTTCGTTTTCGCGCTTGAACGCGAAGGTGCCGGCGGTGAAGGGGTAGCTGCCGGGCACGTTTTCCAGCATCAGCCATTTGAGGCGCTCGCCATCGTCTTCGTACTGCGGCAAGGCCACTTTGCGAATTTTGGTGCCACTCAAGGTGACCGTGGTCAGGGCGGTGCGAATTTCTTTGTCGCGAATCTTCACCACATACTCGTCGCCTGCATAGGCTTTTTGCATGTCGTTCCACTGGGCCAGCAGCTTGCGCTCCACCGCGCCCAAATACTGCTCACGCGACACGGCCAGGTCGATGGCCGCTTCGGCTGCGCGTGCGCGGTCCGGCTTGGACACTTGCAACATTTGTGCTGCAGCGCGCAGTTGTTGAATCTCGCGCGCCAATTGAGCTTGCTCGCGCACCCGCTTTTTGTAGCCACGCACGGTGTCGCTGATTTCGGCCAAGTAGCGCGTGCGGCTGGCGGGCACGATCGATGACTGGTGGGTGCTGTGGCGCACCTTCAGCTCAGGCAGTTGGCCCGGCTTGAGCTTCAGGCCCAGTGCCGCCAGGCGCGGCTTGAGCGATTGGTAAAGGGCGGTCACGCCATCGTCGTTGAAGCGCGAGGCCATGGTGCCAAACACCGGCATGTGTTCGGTGGGCACGCTCCAGGCTTCTTTGTTGCGCTGCACTTGCTTGGCCACATCGCGCAGCGCGTCGCTCGCGCCTTTGCGGTCGAATTTGTTGATGGCCACAAACTCGGCGAAATCCAGCATGTCGATTTTTTCCAACTGGCTGGCCGCGCCGAACTCGGGCGTCATCACATACATGGGAACGTCCACATGCGGCACGATGGCCGCATCGCCTTGGCCAATGCCGGAGGTTTCCACGATGACCAGGTCAAAGCCGGCACATTTCGCGGCGGCCACCACATCGGGCAGGGCGGCGCTGATCTCGCTGCCAAAGTCACGCGTGGCCAGCGAGCGCATGAACACCCGCGAGCCCTGGCGCCAGGGGCCGATCGCGTTCATGCGGATGCGGTCACCCAGCAACGCGCCACCACTTTTGCGCCGCGAAGGGTCGATGGAAATGACCGCCACGCGCAAAGCGTCTTCCTGGTCCAAGCGCAGACGCCGCACCAGCTCGTCGGTGAGTGACGATTTGCCAGCGCCGCCGGTGCCGGTGATGCCGAGCACGGGCACCTGGGTCTTGGCCGCTTGTTCGCGCACCGACTTCACCAAGCCGGCATCGGCTTCGCCGTTTTCCAAAGCGGTGATCAACTGGGCGAGGGCACGCCAGGCCAGCTCTTCATGGCCTTGAATGGCTTTCAAGTTTGTCGGGGCGTGCGCGCTCAGGTTCTGGTCGCAGCGCATGATCATCTCGCCGATCATGCCTTGCAGGCCCATGCGCTGACCATCTTCGGGGCTGTAAATGCGGGCCACGCCGTAATCGTGCAGCTCCCGAATTTCAGCCGGCACGATCACGCCACCGCCGCCGCCAAACACCTGGATGTGGCTGCCGCCACGCGCGCGCAGCAAGTCCACCATGTATTTGAAATATTCCACATGGCCGCCCTGGTAGGAGCTGATGGCGATGCCTTGCACGTCCTCTTGCAGCGCTGCGGTCACCACATCGTCCACCGAGCGGTTGTGTCCCAGGTGAATCACCTCCGCGCCCATGCTTTGCAGAATGCGTCGCATGATGTTGATCGCGGCATCATGGCCATCGAACAAACTGGCGGCGGTCACAAAGCGCACCTTGTTCGTCGGGCGGTAGTTGGCCAAGGCTTGGTATTCAGCGGACAAATCGGTCATCTCAAAGTCTCCTGCGACGTCAGCGCGCATGCGCCCATCCTCATTAGACAGGCATTGGATTGGTTGACGTTTACGTAAACGTCAATTCTAGGGCAATATCTTTCAGGATGCCAACCCCGCGACGGCCAGAAAAAAAGCCCGCATCGGTTCGCGATGCGGGCTTTTTCGCAGGTCAGGCCTGGCTTACTTGCCGTACAGGTAGTTGGGCAACCACAAGGTCAGTTGCGGCCAGATGTACATCAGCACCATGCAGACGATGACGATGAACATGTAGGGCATCATGCCTGCGAAGATCTGGTTGATCGTCACATGCGGTGGCGAGACACCCTTGAGGTAGAAGGCCGACATGGCCACCGGCGGCGACAGGAAGGCGGCTTGCAAGTTCACGAACACCAGCACGCCCCACAGCATGGGATCGATCTGGAAGTGCGCCAACAGCGGCAGGAAGATGGGCACAAAGATCACAATGATCTCGGTCCACTCCAGCGGCCAGCCCAGCACAAAAATGATGGCTTGCGACAGCAGCAGGAACTGGATGGGCGAGAGGTTCATGGCCATCACCCACTCTTCCACCAGGCGCTGGCCACCCAAAATGGCAAACACCGCCGAGAACAAGGCCGAGCCCACGAACAGCCAGCAGACCATGGCGGTGGTCTTGGCGGTCAGGAACACGGCTTCCTTGATGCGCTCAAAGTTCAGCGTGCCCGCGGCCCAGGCCATCAGGAAGGCCCCGGCTGCACCCACCGCCGCAGATTCCGTGGCCGTGGTGATGCCGAACAAAATGACGCCCAGCACGACCAGCGTCAGCACGCCCAAGGGCATCACCGACTTCACCAGCATATCCAGAATTTCAAACTGTTCTGCGTCAAAGTTGCGGTAGTACCAGAGCAAGAGCAGCAGCATCGCGCCACAGGTCACGGCAAAGCCGGTGTAGAAGCTCTCGGGCACCGGTTCGGTCTTGGGCGCGTCAGAGGTGTCGCCATCGCCCATGGCCCGCAAGGGCTCATCTTCACCCGAGCCAGGGGGCGCTTGAACGCCTTCCGCGCCAGGCGGCAATTGCACACCGCCAGCACCTGG
>CAINMN010000288.1 GCA_903850735.1 uncultured Burkholderiales bacterium | reverse complement strand
TTGCCGGCCATGCCCACTTGCCAACCCCAAGCGGCCAGCAAAGCCAGCGCCGGCAACACCGGCAGGGCGTACCCAAGCAACTTGGAGTTGGGAATCGAGAAGAAGCCCAGAATGGCCAGCGTGGTGACCCAGCACAACAGCATCAAACGCCGTTGCGCGATGTCGGCTCGCAGCGCCGTCAATGCTGCGTTGGGTCGACACTCTCGCCAAGCCAGGTGCAACACCCACAGAATCCAAGGGCCGATCAACACCACCACGGCCAGGCCATAAAACCACCAGGGCCGTGCATTGTTGAAGGTGGTGGCGGTGTAGCGCCCGAACTGGTGCTTGCCAAACATGTAGGCCAGCATGTCCGGATGGGCCTGGTGGGCCAACACAAACCAGGGCAGGGCCACGACCAGGAACAAGGCGATGCCGCGCAGCCAGGGAAAGGAGATCACCTTTCGCCATTGCCAGGTCAATGTCAGCCAAAGCACCAGCACCAAACCCGGCAACAGCAAGCCGATGAGCCCTTTGCTCAACACTCCCAAAGCGCAGGCCAAGACGCCACTCAAAGCCCAGCCCACATGCGGTCGCTCGCGCCCTTGCTCGAATGACCAGCCCAGGCAAAAAATCGCCACGCTCATCCAGCTGGCCACCAGCATGTCGTGGTTGACATACTGCCCGCCCATGAGAAACGCCAGGCTGCTGCCCAGCATCCAGACGGCACGGTGCGCCAAGGCCGGGCCACCCCAGCGGCGCGCCACTTGCCACATGACCACCAGCATCAAGAGCGCGTGCAATGCGGGTACCCAACGCAAGGCCCAAGCATGGACCCCCAGCAACGCCATCGCAGTTGCCTCCAGCCAATAAAGGTAGGGCGGCTTGTGGAAAAAGGGAATGCCATTCAGGCGCGGCGTCAGCCAATCGCCCGATTGCAACATCCAGCGGCCAATTTCGCCATAGCGCCCTTCATCGGGAACGGCCAAGGGGCGCAATGCCGCCAGCGCCAGCAACAGGGCAAAGCAGGCCAACACAGCCCAGCCGGTGCGACGTGACGATTCGGAGTCCTCAGAATGCATGGCGCGAGTGTAGTGGCGCGCTGTCACACGCCGGCATGAAGCGTGACGCGCGCTTGTTGCAAGTCATGCGCAAAGTCGTCGCTGGCCAGGTACTCAAACTCCCAGGCGCGGGCCGCGCCGATGGGGTCACTGGGGTCTTGACCTTGCGCAGGGTGACACATGATGACCCCGCCATCCTGGGCTGCGTCGCGCAGCCAGGCCTGCATGCGGCGGGCATAGCTCGCACGACCGCCAGCAAAGTTGTAGGCACCGCGCAGCGGAAAACGGCAGGGTGCATTTTGGGCTTGCGCCGCGTGCAAGAAGGCGCGCGCGCCCCAGGCGCTGATGATGCGGGCCTTGGCATCGTCTTGCCCGACCTGGGAGACGCGAAGCCAAGGAAATTGGCTGCCATAGCGCTGTGCCAGCACGCTCAACAGCGGACCCCGGATGCCCTGAAATTGCTGGATGTGCTGGTGGCCATCCACATGGTCGGGCGGGGCTTGCCAATGTGCCTCGAAGGCATCCAGCTGCCGCTCAATGCAGATGCGCACTTCGTCGGCGACGAAATCATCCCAGAGCGCGCGCCACATCATGGCCGCCAGGCTTTGGCCATGGCCGGCCGCGTGGGCAAAGTCGCTGGTCCAGTCCAGGTGCAAGCCCACCGACACCTGCCCCTTCAGCTCTCGCAAGGCGGGGGCGTCGGCGGCCCAGCGGGGCGAGAGGCTCATCACGCTGGTGGCGCTCAGGCGTTGCTGGTGCGCCAAGGCCACAATGCCTTGCGAGGCACAGGCGTGCACGGCGTAATCGTCGGCACACAGCGTGACGTTTGCCTGTGTCATCAGCTCAGTCCAAAGTCGGGACGGGCGTACTGGGCCTTCAAGTAGTCCAGCCACAGGCGCAAGCGCAAAGGCAGGTGCTTGCGCTGAGGGAACACCGCGTAAATGCCATTGGGCGGGGCGGCAAACGCCTCGAGCACCGGCACCAGGCGGCCGGCGGCAATGTCTTCTTCCACTTCCCAGGTGCTGCGCCAGGCAATGCCTTGGCCCGCCAGGCACCAAGCGTGCAAGACCTGGCCATCGGAGCAGTCCAACGGGCCACTGGGCCGCAAATGAATCACTTCGTGGCTGGCCGCACCACTGGCGGGCAAGCTGAACGCCCAGCCGCGGGTCTGGGAAGCGTCGCTGGACAGGGTCAGGCAGGCATGTCGCATCAAATCGGACGGGTGCGACGGCGTGCCGTGCCGTGCCAAGTAGGCCGGCGTGGCCACGCACAAGCGACGGTTGTCCGCCAGCCGCACGCTGACCAAGGAGGAGTCGGGCAGGTCGCCGACGCGCACCGCACAGTCAAAGCCCTCGGCGGCCACATCGACCACCCGATCGCTCAAATTCAGGGACAAAGTGACCTTGGGATGCTCCTCGCGAAAGCGGGGCAGCAAAGGCGCCACATGGCGCCGCCCAAACCCCGCTGGCGCCGTGATCCGCAAATGGCCGCTGGCTTGCACGCCACCGGCACTGACACTGGCCTCGGCGCTGGCCACGTCGGCCAACAGGCGCAAACAGTCCTCAAGAAAGGCGCTGCCTTCCTGTGTGAGGCTCAGGCGCCGGGTGGTGCGCACCAGCAACTTGACGCCCAGATGCTCTTCCAGGCTGTCCAGACGGCGCCCCATGATGGCAGGCGCCACCCCTTCTGCCTTGGCGGCCGCGGTCAAACTGCCCTTTTGTGCGACAGTGACAAAGGTCTCAAAGGCTTTGAGTTTGTCCATAGGCTGGATTATGGCGATTGCGCTGGGTCAAAACTGTCGCACAGGCCGGCCGCAAACCGCTTTTTGTTGGTTGCGCGCAAGCCAGCGCCTGTACCATTGTCTTTTTGACCGAGATCACGCTTCGAAAGGAACTTTGAGATGAGCATTCAAACCGTGGGCATCATTGGCGCCGGCACGATGGGCAGTGGCATTGCGCAAGCCTGCGCCGTGGCCGGCGTTCGCGTGGTGATGGTGGACATCGCCGAAGCGGCGGTCGCCAAGGGCCTGGCCAGCGTGGACAGCAGCCTGGAGCGCTTGCTGAAGAAGGACAAGATTTCCCAAGCCGACAAAGACGCCGCCCTGGCCCGCATTCGCACCAGCACCCAGTACGAAGACCTGAAAAGCGCCGACCTGGTGATTGAAGCCGCCACCGAAAACCACGCGCTCAAAATCAAGATCATCCAACAACTCGACGCCTTGCTGGCTCCCGAGGTCATCCTGGCCTCCAACACCTCGTCGATCTCGATCACGCAACTGGCGGCGGTCACCCAGCGCGCCGACCGCTTCATCGGCATGCACTTCTTCAACCCCGTGCCCCTGATGGCGCTGGTGGAAATCATCCGCGGGCTGCAAACCAGCGACGACACCCACGCCACCGTGCAAGCGCTGGCCAAGCGCCTGGGCAAGTCGCCCATCACCGTCAAGAACGCCCCCGGCTTTGTGGTCAACCGCATTCTGGTGCCCATGATCAACGAAGCCTTCTTCGTGCTGGCAGAAGGCCTGGCCTCGCCCGACGACATCGACGCTGGCATGCGCCTGGGCTGCAACCAGCCCATCGGCCCGCTGGCCCTGGCCGACATGATTGGCCTGGACGTGTGCCTGGCCGTGATGGAGGTGTACCTGGAGCAGTTTGGCGACAGCAAATACCGCCCTTGCCCGCTGCTCAAAGAGATGGTGGCCGCAGGCCGCCTGGGCCGCAAGAGTGGCCAAGGCGTCTACCACTACCGTTGAAACCCCAGCGGCCAGCAGAGCCGCAGCTTGAGGAGACCAAAGATGAGCGACAACGCAGAAGGCCGGATGGTGTGTGAGGTGCAGGGCACGGTGCTGTTGATTGGCATTGACCGCGTCGCCAAACGCAATGGCTTCACCCCCAAAATGTTTCGCGAACTCGGCGAGGCCTACACCCGGCTGGACGACGACCCCAGCTTGCGCGTGGGGGTGTTGCACGCGCTGGGCGACCACTTCACCGCGGGGCTGGACCTGCCCACGATTGCCCCGCTGATGAAGCGCGGCGAAAAAGCCGTTCCGCTGGGCCTGGTGGACCCCTTGAATCTGGCCATGGAAGGCTACCGCCGCCGCGTCAAACCCATGGTGACGGCGGTGCAAGGCATCACCTACACCTTAGGCATCGAGTTGATGCTGGCCGCCGACATCGTGGTGGCCGCGGACAACTGCCGCTTCTCGCAACTCGAGGTCAAGCGCGGCATCATGGCCACCGGTGGCGCGACCTTGCGCATGGCCGAGCGCGCCGGGCTGGGCAATGCCTTGCTGCACCTGCTGACCGGCGACGAATTTGGCTCGGCCGAGGCCCTGCGTTTGAACTTTGTGCAAAAAGTGGTGCCGGCGGGTCAACAACTGGCCGAAGCGCTGAAGATCGCGCAAGCCATTGCCGAGCAAGCGCCGCAAGCGGTGGTGGCCACACGCCAGAATGCCCTGAAGGCGGTGGAGCACGGCCCGGTGGTGGCGATGCAAGAGTTCATCAGCGTTCAGCAACGCCTGTCGGCCACCGACGATGCCGCCGAAGGCGTGCGCTCGTTTGTCGAGCGTCGCCCCGCACGTTTCACCGGCCATTGACCACAGGAGCCGCCATGCGCAAGCCTTCCATGTACGACCTGCACCTGGACAAGAATGCAGCCAATTACGTGCCCTTGTCGCCCCTGAGTTTTCTGGAGCGCAGCGCGCAGGTGTATCCCAGCCGGCTGGCGCTGATCTACGGCCCGCACCGCCAAACCTGGGCCCAAACCTATGACCGCTGCCGCCGTTTGGCCAGCGCCTTGGCTCAGCGCGGCGTGGGCCAAGGCGACACGGTGGCGGTGATGCTGCCCAATGTGCCGGCCATGTACGAGGCCCACTTTGGCGTGCCCATGGCCGGTGCCGTGCTCAACACCTTGAACACCCGGCTTGACGCCGAAGCCATCGCCTTCATGCTGCAACACGGCGAAGCCAAGGTCTTGCTCACCGACCGCGAGTTTTCTGCGGTGGTCAACAAAGCGCTGAGCCTGCTGGGTGAGCACAAACCCTTGGTGATCGAAGTTGAAGACGACGAAGCCCCGGCTGGCGCGGCCGTCGGCGCGATCACTTACGAAGCTTTTCTGGCACAAGGTGACCCTCAGTTTGTCTGGTCGTTGCCCAACGATGAGTGGGACGCCATTGCGCTGAACTACACCAGCGGCACAACCGGCAACCCCAAGGGCGTGGTGACCCACCACCGCGGCGCCTACCTCAATGCCACCAGCAACATCATCACCTGGGGCATGCCGCAGCACACCACTTATTTGTGGACGCTGCCCATGTTCCACTGCAATGGCGGGTGCTTCCCCTGGACCATGGCCTTGAATGCGGGCACCAGCGTGTGCCTGCGCCGCGTCGACCCCGCCCTGATCTTCCCGCTGATTCGCGAGCACCACATCACCCACATGTGCGGCGCGCCCATTGTCTACAGCATGCTGATCCATGCCCCAGTGGCCCTGCGCGAAGGCATCACGCACACCGTGCAAGGGCTGATTGCCGGCGCCGCGCCGCCGGCGGCCGTGATTGAAGGCTGCGAGAAGGCCAACATCGACATCACCCATGTCTATGGCCTGACCGAGGTCTATGGCCCGGCCGCCGTTTGCGCCAAGCAAGAAGACTGGGCCGAGCGCTCGGCCGAGGAGCGGGCCATGTTGAACGGCCGCCAAGGTGTGGCCTACCCGCTGCAACAGGCGGTCAAAGTGCTGAACCCCGAGACGATGCAACCCGTGCCTGCGGATGGCGAGACCATGGGAGAAATTTTCTTCCGCGGCAACATCGTGATGAAGGGCTACCTCAAGAACCCGCAAGCCACGCAAGAGGCCTTTGCCGGTGGCTGGTTCCACACGGGCGACCTGGCCGTGACCCATCCGGACGGGTATGTGAAGATCAAGGACCGCAGCAAGGACATCATCATCTCCGGCGGCGAAAACATTTCCTCCATCGAGGTCGAAGATGCCCTGTGCCGCCATGCGGCCGTGATGCTGGCCGCCGTGGTGGCCTTGCCCGACCCCAAGTGGGGCGAGGTGCCTTGTGCCTTTGTGGAATTGAAACCCGAAGCGCAGACCACAGAAGAAGACATCATCGCCCATTGCAAAACCTTGCTGGCACGTTTCAAGGTGCCCAAGAAAGTGGTGTTTGGCACCTTGCCCAAAACATCGACCGGCAAGATTCAGAAGTTCATGCTGCGCAACAGCGTGAAATCCAGCAGCGCCATCGAATGAAGATGCCGTCATGAGGTGATGCCATGCGACTTGCCCTGCTCTCGGACATTCACGCCAATGTGCAAGCGCTGGACGCCTGCATGGCGCATGCCCAGAGCCAGGGCGCAAGCCACTGGGCCATCCTGGGCGACCTGGTGGGCTACGGCGCCAACCCCTGCGAAGTGGTCACGCGTGTGCAAGCCCTGGCCGATGGCGACGCGATCGTGCTGCAAGGCAACCACGAGGCCATGGCCATCGCGCCACCCCCGCCCGAGCAGAGTTTGGGGGCGCGCACGGCCGGTTGGACCCACCAGCAATTGAGCCCCGACCAGCGCGCCTGGCTGCAAGCCTTGCCCTTGCTTCACCGCAGCGGCCCCTTGCTGCTGGTGCACGCCAGCGCCGACGCCCCCGAGCGCTGGCGCTATGTGGACAACGAACGCATGGCCGCGCTGAGCCTGAATGCCGCACTGGCGCATCCCGAGGTGCGCTATGTGTTTGGCGGTCATGTGCACCATCAAACGCTTTATTACAAAGGCTCGGGCCAACAACTGATGCCCTTCAAACCCAGCCCCGGCGTGGCCATTCCCGTACCCACCCATCGGCGCTGGCTGGCCACCATTGGCTCGGTCGGCCAACCGCGCGACGGCGACCCGCGTGCCGCCTATGCCTTGATGGATGTGCCGGCCTGCAAGCTCACTTTTTTCCGCGTGCCCTACAACCACACGGCGGCCGCACGCGCGATCCGTGACGCCGGTTTGCCAGAGGCCTTGGCCAGGCGATTGGAGACAGGACAATGAAGCGCATGGCGCCTGGCACCGAGCTCGATGGGTTTCGCATTGGCGAGTGCCTGCATGCGGGGGGCATGGCCCATGTGTACGCGGTGGAATTTGCGCAGGGTACCCCAGCGCCCTTCCCCATGGTGATGAAGGTGCCGCGCATGACCGCGGGTGATGGCGCCGAGAACATCGTCGGCTTTGAGGTGGAGCACCAGATCATGCAAACCTTGCAGGGGGACTCTGTGCCTCGGCTGGTGGCTGCCGGCGACCTGTCGGCTGTGCCTTATCTGGTGATGGAACACATCCCCGGCCTGAGCTTGCAGCAATGGCTGGACCAGCAGACCGAGGCCGGCACGCGGCCGACGCCGCTGGAGGTGGCGCGCATCGGCGCAGCCATCGCCATGGCCTTGCACAGCCTGCACAAACAAAATGTTTGCCACCTCGATCTCAAGCCAGCCAATGTGCTGCTCGCGCCCGACGGTCGCGCGGTCTTGCTGGACTTTGGCTTGTCCTGCCATGCACAGCTGCCTGACCTGTTGGCCGAGGAATTGCGCAAGGCCGTGGGCTCGCCCGCTTGGATAGCCCCCGAGCAAGTGGTGGGCGTTCGGGGCGACCCGCGCAGCGATCTGTTTGCCCTGGGCGTCATGCTGTATGAGATGGCCACCGGCGTCTTGCCTTTTGGCAATCCGCAAACCCAGGGCGGTCTGCGTCAACGCCTGTGGATGTCGCCGCCACCGTTGCGACGTTTGCGCCCAGACCTGCCCGAGTGGTTGCAAGAAATTGTGTTGCGCTGCCTGCAGCCGCAGGCCCAAGACCGCTACCCCTCGGCGGCGCATCTGGCGTTTGATTTGCGGCACCCCGACCAGGTCAAGCTCACCGATCGCGGCCGCGAGGTGGCAGGCTTGGGGTTTTGGCAACACCTGCGGCGCTGGGTCCGAGCCGCGGGCATGCACTACCAACCCAGCCCGCTGGCCGCACAACAGCAAATTGAGCGCGTGCCCATCGTGATGGTGGCGTTGCCGCACCAAGACGTGAGCGATGCGGCGCTGTTTTCCATGCGCCAGGAGACGGACCGAGCGCTCGGAAATTTGCCTGGGGCACGCTTGGCCGTGGTGACCGTCATTTCGGACAGCGCCACCAGCAGCTCAGACAACGCCAAGAGTGAAACCTCGCTGCACCGTCAGCACCTGACACGGCTGCAGCAATGGGCACAACCGCTGGACCTGGAAAACCACCAGGCGTCGTTCCACGTCCTGGAATCGGGGGACGTAGCGCAGGCCCTGCTGCGCTACGCCGAAGGCAATCACGTGAGCATGATCATCCTGGGTGCGGCCACGCATGGCCTGCAAATGCAGCGCTTGGTGGCCACTGTTCCCATCAAAGTGGCGATGCATGCGCCCTGCACCGTGATGTTGGTCAAGGCAGCGCTGCCGTTTGAACACCTGGCCGATGAGGCCAGTGTCCCTTGAGACTCAGTCAGCGTAAACGCCAGCGGCCTTGATGACGGGCGTCCACTTGGCGATTTCCGCCGCCACAAAGGCTTTGTGCTCGCTGGGGTCGGAGCGCTTGTCGTTGATCACCACCGCGCCCAGGCCTTCTTGTTTCTTGACGAAGTCAGGGTCTTTGAGCGCCGCCTTGAGCGCGGCATTCAGCTTGGCTTTGGCATCGGCCGACAAGCCCTTGGGCCCGTACAAGCCATGCCAAATGGTGACCTGGAAGTTTTTCTGACCCGACTCATCCAGCGTGGGCACGTCCTTGAGCGCCGGCGTGTTCAAACGCTTCTGGGTGGTCACACCAAAGACTTTCACTTTCTTGGCTTCGATTTGCGAGGTGGTATTGGTGGTCTGGTCGCACATCAAATCCACTTGGCCGCCGATCAGGTCGGTCATGGCGGGCGCCGTGCCTTTGTAGGGAACGGTGGTCATGTCCACTTGCACCGAGGCTTGCCACAGCATGCCGCACAAATGCGAAGCTGACGCCAAACCCGCATTGGCCAGGTTGATGCTGCCTTTGTTGGCATTGACCCAGGTGATCAGTTCTTTGTAATTGTTGGCCGGCAACTGTGGCTTGCCAATGAGGGTCATGGGCACATCGTTGATCATGCCCAGGTATTCGAAATCGCTGTCGACCTTGAAGGGCAGGTTGCGCACCAGTGAGGGGAAAATGCCCATGGCGATGTGGTGTACCAGCAGGGTGTGGCCATCGGGGTTGGCGCGGGTCACCTTGGTGGCACCGATCAAGCCACCGGGCCCGCCGGCAGCGTTTTCCACCACCACACTGTTGCCCAAGGTCTTGCGCATGGCTTCGGCCAAATCGCGCGCGACACGGTCGGTGGGGCCGCCAGCGGCAAAGGGCACCACCAGGGTCACGGGCTTGTCTTTGATGGGAAAGTCAGCGGCCTGCAGGCTGAAAGGCAACAGCGACAGGGCGAGCAAACCTGCGAAGGTCGATTTCATGGGCATGTCTCCTTTGAAAGTATTTGCCCATGGTAAGACTCAACTCAATTTTGGAAATAACGGAAATTACGTAGCCCCGCGCCAGCCATGGCGCGAAACCCGTCACGTCATTGGTAGCTGCGCGCGTCCTCGATCACCTTGCCATCGTTGGGCAAACTGCCGGGCGCCACAAAGGCCACGTCGGCACGCAGTTTGGTGACATCGCGCACCGCGTCTCCGATGGATCGTGCCAAAGCGTCGGAGCCTTGGCGTGTTTCCACCTTCAGCGCCATTTGGTCGCTGGCCATTTCGCCGCTGACCACCAGGCGCGCCTTGAGCACTTCGGGGAAGCGCTTCGCGACCTGATCGACCTGGCCGGGGTGCACAAACATGCCGCGCACCTTGGTGGTTTGATCGGCACGGCCCATCCAGCCCTTGATACGGTTGTTGGTGCGTCCGGTGGGGCAGGTACCGGGCAAGACCGCGGTCAAGTCGCCGGTGCCAAAACGGATCAGGGGGTAGTCGGGGTTCAAGGTGGTGACCACCAGCTCGCCGACTTCACCCTCGGGCACCGGGTCGCCGGTGCCGGGTCGCACGATTTCAACGATCACGCCTTCGTCCAGCACCAAGCCTTCGCGGGCTTCGGTTTCGTAGGCAATCAGGCCCAGGTCGGCGGTGGCATAGCACTGGTAGCCGGCGATGCCGCGCTCGGCCAGCCAGTCGCGCAAGCTCGGCGGGAACGCCTCGCCCGATACCAGGGCTTTTTTGACGCTGGGCAGGGCCACGCCCAACTCGGCCGCTTTCTCCACAATGATCTTCAGAAAGCTGGGCGTGCCGATGTAGCCAGCCGGCCGCAACTCGGCCATGGCCTGCACTTGCTGTTCGGTTTGACCGGTGCCACCGGGAAACACGGTGCAGCCCAGGGCATGCGCGCCCGACTCCATCAAGGCGCCGGCAGGCGTGAAGTGGTAGCTGAAACAGTTGTGAATCAACTCGCCCGAGCGGAACCCGGCGGCAAATATGCTACGCGCCATGCGCCAGTAGTCCGGGCGAGCCGCTTCGGGCTCGTAAATGGTGCCGGGGCTGGCAAACACACGGGTCATGCCCTTGCCAAAAGCCAGGGCTGAAAACCCGCCAAACACGTCTTGCGCGCGCAGCGCTTTTTGCTGCTCGAGCAATTCGTATTTGCGGATCACCGGCAGTTGCGCCAAGGCGGCGCGTGAGGTGATGCTGCGCGCATCCACCTGGCCCAGCGATTTGGCAAACGCCGCGGCATGCTGCTGGGCATGCGCAATTTGTTGGGGCAAGGCCTGCATCAGGGCCGCTTCGCGGTCCTGGGGGCTGCGGGTTTCCAGCGTGTCGTAAAAGGCGGCCATGGTCAACGCCTTCCTCACGCCAGCCAGCGCTTGCGGCGCTTGTAGCTCTTGACGTCCTTGAAGCTCTTGCGCTCGCCACCGCCCACGCCCAGGTAAAACTCTTTGACGTCTTCGTTGGTGGCCAGGTCGCTGGCCGCACCATCCATCACAATGCGGCCCGACTCCATGATGTAACCATAGTCGGCGTACTTCAGGGCCATGTTGGTGTTTTGCTCGGCCAACAAGAAGGTGACTTTCTCTTTGTCGTTGAGGTCTTTCACAATGTTGAAAACCTCTTCCACAATTTGCGGCGCCAGGCCCATGGACGGCTCGTCCAGCAACACCATGTTGGGGTTGGACATCAAGGCGCGGCCAATCGCGCACATCTGCTGCTCACCGCCCGAGGTGTAGGCCGCTTGCGATGTGCGGCGGGTCTTGAGGCGTGGAAAATAGTTGTACACCTTTTCCAGGTTGGCCGCGATCTCGCCCTTGTCGGTGCGTGTGTAGCTGCCGGTCATCAGGT
>CAINMN010000287.1 GCA_903850735.1 uncultured Burkholderiales bacterium | reverse complement strand
GCAAGTCGGTGGGCAACGCCGGCGTTTACGAAAAACAGGCCCTGGTGCTGGTGAACCGCGGCGGCGCGGCACACCCTTGCACCGGCGGTGAAGTGGTGACTTTGGCCAAGGCCATCCAGACCAGTGTTTACGAGCGCTTTGGCATCCTGCTGGAGCCCGAGCCCGTGGTGGTCTGAGTCAGGGCATCAGGCCCAAAGCAAAGGGCAGGCTGGCCATGCCCAGCAGGGTGGACAAGGTGACCAATCCCGCGACATACGGGCCGTCGTAGCCCATGCGGGCGGCCAGCACATAAGCACTCGAGGCGGTGGGCAAGGCGGCAAAGGCCAGCAAGACCGAGGCCTGAATTTTTTCCAGGCCAAACAACTGCGCGAGCCCCAGCGCAATGAGGGGGCTGATCAAATGGCGTACCGCCAACAAGCCCACGCTGAGGGCGCGGTCGGTGGCCAGGCGGTTCATTTGCAAGCCGGCGCCCGCGGCCATCAAGCCCAGGGCAATCGAGGCGCTGCCAATGCGGCTGATGGTGGGCTCCAGCCAGCCTGGAATGTGCAAGCCGGCCAGATTGAAACTCAGGGCCGCGGCCGTGGTGATGACCAAAGGGTTGCGAATCAATTCCCGCCCAAAGCTGTGTTGCCCATGGCGGGTCATGGGCCAGACCGCCGCAATGTTGAACATGGGAACGCATACGCCAATCAGCACGGCCAGTTGCGACAAGCCTTCGGGGCCGGCCAGTCGGTCGACCAAAGCCAGCCCGATGAAAGAATTGAAGCGAAAGCCCACTTGGGCCGCCGCGGCATGCTGGCGCACATCGATGTGTCGGCCCACCCAGGGCAGGAAAGGCAGGGCATAGCACAACACAATGCCGCTCAATCCCAGTGACAAGCCAGCCCCCATGAGGCTGGAGGCCGTGCGCAAGTCCAGCAGTGTGCGCGTGATGGAGTGAAACAGCAGGGCAGGGAAGAGAAAAAAGTAGACCAGCGTTTCCACTTGCTGCCAGACAGTGCGGTTCAAGGCGGTGTAGCGGCACACCAGATAGCCACACAAAATCAGGGAGAAATCGGGAAATAAAAGTTGGGCATAGTTCACGCGGAGAGCATAAGCGATTCATTGACCCTGATCGGTTGCGGGTGTGACTGTCGAGGGTATATTTCAAGCTGCATTATTTGGGAGTGAAAACATGAAAAAACGTTTTGTTGTGTGGGGCATGGCCGGGGCTTTGCTGGGTACCTGGGGTTCGCTGGCCATGGCACAGGCTTACCCCACCAAGACCATCAAGTTGCAGGTGCCGTTTGCACCGGGCGGCACCACCGACATCATTGCGCGCGTCATTGCCGACCCCCTGGGCAAGGCCTTGGGCCAAGTGGTGGTGGTGGAGAACAAGGCCGGTGGCGGCGGCGTGGTCGGGGCCAATGAAACGGCCAAATCGGCCCCCGACGGCTACTCACTGGGCATGGCCACGGTGTCCACCACGGCAGCCAACCCGGCCATCAACACCAAGATCCCCTACAACCCGTTGACGGACTTCACGCCCATCATCAACATTGCGGCCACGCCCAATGTGATTGCCGTGAACCCGAGCTTTCCGGCCAAGGATTACAAAGGCTTTCTGCAAGAAGTCAAAGCCAATCCGGGCAAATACTCTTATTCATCCTCCGGCACGGGTGGCATTGGCCATTTGCAAACGGAGTTGTTCAAGAGCCTTTCGGGCACCTTCATCACCCACATTCCTTACCGTGGCGCAGGCCCGGCCTTGAATGACACCGTGGCCGGCCAGGTGCCCATGATTTTTGACAACCTGCCTTCTGCGCTGCCCTTCATCAAGGACAACCGCTTGGTGCCCATCGTGGTGGCCGCGCCGCAGCGACTGGCTGTGTTGCCCAATGTGCCCACCTTCAAGGAAGTGGGGTTGGAGGCGGTGAACCGCATGGCCTATTACGGGATTTACGGCCCCAAAGGTTTGCCCAAAGAGGTGGTGGACAAAATCAATGCGGGCGTGCGCAAAGCCCTCGAAGACCCAGCAGTGCGCAAGCGCATTGAAGACACCGGTTCATTGATCGTGGCCAACACGCCGGAACAATTTGCAGCGCAGATGAAGGCAGAGTTCGACGTCTACAAAAAAGTGGTGGACACACAAAAACTCCGCCTGGATTGAGGCTTTGGCGCGCGACAAGCCTGCGGCTGAATCGGTCGATCCCTTGATTGACCGATTCCTCGATGCCCTCTGGCTCGAGGACGGGCTGTCGGCCAATACCTTGTCAGCCTACCGTCGCGACCTCACGTTGTTCGCCCTCAGTTTGCCCACGCGCGGCTTGGCCAGCGTGACCGAGTCGGATCTGCAAGGCTATTTCGCGGCGCGGCATGCCCAGACCCGGGCCACCACCGCCAATCGCCGCTTGACGGTGTTCCGGCGATTTTTTCGTTGGGCGGTGCGTGAGGGGTTCTTGCCTTCCGATCCGACGGTGCGCATGCTGTCTGCCAAACAGACCCTGCGTGTGCCCAAAACCCTGAGCGAGGCCGAGGTCGAGGCCTTGCTCGCCGCGCCCCTTGTCGACACGCCCTTGGGCTTGCGTGACCGCGCCATGTTCGAGTTGATTTACGCCTGTGGCTTGCGTGTGACGGAGTTGGTCAGCCTCAAGGTGTTTCAAGTCAGTTTGTCCGAAGGCGTGTTGCGGGTGATGGGCAAAGGCAGCAAAGAACGCTTGGTGCCCTTTGGCGCGGTGGCCGCGGAGTGGCTCGAGCGTTACCTGGCGCAAGCTCGTCCAGCGCTGTTGGGTTCGCAACTCAACGAAGCTTTGTTTGTGACTGCGCGCGGCAGCAAGTCGGGCGAGGCCATGACCCGGGTGATGTTCTGGACCCTGGTAAAGAAATATGCGCGTTTGGCGGGCATTCAGCGCCCTTTGTCGCCGCATACCTTGCGCCATGCCTTCGCCACCCATTTGCTCAACCATGGCGCTGACCTGCGGGCTGTTCAAATGCTTTTGGGACATGCGGACATTTCAACCACCACCATCTACACCCATGTTGCGCGGG
>CAINMN010000286.1 GCA_903850735.1 uncultured Burkholderiales bacterium | reverse complement strand
GGTGCGGCTGTCGAAATAGCCAATATCCATATCGGTCAGGTGCAGCGAGTTGATACTGACATCGGCGCTGAGCGCCAAGCCCTGGGCCTTGGCCTGGCGCACCAGATCGGCGCCGGCGGCGCTGCTCAGGCGGCACAAATGGACGCGGGCGCCGGTGGCGCGCATCAGTTCAAAAATGGTGTGCAGCGCAATGGTTTCGGCCGCCACGGGCACGCCGCCCAAGCCCAGGCGGGTGGCCAAGGGTCCGCTGGCGGCCACACCTTTGCCCAGGAAGTGGTCTTGCGGGCGCAGCCACACGGTGTAGTTGTAAGTGGCCGCGTATTGCAATGCGCGCTGCAACACCTGGGTGTCGACCACGGCCACTTCCGCCTGGCTGAAGCCCACGCAGCCGGCTTCGGTGAGCTCGGCCATTTCGGTCAGCACTTCCCCTTGCAGGCCGCGCGTCAGGGCGCCCAAGGGGAAAAGTCGGGCCTGGTGCTGTTTCTCCGCACGAAACTTCAGCATCTCGACCAAGCCAGGCTCGTCAAGCACCGGATCGGTGTCGGGGGGGCAAACCAGGCTGGTGACGCCACCGGCCACCGCCGCGGCCATTTCCGACTCAAGCATGCCCTCGTGTTCATGGCCGGGCTCGCGCAAGCGCGCGCTCAAATCCACCAGGCCGGGCGCCACGATGCAGCCCGTTGCATCGAGCGTGCGGTTGGGCGCAAAGTCTGCGGGCACTTGGCCAATGGCCAGAATGCGGCCGGCGGCAATGGCCACATCGGCCTGCAGGTCGGTGCCAGAGCCGGGGTCGATGACGCGGCCGTTCTTGATCAGGATCTTCATGGTGTCAGTGCCTTTGCTCAAGCCTCGTTGCCCGCCACGATGGACATCACCGCCATGCGCACGGCGATGCCGAAGGTCACTTGCGGCAGGATCACACTTTGTTTGCCATCCACCACCGCAGAGTCAATCTCCACGCCACGGTTGATCGGCCCGGGATGCATCACGATGGCGTCGGGCTTGGCGAGTTGCAGTTTGTCGGGGGTCAGGCCAAAGCCTTTGAAATATTCCTGGCTCGAGGGCAGCAAGGCGCCGCTCATGCGCTCGTTTTGCAGGCGCAGCATGATGACCACATCACAGCCGCGAATGCCCTCCTCCAAGGTGTGAAACACCCGCACGCCCATGTGCGACAGGTCCGAGGGCACCAGGGTTTTGGGGCCCACCACCCGCACCTCGGCGCACCCCAGGGTGGTCAGCGCATGGATGTCCGAGCGCGCCACGCGCGAGTGCAGCACATCGCCCACGATGGCCACGGTGAGGTTGGAAAAATCTTTCTTGTAGTGCCGGATGGTGTACATGTCCAGCAGGCCCTGGGTGGGATGGGCATGGCGGCCGTCGCCGGCATTGACCACATGGACATGCGGCGCCACATGCTCGGCAATCAGGTAGGGCGCGCCCGACTCGCCGTGGCGCACCACAAAAATATCGGCAGCCATGGCGCTCAGGTTGGCAATGGTGTCCAGCAGTGACTCGCCCTTGCTGGCCGAGGAGCGGGCAATGTCGAGGTTGATCACATCGGCGCTCAGGCGCTTGGCGGCAATTTCAAAGGTGGTGCGGGTGCGGGTGCTGTTTTCAAAGAACAGGTTGAACACGCTTTTGCCACGCAGCAAGGGCACCTTCTTGACCTCGCGGTCGCTGACCGACACAAAGTTGGAGGCTGTGTCCAGAATGTGGGTGAGGATGTCGCGCGGCAAGCCCTCGGTGGAGAGCAAATGAATCAGTTCGCCGTTGCGGTTCAATTGGGGATTGCGTTTGTAAAGCACCTCAGGCCTCCAGCGAAAAATTGAATCGGCCTTGCGCATCGCGTGCCAAAGACAGCGATTGGCTGGCGGGCAAGGCCACGCGCGCTGCCGCGAAATCGGCTTGCACCGGCAATTCGCGCCCGCCGCGGTCGACCAAGACCGCGAGTTGCACACAAGCGGGACGGCCGTAGTCGAACAGCTCATTGAGCACGGCGCGCAAGGTGCGGCCGGTGTAGAGCACATCGTCGAGCAACAACACATGGGCGTTGTTGACATCGAACGGCAAGCGCGTTTGGCCACCATCGGCCAAGCCGCGCCGGGCGAAATCGTCGCGGTGCATGGCCGAGGAAATGGCCCCTGCCTCGCCGGGCAGCCCCAGGTCCTGCTGCAGGCGCTCGGCCAGCCAGGCGCCGCCCGAGGTCACGCCCACCAAGCGGGTTTGGGGGGTCAACAAAGTTCGCACGCCTTTGCACAGTTCTGCGTAAAGGGCCTCGGCATCCAGCGATAAGCGTCCGTGGTTCATGGGTTCATCCGAAAAAACTGGTCAAGGATGATGCAGGCCGAAGCAGCATCGGCATCTTGGGCGCCCTGGGACATGGCTTCGGTGGTGCTGTAGCGCTCATCCACCTCAAACACCTGCAAGCCAAAGCGCGCCTGCAACTGGCGGGCAAAGCGGCGGGCAAAGCGGGTGTTCTCATGCTCGGCGCCATCGGGGTGAAAGGGCACACCCACCACCAAGGCGTCGGGTTGCCAGGTTTGAATGTGCTGGGCAATCTGCGGCCAGCGGGCGTCACCCTCGCCTTTGACGGTGCCTTGCGGCTGGGCTTGCCCCAGCATGCGGGTGCCAAAGGCCACGCCGGTGCGCTTGCGGCCCACATCAAAAGCCAGAAAAGATTGGAGCGATGCAGCGGCTGAGGGCAAGGCCGCTGTGTTCATGCGTGCCCCGCGTCGGGTGAGAGCATCCAGGACTGCAAGCCCAGCAAGGACAACGCGCGCTCATAGCGCTCGGCAATCGGGGTGTCAAAAATCACGCTCAGGTCGGCGCCCACGGTCAGCCAGCTGTTCTCGGCGATTTCCGACTCCAGCTGGCCTTGGCCCCAGGCGGCGTACCCCAAGGAGACCAGCACGCGGCGTGGGCCGGCACCGGTGGACAGCGCTTCCAGCACATCGCGTGAGGTGGTCATCTCCAAGCCACCGGGAATGGTCATGGTGGAGGCATAAATGGTTTCTTTGGGCGGGGCATTCTCGGCATGCATGGCCTCGTGCAGCACAAAGCCGCGCTCGGTGTGCACCGGGCCGCCTTGAAACACCGGGGCGTCGCTCAGGTCGGTGCGGCCCAGGGGCAGGTCCACTTTGTCGAACAGGCTGCGCATGCTCATGTCGCTGGGTTTGTTGATGACCAAGCCCAGGGCGCCGCGCTCACTGTGTTCACACATGTAGACCACACTGCGCGAGAATGTCTCATCGGCCAACCCGGGCATTGCGATCAAAAAATGATGCGTGAAATTGACGGGGGCAGAATCTGAGACCATTCACCGATTTTAAGGGCGAACATGTCACCCCACCCGACCCCCCACTATCCCAGTGGCCTGATGTGGTTTCGGCGCGATTTGCGCGCCCAGGACAATGCGGCGCTTTACCAGGCGCTCAAGCGCTGCGCCAGCGTGCATTGCGTCTTTGTCTTTGACCGTGACATTCTGGATGCCCTGCCCCGGGCGGACCGGCGGGTGGAGTTCATCCGGGAGTCCCTGGTCGCACTGGATGCCGAATTGCATGCCCTGGCCGGCCAATACGGCGCAGGCCTGATCGTGCGGCATGCGGTGGCCCAGGACGAGCTTCCCCGACTGGCACAAGAACTCAAGGTGCAGGCCGTCTTCTGCAACCATGACGACGAGCCCTACGCTCAAGCGCGCGACGCTCGGGTGCGCGGCGCCCTGGCCGACGTGGGCATTCGGCTGGAAACCTTCAAAGACCATGTGATTTTCGAGCGCGATGAAGTGCTGACCCAATCTGGCACGGTCTATGGCGTGTTCACGCCTTACAAAAACGCCTGGCTGAAAAAAGTGGCGGCCGACAGTTATTACCTGAAGTCTTACCCGGCGGGCAAATACGTGCGCGCCTTGGCGCCTCGGCCCCAGGCCCTGCGCTTGCCGGTGCCCAGCCTGCAAGACATCGGGTTCGAGCCCACCAACCTGAGCAGCTTGCATGTGCCCACCGGCAGCCCCGGGGGGCGCGCCTTGTTCGAAGATTTTTTCACACGCATGGACCGCTACCAGGCCACGCGGGATTTCCCGGCCATCAAAGGCCCCAGCTACCTCAGCGTGCACCTGCGCTTTGGCACGGTGTCCATCCGGCAACTGGCGCGCACAGCGTACCAGCGCAGCCTGGAAAACGATGAGGGTGCGGCCATCTGGCTGTCCGAGCTGATCTGGCGCGATTTTTACCACCAGATTCTGTTTCACCACCCCCATGTGGCCAGCCGCGCTTACAAACCGGAATACGATGCCATTGCCTGGGAGCACGGCAAGCACGCGCAGCAACTGTTTGAGGCCTGGTGCCAGGGCCGAACGGGCTACCCGCTGGTGGATGCTGCCATGGCCCAACTGAACCAGACCGGCTACATGCACAACCGCTTGCGCATGGTGGTGGCCAGCTTTTTGGTGAAAGACCTGGGCATCGACTGGCGCTGGGGCGAGCGCTACTTTGCGTTGCACCTCAACGACTTCGACCTGGCCGCCAACAACGGCGGCTGGCAATGGGCCAGCTCCAGCGGCTGCGATGCCCAACCCTACTTCCGCATCTTCAACCCCATCAGCCAAAGCGAGAAGTTTGACGCGCAAGGGCGCTTCATCCGACGCTACCTGCCGCAGCTGGCAGGCTTGCCAGACAACGCCCTGCACGCCCCCTGGCTGGCCAAACCCCTGGACCTGGCCGCGGCCAAGGTGGAAATCGGACGCGACTACCCTGCGCCCATCGTGGACCACGCGCAAGCCCGCGAACGCACCTTGGCGCGGTACGCGGTGGTGAAAACCAACAAAGGCTGATTGAGGAAAAGTTAACGCAGGTCGGCCAACACGCTGTCGCTGGGCGTGCGGCTGACGCCAACGGCGTATTGGTGCAGCAGGCGGTGCAGCTCTTCGGCAGCGCGCAGGCAGGCGGCGGCGCTCACCAGTGTGTCGCCCACATTGGCGCGCACCACGGCATCGTGCAAGGCTTGCGATAAGCCGATCAGGCCAGGCTCTTGGCGGTCTTGGGCCAGGCCTTGCAAGCGCTGCAGACGGGCCACGGTGGTCTTGCTCGGGCGCGCGAGCTGGCCGGCGGTCCATTCCCGCACCTCTTCCAGCAGCGGTTGCAGCAAGGCTTCAGCTTGCTCCAGAAACAAAGCATGCAGCTGCACGCGCACTTGCGGTTGTTGCAGGCCGGCGCTGTCCGCGCGCAAACTGGCCAGCAGCTCGCGCTCCAGGGCGAGCCGTTGAGGATCCAGGCTCATGGTCTCAGATTTGGACCATTTCAAAGTCTTCTTTGCGCGCGCCGCACTCCGGGCAAGTCCAGTTCATGGGCACTTGCTCCCAAGGGGTGCCGGGCGCAATGCCGTCGTCCGGGGCGCCGGCTTCTTCGTCATAGATCCAGCCACAAATCAAACACATCCAGGTTTTGCCCACGATTTACTTTCTTGTTGCTCGCATAGAATGTTCTCCATTGTAGCGATGGCCATGGTGCAAGAGAACGAACTTAACCCTGAATCCTCCGATGACGAAGCCCCGGCGTGCGTGCTGATATTCAATGTCAGCGACCCCCAGTGGGGCGGGCGGCTTGTCGGGGGATGCGCTGGCCGTGGCCTCGGTGGGCGCCCATGCCTTGCCGGTGGTGACCGGTGCTTACATGCGTGACACGGCTGAAATCTTTGACCATGTGGCTTTTGACGAAGAAGCCGTGGCTGAACAAGCGCGCAGCGTGCTGGAAGACATCTCGGTTCAGGTCATCAAGGTGGGCTTTTGCGGCTCCCCTGAAAACCTCAGCGCCATCGCCGAAGCCAGCTCAGACTACGCCGACGTGCCGGTCGTGGCCTACATGCCCAACCTGTCCTGGTGGGACGAAGAACACATTGACGCCTACCTGGACGCGTTTCGCGAGCTGATGCTGCCCCAAACCACGGTGCTGGTGGGTCACCACAACACCTTGTGGCGCTGGCTGCTGCCTGACTGGAGCAGTGAACGCGCGCCCAACGCCCGCGATCTGGCCCGCGCCGCCGCCCAAATGGGCACTCCTTATGTGCTGGTGACCGGCATGCAAGGCAGCGATGCCTTTGTCGAAAATATCCTGGCCACGCCCAACAGCGTGCTGCTGACCGAGCGCTTTGAGCGCATTGACGCAGCCTTTGCCGGTGCCGGCGACACCCTGACCGCGGCCCTGGCGGGCTTGCTGGCCGGCGGCGCCGATCTGGAAACAGCCACCCGCGAAGCCCTCAGCTATCTGGACCGCTGCCTGGACAGCGGCTATCGCCCCGGCATGGGCCATGTGGTGGGCGATCGGCTGTTCTGGGCGCACATCGACAGCGAATCCGATCTGGAGGGCGTCGCCGAAGACGACCCCAGCCCCGCCACCGCCGACGACTTTTCTCTGCCACCCCCTGGCACCCGCCATTAACCTCCTGACATCATGACCGACCGCAACCAAACCCTGTTCGACCGCGCCCGCAACGTCATTCCCGGTGGCGTCAACTCGCCTGTGCGCGCCTTCCGCGCCGTGGGCGGCACGCCCCGCTTTGTGCAACGCGCGCAAGGCGCCTACTTTTGGGACGCCAACGGCAAGCGCCACATCGATTACATCGGCTCCTGGGGCCCCATGATCCTGGGCCATGGCCACCCCGCCGTGGTGGAAGCGGTTCAGCGCGCCGTGCTCGAAGGCTTCTCGTATGGCGCGCCCACCGAACGCGAGATTGAGCTGGCCGAGGCCATTCTGGCCCACGTGCCCTCGATGGACATGGTGCGCCTGGTCAGCTCCGGCACCGAAGCCGCCATGAGCACCATCCGCCTGGCACGCGGTGCCACGGGTAGAAGCAAACTCATCAAGTTCGAGGGCTGCTACCACGGCCATGCCGACGCGCTGCTGGTCAAGGCCGGC
>CAINMN010000285.1 GCA_903850735.1 uncultured Burkholderiales bacterium | reverse complement strand
TGAGGTTCTCGGAGTTCACCACGCCGGATTCCATCATCTCGTGATAGAAGTCGTTACCTTCACGGGTACGCTCACCCACACCGGCGAACACGGACAAGCCGGAGTGCGCCTTGGCGATGTTGTTGATCAGCTCCATCATGTTCACGGTCTTGCCCACGCCGGCGCCGCCGAACAGGCCCACCTTGCCGCCTTTGGCGAACGGGCAGACCAAGTCAATCACCTTGATGCCGGTTTCCAGCAATTCTTGCGACGGGCTCAGCTCGTCATAAGCCGGGGCCTTGCGGTGAATCGAGGCGGTTTGGGTTTGGTCGACAGGGCCACGCTCGTCGATCGGGTTGCCCAACACGTCCATGATGCGGCCCAGAGTGCCTTTGCCCACAGGCACGGTGATGGCCGCGCCGGTGTTGGTCACCATCAGGCCACGACGCAGACCGTCGGAAGAGCCCAGGGCAATGGTACGGACGATGCCGTCACCCAGCTGCTGTTGAACTTCCAGGGTCAGGGCCGAGCCTTCGAGTTTGAGGGCGTCATAAACCCGGGGCATCTGATCACGTGGGAACTCGACGTCCACCACAGCGCCGATACACTGAACGATTTTTCCTTGCGCTTGAGCCATTTTTTTGCTCCAAAAATTAATGCTTGTTACACGCTGCCTGACCTGGGTCAGACGGCTGCCGCTCCGGCCACGATCTCGGACAATTCCTTGGTGATCGCTGCTTGGCGCGTCTTGTTGTAAACCAGTTTGAGTTCAGCAATCACATTGCCGGCGTTGTCGGTGGCGGCCTTCATGGCCACCATCCGGGCGGACTGCTCGGAGGCCATGTTTTCAGCGACGGCCTGGTAGACCAGCGCTTCCACATAGCGAACCAGCAAATCATCGATCACAGTTTGTGCATCGGGTTCGTAGAGGTAGTCCCAGCCATGGCTGCCAGAGGCGGCGGTGTCTTGCTTCATCTTTTCAGACGACAGCGGCAACAGCTGCTCAACAACCGGCTCTTGCTTCATGGTGTTGATGAAGCGGGTGTAGCACAGGTACACCGCGTTCACTTCGCCCTTGCTGTACGCATCGAGCAACACCTTGACCGGACCAATCAACTTTTCCAAGTGCGGCGTGTCGCCCAACTGGGTGACATGCGACACCACCTTGGCGCCAACGCGGTTCAGGAAACCAAAACCCTTGTTGCCGATGGCCACCGCTTGCGTGGACACGCCCTGGCCCTGAAGGTCTTTGATCTTCTGGGTCACGGCGCGCAGCACGTTGGTGTTCATGCCACCGCACAGTCCTTTGTCCGTGCTGACCACGATGAAGCCGGCAGACTTGGCATCGTTGGTCTTCATGAACGCGTGGACATACTCGGGATTGGCCTGGCCGAGATGGGTCGCGATGTTACGCACCTTCTCGCTGTAGGGGCGAGCGGCGCGCATGCGTTCCTGCGCCTTGCGCATTTTGGACGCGGCCACCATTTCCATGGCCTTGGTGATCTTCTTGGTGTTTTCCACCGATTTGATCTTGCCGCGTATTTCCTTGCCTGCTGCCATCGAGGGCTCCTATGGGTGGGGAATCAGGCGAAAGACTTCTTGAACGCTGTGATGGCAGCGGTCAGTTCGGCTTCGGCATCCTTGTCCATGGCCTTGTCGGCTTCAAGCTTGGCCAGCAATGCAGCGTGCTTGTCCTTCAGGTGGGCAAACATGCCTGCCTCAAAGGCCAGCACTTGCTTGACTTCGATGTCGTCCAGGAAACCCTTGTTGACCGCAAACAGCGTGGCACCCATCAGGCTGATGGGCAAGGGGCTGTACTGAGCCTGCTTGAGCAGTTCGGTCACGCGGGCACCGCGGTCGAGCTGCTTGCGGGTGGCTTCGTCCAGGTCGGAAGCGAACTGCGCGAAGGCAGCCAGTTCACGGTACTGGGCCAAGTCGGTACGGATACCACCGGAGAGGTTCTTGATCAGCTTGGTCTGGGCGGCGCCGCCGACGCGTGACACCGAAATACCCGCGTTGATCGCAGGACGAACACCCGCGTTGAACAAAGAGGTTTCCAAGAAGATTTGGCCATCGGTGATGGAAATCACATTGGTGGGCACGAAAGCCGACACGTCACCCGCTTGGGTTTCGATGATGGGCAGCGCAGTGAGCGAGCCGGTTTTGCCTTTGACTTCACCTTTGGTGAAAGCTTCGACGTAGTCGGCGTTGACGCGGGCTGCACGTTCGAGCAAACGGCTGTGCAAATAGAACACGTCGCCAGGGTAGGCTTCGCGGCCTGGTGGGCGGCGCAACAGCAAAGACACTTGGCGGTAAGCCACGGCTTGCTTGGACAAATCGTCATACACGAT
>CAINMN010000284.1 GCA_903850735.1 uncultured Burkholderiales bacterium | reverse complement strand
CCCAGGTATTGGGGGCGACCGCCAAAGCTTTTGATGAGTTCAACGGGGCTGCCAAAGTCGGTGAAGGGTTGGACCTTCAGGACTTCGTTGCTCTCGATGGTGGCGATGCCTTCGTCGGCGTATTTGTCAATGAGCGCGTCGATCACCTTGCGAGCCACAGGGCCGTATTGGGTAAAGGCGTTGCGCTTTTTCACGCGGTTGGCACGCTCGCGGCGGGTCAGGGGCGGCATGTTGTAGGCCACATGCAAAAGCAGGTCGAAGGGGTCGAGGTCTTTGCCTATTTCTTCGGCCAGTGCTTCGATCAGCACACCTTGCTTTTCCAGCTCTTCCACCAAGGCGGCTTTGCGGTCGGCGTCGTTCCAGGCTTGCAAGAACTTGTCGAGCGAGTCGTATTTCTTGGTGAGGTTGATGCGGGTGTAATCGCGCAGGCTTTCGGTGATGAGCTTGCCGTCGGCGCTGAGGTATTGCACACGCTCACGCGCCACCGCCACGGTGACCATGCCGCCGATGATGTATTTCTTGGGCTCGCCCCCGTCGCTACCGCCTGAACCGGGCGCTGTGTAGCCGCCGGGCTGGTCACCCAGCGGGTCGGGCCGGCTGAATGGCATAGGATCGATGAGGCCCGGCGCGCCGGGCCCCTCAGGCGGATTCACGGGCTCGTCTGCTTTGGGCTGGTAAATTTGGACCGGTTCGCCATCAAAGTCTTTGTCGGCGAACAATTCGGTGGCGCGTTTGAAGTCGAGGATGGTGAACCAGGTTTTGCCTAGGTCTTCGCGCAAACGGGTGCCCCGCCCAATGATCTGCTTAAACAGCGTCATGGATTTGATGTTTTGGTCCAGCACGATGAGCTTGCAGGTTTGCGCATCAACCCCGGTGCTCATGAGCTTGGAGGTGGTGGCGATCACGGGGTAGGGCTTGTCCGGGTCGATGAAATTATCCAGCTCCAACTTGCCCTCTGCGTTGTCGCCCGTGATTTGAACCACGTACTTGGGCTTATCTTTGCAAATGTCCGCATTGGCATTGGCAAGTGCCTGACGCATGCGGGCCGCGTGGTCAATATCTTCACAGAAGACGATCGTCTTTGCGTAACGGTCAGTGGCCTTGAGGTATTGGGTGATCTTGGTGGCTACTGCTTCGTCGCGCTTTTCCAAAACCAACTTTCGGTTCATGTCAGTGGCGTTGTAGATGCGATCTTCAATCAGGTGGCCGTGCTTATCGGTCATGCCGTGGGGCGGTCGCCAGCCAAAAGTGTCTTTGTCTAAATCCACGCGAATGACTTTGTAGGGCGCGAGGAAGCCATCCTCAATGCCTTGTTTCAGGCTGTAGGTGTAAATGGGTTCGCCAAAGTAGTCGCTGTTGGAGGTGTCCTGTGTTTCTTTGGGTGTGGCCGTTAGCCCAACTTGCGCGGCGCTACTGAAATAGTTCAAGATCTCGCGCCAAGCCGAATCTTCGTTGGCACTCCCCCGATGGCACTCATCCACCACGATCAGGTCAAAAAAATCAGGGCTGAACTGTTTGTAGATATTGCGCTCTTCTTCCGTACCCGAGACAGCCTGATAGAGCGAAAGATAGATCTCATAGCTCTTATCCACCAGCTTAGTGGTTTTGCTGACGGCGAGGTCAACGTCTTCCACGGTGATTTGGCCTTGGGCATCGACGCGTTCTACCCCCTTGGCGTTGGGGCTGAGTTTGGCCATAGCGCCCTTGAACGGACGGAAGTCGTTGACCATGGTTTGGTCAATCAGGATATTGCGATCAGCTAGAAACAGGATGCGTTTTTTGGCTCCACTTTTCCATAAGCGCCAGATGATCTGAAACGCAGTGTAGGTCTTGCCGGTGCCGGTGGCCATGACGAGCATGGCGCGGTTCTGACCTTGGGCAATGGCCTCGACGGTGCGGTTGATGGCGTTGATTTGGTAGTAGCGCGGTGTCTTGCTGGGTGAATAATTGAATTCGGCCACTTGCCTTACTTCAGATGTCCAACCTTTCCAATGGCAAAAACGTTCCCAAAGTAACTCTGGCGGTGGGAACTCGTTCAAGCGGAGGTTGCGCTCGAGCACGCCATCGGCCATAGTGGCGTCGCGGAATACAAACCCGTCCCCATTGCTTGAAAAGCAAAATGGCACGTCTAGTAATTCCGAATATTTGATAGCTTGGGCCATTCCAGCCCCCATCGCGTGGTTGTTGTCCTTGGCCTCGAT
>CAINMN010000283.1 GCA_903850735.1 uncultured Burkholderiales bacterium | reverse complement strand
CTAACCCAGTCATCCATACAAAATGCGAAAAGCTGACGACGAAGAACTTCGGCTGCTTTCAAAAATACGCCCGGTGGTTCTACTGCACCGGCCAACATCTCAAGAGTGTCGTCAAAGAAATATAAATCATGAGGGCTGGCACCATCGGCTAGAGTAGTGCTTAGCGCGTTGCCATCTCGCCGTCCTGCTCGGCCCATTCGTTGTAAATAACTTGCTTGGTTTGGTGGTACCGAGCACATCAACACCGATGACAAGTCACCAATATCAACACCCATCTCCAAAGTTGGGGTGGCAGACAAAAGGTTTTCATACCAAGGCTGTGGATGTTTAGATTTGAAGCGTTCTTCAATATCTTCACGCTCTTTTCGTTCCAACAAGCCCGTGTGTTCAGCAGCAATTACACGCTTCATGTCGCCTTTGCTGAATCGCTGCGCGAGCCAGCCACCAGTGGCTAAGGTTTCCTCATAAAACTCTTCAGTGGCATCGAGACACGGCATGCCTACCAAAGCTTCGGCATCGACCTTGTCAACGCTCAATCGACGTTTGCCCCGGGGAGTAATAAGGAACATGACATCGGTACTGAGAACCAAAGCGTCGGGGTTTATGGCTAGAGTAGCGCCTTGGTGATGCTCTGTTCTCACAAGAACACTATCTTTCACTAAGGCATCTGCGGCTTTCAAAAATAATTCCGCCGCCAAACCTTTGCCCATAAGTATTTGTCGACCTAATGCAGCCTCTGCCCAACGGTCATACCAGCTGTGATGGTTGGCATAGCTGACTACTTCAAAATCGCGTTGTTTTCCGAGTGTGACGAATATGGGACGCGGGGTACGTTCACCCATTGTGGGCATCCACTCTTTACGACCACCTGACATTTGTAACCCGTACACATTGCCGTCTGCAGCGTAGTTGGCTAACTCGGGGTGCATCACTGCGCCTTTGTTACGCATGTGTGTCAGCACACCCCATAACCATTGCGCCAAGGTGGCTTCGTCCAAACCGTGTAAGCCAAATTTTTCTTTGAACTCGGGCAGCAGTGTTTGCAACACAGGTTTCAATCGCGCCAAAGGCACAGCCAAAGCAGCTTTGCCAATCCGGTCTAGTGTGCGACCCCGATGACTAAGATAAGTCATCTCACTGTGAGCTTGCCAAAGCAAACGTTTTTTCACACGTTCAGGCAATCTACTATTCGCTGGCAGTGCACCCTTTTGTAGCAATTCCACCGACCAGTCATTGAGCCAAGTCATATTGGGACCGATGAACTCAGAGACTAGTTGTTCACGGGGCATGTGCAGCACCGAACCAGGTGTATCAAATAGCTGTTCGGTTTGCTTGAGAAATTCTGTCCATGAGAGCCCTGGCAAAGATACTGTATCCATCACTTTCGACAAGGCCGTTCGCACGTTGTTGAGATAAGTTCGAGCCCCAAAAAAACCTGCACGGTGCGCAGCGTCTTGAACAGAGTCTGAGAAGGCAATTAGTTTTTTATCATCATTAAATGGACTAGCCCATGAATGCTCAACTACTTGCGCTCCTAATGTTGCATTGCGTGCGCCCACCAACAAGAGCCTATCTTTTTGGCCACAGGCTGGGCAGGAGTTGTCATGGCGAGTATGCTGAACATTACCCAAAGTAAAGCTCGTTTGCGCCGTGACTTTAAAAACCGATAACAAGTCTTCTTGACCACAAGCTTGACAGGCGTTCTTACCTTGCTGCAAATTTCCGCAAGCCACGCAGGCCCATTGAGTGATGCCCTCTACTTGAGGACGCTTCACACTTTCACTCGCATAGAAACGTGCCGACTCAGGTCTTCGAGCAAACCAGGTGTTGTAGATTTCATCTAGTTTGGTGGACAGTTTGTTGCTAGCCGGAACCAAACGGGACAACCAGCCCGTGGTTCGGCACTCAGTACATTGCACAAGTGGCAAACAGATGCCGTCGGGGTTGGCAGAAATATCTGCACTGCTGCGCAAAGTATCGCCTTCTGCACTACTAGAAAGATTAGCTACCATGCGACGCAATTCACGCAACCATAGCTGGATTCGCAAGTTGACCAATTGCCGACCCTTAGGCCCACCTGGTATGCGGGCCCATGCCACTAAGACCAATAAGGCATCAACCAATTCGCGCACCAGAGGCTTTGAGGCATCAGGCAATCCCTTTCGCATCAGCTCTAGTAAGTCCGTATAGGACACCACGCCATCCTTTAAGTGTTTGAGAAGATTTACAAACAATTGGTGGCTTTTGAGCAACGTGCCTAATT
>CAINMN010000282.1 GCA_903850735.1 uncultured Burkholderiales bacterium | reverse complement strand
TGCTCGATGAAATCGAGAAGGCCCACCCTGACATCTTCAACGTGTTGCTGCAGGTCATGGACCACGGCACGCTGACCGACAACAACGGACGCAAGGCCGACTTCCGCAACGTGATCATCATCATGACCACCAACGCGGGCGCCGAAACCATGAACAAGGCCACCATTGGCTTCACCAACCCGCGCGAAGCGGGGGATGAAATGGCCGATATCAAGCGCTTGTTCACGCCCGAGTTCCGTAACCGCCTGGACGCCATCGTGAGCTTCAAGGCCCTGGACGAGCAAATCATCTTGCGCGTGGTCGACAAGTTCTTGCTGCAGCTGGAAACCCAATTGGCCGAAAAGAAGGTCGATGTCACCTTCAGCGACAAGTTGCGCAAGCACCTGGCCAAGAAGGGCTTCGACCCCTTGATGGGCGCGCGTCCCATGCAGCGACTCATTCAGGACACCATTCGCCGCGCCCTGGCCGACGAGCTGCTGTTTGGCCGCCTGACCGACGGTGGCCGCCTCAGTGTCGATCTGGACGACAAAGACGAGGTGTTGCTGGACATTCAGCCGGTGGCCAAAAAAGAGACGCGCTCGTCCAAATCGGAACCCGCCGAGCCCCAGGAAACCGAGGCCTCATAGCGACTAAAATCCTTGTTTTGAGGCACACATTCAAAACAAGGATTTCTCGTGGCTGGACACAGTAAATGGGCGAACATTCAGCACCGCAAGGGGCGCCAGGATGAAAAGCGGGGCAAAGTCTGGACCCGTGTGATCCGCGAGATCATGGTGGCCGCGCGCGCTGGCGGCGGCGATTTGAATGCCAACCCTCGTCTACGCTTGGCCGTGGACAAGGCCAAGGCCGCCAACATGCCGGCCGACACCATCAAGCGCAACATTGACAAGGCCACCGGCAACCTCGAAGGCGTCAACTACGAGGAAATTCGCTACGAGGGCTATGGCATCGGGGGGGCGGCCATCATCGTCGACACCATGACCGACAACAAGGTTCGCACCGTGGCAGAAGTCCGCCATGCCTTCAGCAAACACGGCGGCAACCTGGGCACCGAGGGCTCGGTGGCATTCCAGTTCAAGCATTGTGGCCAGATGATTTTTGCGCCCGGCACCTCCGAAGACAAAGTGATGGAAATTGCGCTCGAGGCTGGCGCCGACGATGTCATAACCGACGAGGACGGCGCCATTGAGGTCCTGACCTCCGCCAGCGATTTTGAAGCGGTCAAAAACGCATTGACCCAAGCTGGCCTGACGCCCGAGGTGGCCGAGGTCACCTTGCGCCCCGAGAACACCATCGAGCTCAGCGGCGATGACGCCGCCAAAATGCAAAAAATACTGGACGTGCTGGAAGACTTGGACGACGTTCAAGAGGTCTATCACAACGCAGCCCTATGAAAGTGCTGGTCATCGGCGGCGGCGGCCGCGAGCATGCCTTGGCCTGGAAGCTGTCGCAATCGCCCAAGGTGCAAGCCGTGTATGTGGCCCCCGGAAACGGTGGCACTGCGCGTGACAAGGATTTGCAAAACATTGCCATCACCGATGTGCGTGCGCTGCGCGAATGGGCGCAGGCCGAGCGCATTGGCCTGACGGTGGTGGGCCCCGAAGCGCCCTTGGCAGCGGGCGTGGTCGATGAGTTTCGTGCTCATGGCTTGCGCATTTTCGGTCCCACGCGTGCGGCCGCGCAGCTCGAAAGTTCCAAGGCCTTTTCCAAGGCCTTCATGAAGCGGCACGGCATTCCCACGGCCGCCTATGAAACATTTTCAGACCCGCAGGCTGCGCATGACTATGTGCGTGCCCAGGGAGCGCCCATCGTGGTGAAGGCCGATGGCTTGGCCGCCGGCAAAGGCGTGGTGGTGGCCATGACCGAGGAAGAAGCCCATGAAGCCATTGACTTCATGCTTTTGGACAACAAGCTCGGCGTGACGCACAACGAGGGTGGCGCGCGCGTGGTGATTGAGGAATTTCTGCAGGGTGAAGAGGCCAGCTTCATCGTGGTGTGCGATGGCTTGCAAGCCATTCCCTTGGCAACCTCGCAAGACCACAAACGCCTGTCGGATGGCGACCAAGGGCCCAACACGGGCGGCATGGGCGCCTATTCGCCTGCACCGGTGGTCACGCCCCAGATCCACGCACGGGCCATGCGCGACATCATTTTGCCCACGCTCCAAGGCATGGCCAAAGACGGCATTCCCTACACCGGCTTTCTCTATGCCGGCCTGATGATTGACGCGCAGGGTCAGCCCAAAACGCTGGAATTCAATTGCCGCATGGGCGACCCCGAAACCCAGCCCATCCTGATGCGCCTCAAGAGCGACTTGCTGGACCTTCTGTTGGCGGCCACCGAGGGCGATGGCCAACTCGAGCAATTCGAGCTGGCCTGGGACCGGCGCGCGGCTCTGGGCGTGGTCATGGCTGCCGCAGGTTACCCGCTTGCCCCCCGCAAAGGCGATGACATCACCGGTCTGCCGGCCGATCAAACCGATGCCATGGTGTTTCACGCTGGCACCCAAGTGCAAGACGGGCGTGTGCTCACCATTGGCGGGCGCGTGCTGTGTGTCACCGCTTTGGGCGATTCGGTGCGGGCCGCCCAAAACCTGGCTTACGACACCTTGCGCACGATCCGCTTTGACGGCATGCAGTACCGAAGTGACATTGGCTTTCGTGCAGTGAAGTCCTGAGGCATGGCCGAGAACGACTACCCACTGCCCCATGCTGTCCAGTTTCGCGGCAGCGTCTTGCCCCGCTGGCTGTTGGCGCGCTTGGGTTGGCAGGTGCACTTTCAAGGCTTTCCCGCTTTGCAAGGCGTGGCCATTGTTTACCCGCACACCAGCAACTGGGACTTTTTGTACATGATTTTGGCCAAATGGGCCTTGGGCATTCCGGCGCGCTTTTGGGCCAAGGACAGCCTGTTCCGTTTGCCTGTGTTCGGCCCTTGGTTGCGTTTTCTCGGCGGTGTCCCCGTCGACAGAAGTTCTTCGCGCGGCATGGTGGGCAGCATGGTGGACAATTTTATAAATTGTAAAAATGAAAGCCGGTATTTCTGGCTGGGCTTGTCGCCGGAGGGCACCCGCAAACACACGCCAGGTTGGCGCAGCGGCTTTTACCAGGTGGCCCATCAGGCGCAGGTGCCGCTGGCGCTGATTCGGCTGGACTACGGTCGCAAAGAAGTGCGTGTGGACAGCTTCATCCGTTTGACAGGCGATGTCACCGCCGACTACGCTCGGATGGTGTGCCAATTCGAGGGTGTCGTGGGGTGTCGCCCCGAGCAAGCGGCCCCCATTCGTCCTGTGCCCATTTCGAACGCATCTCGGGAGTCTTCATGAGTCAACCAGTCGAACTTGTCAGCAGTTATTTGCGAGGCTTGCAATCGCGCATCACATCGGCTTTGACCGAGTTGG
>CAINMN010000281.1 GCA_903850735.1 uncultured Burkholderiales bacterium | reverse complement strand
TTAGATGCCACCCTTCAAGAAGATCGATGTTTGGCCTGTAAAACGTCTTCCAAAGCCTTCTCATCTTGCTGGTCCAGGGATTTTTGTTTGAGTCGCTGCTTGTTGGCCATGAAGTTCTGGAGCGTTTTAAGACGCTCAGTATCTTGCTGTGCCTTTTCAAGGGCCAGCTTGCTCTGCGCCTCAAGCGATTGAATTTCTGGCTGCTGTGAGGCTGCCGTTGCGCGAAGCTTTTGACCAAAGCTGGCCTGCGTTTGAAGCTGCAATACCGTATCGCCCTTTTGCGCAGCGCTCAT
This sequence comes from uncultured Burkholderiales bacterium, assembly GCA_903850735.1. Classification (GTDB taxonomy): domain Bacteria; phylum Pseudomonadota; class Gammaproteobacteria; order Burkholderiales; family Burkholderiaceae_C; genus Limnohabitans. Next base: position 1,428 of record CAINMN010000281.1, on the reverse strand, counting down.
CCATTGCGACTCATATTCCGTTGCGTAAGACTCAATTTGATCGTTGAAATTGCGCACGCGGTCAAACTCGGCTTTGACCATTTTCGACTTGGCCACCGACCTGTCCTTGCGCATTTGAAGCAGCTGCTGCAAGACTTGAAAAACACGCCCGCTCATAGCTGTGAGGCCTTCGCAATGGTAGACATGGCCTCTAGGCTGCCTGTTAGATCAGCCACCAAGTGCGAGTCTTGCTGCAAGAAAGTTCTGATGTGAGGCCATAACTTCAGCGCTGCATCAAGGTCGGGGTCGGAGCCCGCCATGTAGGCACCCATGGCCACCATGTCACGGCTTTGCACATGGCGGCTAATGAGTTGTTTGATGCGCCTGGCTGCCAACACATGCTCAGGTGATGCCACCTTGGGCATGACCCTGGAAATAGATTTCTCAATGTCAATGGCCGGGTAGTGACCCGCATCTGCCAACTCACGCGATAAGAAGATGTGGCCGTCCAAAACACCCCGCGCAGCATCCGCCACTGGGTCATGGACATCATCGCCTTCAAGCAAAACGGTATAAAACGCTGTCAATGACCCATTGACGTTCTCTCCATTGCCCACTCGCTCTACCAAGGCAGGCAAGCGACCAAATACGCTGGCGGGGTAGCCACGCGCCACAGGGGCTTCGCCCAAACTCAAGCCAATTTCTCGCTGCGCCATGGCATAGCGCGTCAGAGAGTCCACAATCAAAACAACATGCTTGCCTTGATCTCTGAACCAAGTGGCGACGTCCGTTGCATACTCCGCCCCCTTGGCACGTGCCAGCGGTGAAGTGTCGGCGGGTGAAGCCACAACCACTGCGCGTTTGCGTGACGTTTCGTCTAATTGGTCGTCACAAAATTCGCGAACTTCTCGGCTTCGCTCACCGACCAAAGCAATCACAATGACATCAGCCACACAATTGCGGGTCAACATGGACAGCAACACACTTTTGCCCACACCAGATCCAGCAAACAATCCTAAGCGTTGACCTCGTCCCACAGTCAACATCGAATTGATGGCCCTCACACCTGTATCCAAGGCCTCATGAATCGGTGCGCGTTTAAGTGGGTTGGGCGAGGCGGGTCTTGTTAAAGTGTCCGTCCAAGTGGCACCACCCAGACCATCCAAGGGGCGACCCAACCCATCCACCACCCGACCTAAAAGTTGCGGTCCGATGGGCAAGGAAGCAATGCCCTGACGCATTTGATAGCCATGCGCACTGCGCTGTGGCGTTAACAAGGGATAAACAACAGCACCAGGCGACAAACCGCTGACCTGATCAAAGGCCATGAGGTAGGTGGTGTCCCCTTCAAAGCCAATGCACTCAGCATCGATCCAAATATTTTGTCGGCTGTTTTCTACACAAGCATGTGAGCCAATGGGAAGTGGCAAGCCTTCGACTTCAATGAGC
>CAINMN010000280.1 GCA_903850735.1 uncultured Burkholderiales bacterium | reverse complement strand
CAAGGTTGCCGCGCCCGCATCCACTGGCACGGCTGCGGACGGAACAGGAGAATAAGCATGCTGCAACCAGCACGCCGTAAATACCGCAAAGAGCAAAAAGGCCGCAACACCGGCATCGCAACACGTGGCAACACAGTTGCATTCGGTGACTTCGGTCTGAAATCCACCGATCGCGGCCGTCTGACGGCCCGCCAGATCGAGGCCGCACGTCGTGCGATCTCCCGTCACGTCAAGCGTGGCGGCCGCATCTGGATTCGCGTGTTCCCCGACAAGCCGATCTCCAACAAGCCCGCCGAGGTGCGTATGGGTAACGGCAAAGGAAACCCCGAGTACTACGTGGCCGAGATCCAGCCTGGCAAGGTCCTCTACGAAATCGTGGGGGTGCCCGAAGAGCTGGCACGTGAAGCCTTCCGTCTGGCAGCTGCCAAGCTGCCCCTGCGCACCACCTTCGTGGCGCGCATGCTTGGCCAGTAATTCAGGAGAACATCAATGAAAACTGCTGAACTGCGCCAAAAAGACGTTGCTGGCCTGGAAGCCGAAGTCAAAGAGCTGCAAAAAGCCCACTTTGGCCTGCGCATGCAAAAGGCAACGCAACAACTCAACAACACGTCCCAGCTGCGTCAAACCCGCCGCAGCATCGCGCGTGCGAAAACCATTCTTGCTGAAAAGCAAGCCGCCAAGTAAGGAGTGACCATGACGGAAGCTAAAAAATCCCTCAAGCGCACCTTGATTGGCAAGGTGGTGAGCGCCAAGCGCGCCAAGACCGTGACCGTGCTGGTCGAGCGTCGCGTCAAGCACGCGCTCTACGGCAAGATCGTGGCCAAGTCGAGCAAGTACCACGCGCACGACGAAAAGGGTGAGTACCACCTGGGCGATGTGATTGAAATCACCGAGAGCAAGCCGATTTCCAAAACCCAGAACTGGGTGGCCACCCGCTTGGTTGAAAAGGCTGCTGCGGTTTAAGTTCTTCAGCGCTCGCGCTGCACAACTTATGAAAACGACTCACAATTGTGAGTCGTTTTTCTTTTTGTACCCTCTCATTTAGGAGCACCCCATGATCAAAGTCGGAGACACCCTGCCCAGCGTCACCCTGCACGAATACTCGGAAGTCGAGGGCAACGGCTGCAGCATCGGCCCCAACCCGGTCGACGTGGCCAAGGCCGCTGCCGGCAAGACCATCGCCGTGTTCGCCCTGCCCGGCGCCTTCACCCCGACCTGCTCGGCCAAGCACGTGCCCGGCTACGTCGAGAAGTACGACGAGCTGAAAAAAGCCGGCGTCGACGAAATCTGGTGCGTGAGCGTCAACGACGCCTTCGTCATGGGCGCCTGGGCGCGTGACCAAAAGACCGGCACCAAGGTGCGCATGCTCGGTGACGGCAGTGCCGAATTCACCAAGGGCACTGGCCTGACCCTGGACTTGGCCGCGCGCGGCATGGGCGTGCGTAGCAACCGCTATTCGATGCTGGTCAAGAACGGCAAGGTCGCCACGCTGAACATCGAGGCACCGGGCAAGTTCGAGGTGAGCGACGCGCAGACGATGCTGGCGCAAGCCAAGGGCTGATTGGCCCCTGCGGCCTCATGCAAGCCCGGCCGCGCGCCGGGCTTTTTATTGGGCGTTCGCTAGGCCAGGCGAGCGATCATCGCGACGGCGCCCGCGCACACCCCCAGCACCGCCAGCGCCAGCAGCCGTGAGCCCGCCGTATCGCGTGAGCCCACGGGGGCTGGCATGGCCTCCTGCGCGCCATCGGGCAGCGGCTTGTCGCCATGCACCATCGGTCCGACCAGGTTGTTGCGGCGCACGAACAGATAGAACGCGATGGCGCTCACATGCAGCGCGATCAGCCCCACCAGCAGCCACTGCCCCACGTCCTTGTGCCAGGCGGTAGCGGCCAGGCCCAGGTCGGTGGCGATGAAGCGATTGAGCGGGCCGGTGAAGGCGATTTCATCGTCTGCGACCAGCCCGGTGGCCACTTGGGTGATCAGGGCCAGCAGCATGGCTGCCACGGCCAGCGCGCCGCTCAGGGTGTGCCCCAGCGATACCGACGATCCAGACCGGGGCACGAAGTGAATAAACCGCGACCAGTGGCCGCCGATCACCCCCCACACCAGCCGAAACAGCAGAAGCGTCAGCATGGCGTACCCGAGGCGCGCATGCCAGTCGATCCAGCTGCCTGGGGCGTAGGCAGTGGCGAACAGGCCGATCACGCAAGCCAAAAGCAGCCAGTGGAACAGGCGGGTGGGCAGATCCCAGACGCGTACCGAAGCGGCTTGGTCGGGCGTGTGAGACGGAGTGTGCGAAGGGGTCACGCTTCTGATACAAAGGTTGGTCGTTCCCTTCATTGTTCCCCAAACTCAGGACCTTGCACCCATGAAAATCATTGTTTCTCTGGCGCTTGCCGCCGCTGTCGGTGTCGTGGCCATGCCTGCCTCGGCCCAGTTCGCCAAACCCGAAGACGCGGTCAAGTACCGTCAAAGTGCGCTCGCCGTGATGGGCGCGCATTTCTCGCGCATTGGCGCCATGGTCAACGGGCGTGTGCCCTTCGATGGCAAGGTCGCCCAGGAGAACGCTCAGGTGGTCAGTGATGTGGCTCGTCTGCCCTGGGCCGGTTTTGGTGCGGGCACGGACAAGATCTCTGCCAAGGCCAAGCCCGAGATCTGGACT
>CAINMN010000279.1 GCA_903850735.1 uncultured Burkholderiales bacterium | reverse complement strand
GCGGTGCGGCTTCTTTGATGCTCACCTTGATGATGTCGCCGACGCTTGCATAGCGACGCTTGGAGCCGCCGAGCACCTTGATGCACAGGACGGACTTCGCGCCGGTGTTGTCAGCAACCTCTAACCGAGATTCAGTCTGGATCATTTCAATTTATTCCCAACTTGTATCAGGGGTTATTCCTGATCAGTCTTGGTCCCGTCATCCGCGCAACAAACCACTCGCTGCGCCTCTGTTAGGGGAGAAACTTCGCTTTTTAAGTGCGAAGCCTGCGATTATGGCACGTTCAGCACCCAAGGTCAAATGCCTTTTGCAAGGCAACAGCAAATATGCCGTCGGGGAGGCAGTTTTACGAACAAAAGCATTATTTTGCCAGCGATGGCGCCCCAATTCTCTTGAAGGTGCCGCAGCCGCTCACCTTGCCCAGTGGCGCGCGCGCGTCACCGCCTCGCGCCAGCGGGCTCGCTTGGCATCGCGCCAGGCATCGCTGGCGCGCGGCTCAAAGCGACGATCCACCTGCCAGCACGCCGCGATGTCGTCGGCCCCGGACCACACCCCCACCGCCAAGCCCGCCAAAAAAGCCGCGCCCAAGGCCGTGGTTTCGGTGTTGGTGGGGCGGACCACCGGCACACCCAGCACGTCGGCCTGCAGTTGCATCAGCAGGTTGTTGCGGCTGGCGCCTCCGTCCACGCGCAGCTCGCGCAAGGGCAGGCCGCTGTCTTGCGCCATCGCATGGAACACATCCGCACTTTGCAGGGAGATGGCCTCCAGCGCTGCACGCGCAATGTGCGAGCGCGTGGTCCCACGGGTCATGCCCACCAAGGTACCTCGGGCGTGGCCATCCCAGTCTGGCGCCCCCAAGCCCGCGAACGCGGGGACGAGGTAAACATCGCCCGTATCTTCCACCGATCCGGCCAGCGCCTCGACATCGTGCGCCTGCTGAATGATCTGCAAGCCATCGCGCAACCACTGCACCGTGGCTCCGGCCATGAAGACCGAGCCTTCCAGCGCATAGCATGCGGGAGCGGGGCCTTGCCAGGCCACCGTCGTGATCAATTGATGCTGGCTTGAAACCGCCGCTTGGCCAGTGTTCATCAGCATGAAGCAGCCCGTGCCATAGGTGTTTTTGGCCATCCCGGGCGCAAAGCAAGCCTGGCCAAAGGTGGCCGCCTGCTGGTCGCCCGCCACCCCCGCGATCGGCAGCGCGGCCCCCAGCAAGTCAGCCTTCGTCTCGGCCAGGACGCCGCTGGATGGGCGCACTTGGGGCAACACGGCCGCCGGGATGCGAAACAAGCGCAACAGCGCAGGGTCCCAATTCAGGGTGTGCACATTGAAGAGCAGGGTGCGCGACGCGTTGCTGACATCGGTCACATGGTTTCGCCCCCCGGTGAGGTTCCAGATCAACCAGCTGTCCACCGTGCCAAAGGCCAGTTCGCCAGCCTCGGCGCGCTCGCGCGCGCCCGGCGTGTGGTCCAGCAGCCAAGCCAGCTTGGTGCCGGAAAAGTAAGCGTCCAGCACCAGGCCGGTCTTGCGCTGAATCTGCGCCGCATGCCCTTGCGCGCGCAATTGGTCACAGACGCCCGCTGTGCGTCGGTCTTGCCAGACAATGGCAGGGGCCACGGGTTGGCCAGTTCGGCGATCCCACAGCACCGTGGTCTCGCGCTGGTTGGTCACCCCGACAGCACGGATGCTGTGCAAGGGAACCCCAGATTTCGCCAGCGCTTCACGGGCGACCGCGAGTTGGGTTTGCCAGATCTCCAGGGGGTCGTGCTCAACCCATCCGGGTTGAGGGAAAATCTGACGGAATTCACGTTGGGCCGTTGCCACGACCCGCGCTTTGGCGTCGACCAGCAGCGCGCGCGAACTGGTGGTGCCTTGGTCTAGCGTGAGGATGTGATTCATGGCCAACAGATTACCAAAATTGGCCGCCCGCTTCGAAAGGATTTTCATGCACCCCCACATCGCGTTCATCGGCGGCGGCAACATGGCCAGTGCCCTCATCGGCGGACTCATCCAGCAAGGCACGCCCGCCCACCACATTCAGGTGGTCGAACCTTTTGAAGAAGCGCGCAACCGCCTTCAGTCGCAATTTGGCGTGACCGCTGTGGCCGCAGCCGGTGCGTCCTTGGCGCAAGCCCAGCTGGTGATCTGGGCAGTGAAGCCGCAAGTTTTCAAGGAAGCCGCCGCCCCGGTCGCCCCGCACACGTCGCAGGCCTTGCACCTGAGCGTGGCCGCTGGCATCCGCAGCGACAGCATGGCGGGCTGGCTGGGCACACAGCGCATCGTGCGGGCCATGCCCAACACCCCCGCCTTGGTGGGCTTGGGGCAAACCGGCTTGTTTGCCCGCCAGGGCGCCACGGCCGAGGACCGCAGCCTGATTGAAAGCGTCGTTCGCAGCACAGGCCAATTCATGTGGGTACAGGCCGAGCCTTTGTTGGACGCCGTCACCGCCATGTCGGGTTCGGGCCCGGCCTATGTGTTCTTTTTCATTGAGGCCATGTGCCGCGCTGGCGAGGCCATGGGCCTGTCTGCGGCGCAAGCCCACCAGTTGGCGGTGGGCACCTTTGTCGGGGCCGCCGAATTGGCGCGCAGCAGCACGGAAAGCCCAGCCGTTTTGCGCCAGCGGGTCACCTCCAAAGGCGGCACCACCTACGCCGCCCTCACCGCCATGGAGCAAGCGCAGATGGGCCCCTTGTTTGAAAAGGCTTTGGAGGCAGCGCGCGCCCGCGCTGCGGAATTGGGGGATGAGTTCGGCCATTGAAACGCTTTTGTAAAGTGGCTCGAAACCGGTTGCGCTTGGTGCGACAATAAGCACGCTATTTTTTTTGGGAAACTCACAACATGAACAAGCTTCTGACCTCTTTGGCAAGCGCTGTCGCCCTGGCCCTGCCCCTGTCGGTGATGGCCCAAGCCGCCGCACCGGTGGTGCCTGCCATGCCGGCTGCGCCTGTTGCGCCTGCCGCCCCGGTCACCCCTGCGGTTGCGCCGGCGACTGCCGCCGCGCCCGCCGCGAAAGCCGAGCCAGCCGCAGCACCGAAGGCCGAGAAGAAAGCCGAAAAGAAAACGAAAAAGGCCAAGAAAAAGAAGGCCAAAAAAGCCAAGCCGCAGTAAAACAACCAGACCCGCTCAGAGCGGGTCTTTTTTTGCCTGCAGGGGCTCAGCCGCGCAACCCATAGCCCACGGCAATGCCCGCAAAGACCGTGGCACCCAGCCAGTGGTTCAAGCGAAACGCCTTGAAACAATCGTCGCGCTCACGGCGGCGAATCAGGCGGAAATGCCACAGCGCCTGCAAACTCGCCAGGGCCAGGCTCAAATAAAAAGGCCAGCCCAAGGCCGCCGGGGACAGAAGCAAGGCCCAGCTGAGAAGATGGATGGCATAAAACCCCATCACGGCTGTCACATCGTGCTCGCCCAGCGTGATGGCCGAGGTTTTCATGCCAATGCGCACATCGTCATCGCGGTCGACCATGGCGTACTCGGTGTCATAGGCCAAGACCCAGAACAGGTTGCTCAACAACATCAGCCAGGCCCATGCTGGCACCGCCTGCCAGACGCCCGCCAGGGTCCACTCGCCGCCGCGCACGGCGGCAAACGCCATGGGAATGCCAAAGCTGAACGCCACGCCAAGCACCGCTTGCGGCATGGACACCACACGCTTGGCAAAGGGGTACACCAGGGTCACAGCCAAAGCGGCAAAAGACCAGGCCACTGCCACACGGTTGGTGGTCAACACCAAGCCAAAGGCGCACAAGGCCAGCACCGCACCGACCGCCAAGGCCTCCTTGACGGACACGGCGCCGCGTGTGACCGGTCGCTGTGCGGTGCGCTTGACGTGCTTGTCGAAATCGCGGTCGGCCACGTCATTGATGCAGCAGCCTGCGCTGCGCATGAGCACCGTGCCCAGCACAAACACCGCCAACAAATGCCAGCCCGGCCAACCCTCCGCAGCCACCCACAAGGCCGACAACGAAGGCCACAGCAACAACAGCCAGCCCGCCGGGCGATCCCAGCGAATCAGGTCCAGGTACAGCGCCAGGCGGCTGGGTGCGCTTGGGGGAGGCATCGACGCGTTGCTCATGACAAACGTTGCACGCCCGGCAATTCACAGGCATAGATGGCGTTGCGCAAGGCCGCGATGGCCTCATAACGGGTGAAGCTGCGCCGCCAGGCCAAGACCACGCGGCGCATCGGCGGGCGGTCGTCTCCGTCAACGATGGGCAGGTAACGGACATAGGTTTCCACATCCTTCTTGCGCTTGGCCTTGGCTTGCAACGCCTCTTTGGGGACGCTCAGGCGGGGAACCAGGGTCACCCCCATACCGGCGGCCACCATGTGCTTGATGGTTTCCAGCGAAGAACCCTCAAAGCTTTTGCGGATGCCTTCCGCATTGCTGGAAAAACGTGCGAACTCCGGGCAGACCTCCAGCACATGGTCGCGAAAACAATGGCCGGTGCCCAGCAGCAACATGGTTTCCGACTTGAGCTTCTCGGCGCTGACCTGGTCCAGCTGCGCGAAGGGGTGCGAGCTCGGGACCGCGGCCATGAAAGGCTCGTCGTACAGCAAGGCCGTGGCCAAGCCCGTGTCGGGGAAAGGCTCGGCCATGATGGCGCAATCGATTTCGCCGGTGCGCAGCATCTCCAGCAATTTGACGGTGAAGTTCTCCTGCAGCATCAAGGGCATCTGGGGCGTTTTGGCGATGGCGTTGC
>CAINMN010000278.1 GCA_903850735.1 uncultured Burkholderiales bacterium | reverse complement strand
CCAGCAACAGGTGCTCGACCGTGATGAATTCATGGCGCTGCTGGCGAGCCTCGACAAAGGCCATGTGCAAGCTGACTTCTAGTTCCTGGGCAATCATGTGCAAATCCTTCGTGCTTGCGGCTATGGGTTAACTGTATATGGAAACAAAGCCCATTTATTCAACGGGCTCACTCAGACATTGCAGGGGGTGGCCGGCTTTGTGGGCTGCGTCCAACACCTGATCGACCTTGGTGGCCGCCACATCCTTGGTGAAGACGCCGCACACCCCTTTGCCGTCCAAATGGATCTTGAGCATGATTTGGGTGGCGGTTTCCCGGTCCTTGCTGAAAAACTCCTGCAACACCATGACCACGAACTCCATGGGCGTGAAGTCGTCGTTCAGCATGACCACCTGGTACATGTGGGGCGGCTGGGTGCGCTGGGTGCGCCGCTCCATCACGACGGAATCGCCGCCGTCGCGCTCGGGGAGAACTATTTTCGGGGTCGGTTTCTGGGTTGCCATCGTTTCATTCTATCGGGGCCAGGCCCATTGGGCCCTGCGCATTGACCTGGATGTGCTGGTCCTTGAAAGGTTTTCGAAAACCCTGATGTTGAAAGGCCGCGGACGGTTCATTCTTTCATTCTAGCGAGCCCTTGGCCTGGTGAAAACTTGTCCACAGACCACTGCAAAAGGCAAGACCTGACCCCATAATAAGCGGATGAGAACTTGGATTCGACTTTGTTTTTGGGTGGGTTTGGGGCTGGCTTCGGCGCAGGCGCAGGAGGGGCCGCAACTGGATTTGGCGCGGGTCAAATTGCAGGCGGGGATGTACCAAATCGACGCCCAGGTGGCGCAGACGCCGCAGCAACGGGCCATTGGGCTGATGAACCGGCGCGAGATGCCCACGCATGAGGGCATGCTGTTTATTTTCGAGCAAGCCAGCATCCAATGTTTTTGGATGAAGAACACCTTGCTGCCGCTGACCGCCGCCTTTGTGGCAGACGACGGCACGATTGTCAATTTGGCGGACATGGCACCGCAAAGCACGCAAAGCCATTGCGCCACCAAGCCGGTGCGCTTTGTGCTGGAAATGCACCAGGGCTGGTTTGCCAAGAAAAACATGGCCGCAGGCTTCAAGCTGAGCGGCCCGCCCTTCTCTGCTGCCAAATGAAAAAAGCCGATGCATGCATCGGCTTTTTTGTGGAAGCAAGCGAGTCCGCGATCAGGCGAAATTGGCTTGCGCGAATTCCCAGTTCACCAGCTTGTCCAGGAAGGTTTCGACAAACTTGGGACGCAGGTTGCGGTAGTCGATGTAGTAGGCGTGTTCCCACACGTCCACGGTCAGCAGGGCTTTGTCAGCGGTGGTCAGGGGCGTGCCAGCAGCGCCGGTGTTCACAATGTCCACCGAGCCATCGGCCTTCTTGACCAACCAGGTCCAGCCAGAGCCGAAGTTGCCCACGGCAGACTTCACGAAAGCTTCTTTGAAAGCAGCGTAGCTGCCCCACTTGGCGTTGATGGCCGTGGCCAACGCGCCGCTGGGCTCGCCGCCGCCGTTGGGCTTCATGCAATGCCAGAAGAAGGTGTGGTTCCAGATCTGGGCGGCGTTGTTGTACACACCACCGCTGGACTTCTTGACGATGTCTTCCAGAGACATGTTTTCGAAGTCCGTGCCTTTTTGCAGATTGTTCAAGTTCACCACATAAGCGTTGTGGTGCTTGCCATGGTGGAACTCCAGGGTTTCTTTGGAGTAATGCGGGGCCAAGGCGTCAATGGCGTAAGGCAGTGCGGGAAGGGTGTGTTCCATGAGATCCTCTGCAAATGGGTTGGAGAAAGCGTGCGATTGTAGAAAACTAATCCAGCCGATGCTGACGAACGGTCAAATCAACCTCGCCATCGGCAAGGATTGCCGTCACCGACTGGCCTGGCTGGGCTTGGGCCGCCAGGGTCAATGGCTGGCCTTCTTCAGATCTGAGCCAAGCATAACCGCGGCGCAGCACCAGCCTGGGATCCAGCAAGCCCAGGCGCAATTTGGCTTGTTCCAGACGGTGTTCTGCGGCGCGCGTGAATTGGGTCACCGCGGGCTGCCAGCGGGTCTGGCATTGCGCCAGTTGGTGTGTCTCGCTTTGCATGGACTGACGCGCCGCCGAGCGCAAGCGCTGCGCCCACATGCGCAAATCCGAACCCTGCTGGCTCATTCTTTGGGAGGGCCGGCCCAAGCGTTGCTGCACCTCGTCCAGCCGCTGCGCACGCTCATCCAGGGCGTCCCATGTGGCTTGCGAAAGGCGCTCGCCCAGCAGCGACAAGGCCCCCAGCACCACCGACTGCTCGGTGGCACACAACTCCGCTGCGGCGGTGGGCGTGGGGGCCCGCAAGTCTGCACAAAAGTCTGTCAGGGTGAAATCTGTTTCATGGCCGACGCCTGAAATCAAGGGCACAGGACTTTGCGCCACGGTTCGGGCCAATTGCTCATCGTTGAAGCACCACAGGTCCTCCATGGCGCCACCACCGCGCACCAGCAAAATGACATCCACCTCGGCTTGTTGGTAAAGGCTTTTCAAGGCCTTGACCAGCGTGGGCGCCGCCTCCGCCCCTTGCACCTGGGCCGGGGCCAGCAGCACGGGAATGTGCGGCACGCGGCGTTGCAAGGCGGTCATCACGTCATGCAACGCGGCCGCAGACAACGAGGTCACCACGCCAATGGCACGCGGCATGGGCGCAATGGGCCGCTTGCGCGCAGCATCAAACAAGCCCTCGGCTTCGAGTTTTTGCTTCAAACGCAAAAACTCTTCAAACAAGGCCCCCTGCCCGACCGGCCGCAAACTCTCGACGACCAACTGCAATTCGCCTCTGGCCTCGTACACGCCCAAGCGGCCCAGCGCCTCGACCTGGTCCCCATCGCGGGGCAAGCGTGAAAGCAAACTGGCCGCGCGGCGAAACATGGCGCAACGGATCTGGCCACTTTCGTCCTTGAGCGTGAAATAACAATGCCCGCTGGACGCGCGCGTGAAGCCCGAAATCTCGCCCCGCACCGCGACAGGATTGAAGCGCGCATCCAAGGCATCAGCAATGGCGCGGCACAGCGCACCGACTGGCCAAATTTTGGGCGTCATTGCTTGGTTTTCTCCGTGATGGCTTGGTGGCGCAAGGCCCGCGCCGCAAAATGAAACCGAAACGCTCCACAACGCATACCCAAGGGGGTATCTGAGGCGGATTTGGATTCAAAGCACGCAGTTTTCACGCAAGTCCTTGTTTTCATTCAATTTTTTTCTGCTCAAAATCTAGTCGATTTAACACAAGCCTGATTTCATGCGGTTCCGGCCGTGTCAAAACAAAGTTATCCACAAAGTTGTCCACTAAAAATGTGAGCACCACGCTCGGCCATAATGGACAGGACTGTGCGACCTATCTGCACTGGAGATTGTCTTGTTTTCCATCATACAAGCCGCAGGCTGGCCTGTCTGGCCCCTCTTGTTTTGCTCTGTCGTGGCCGTGGCCCTGATCCTGGAGCGCTTGTACAGTTTGCGTGCCCAGCGGGTGGCGCCACCCCAGCTTCTGGATGAAGTTTTGACGGCCTGCAAAACCCAGTTGCCGTCCGCCGAGACCATTGACAAAATTGCGCAGCATTCGGTCTTGGGTGAGTTGCTGGCCAGCGGCTTGCATCTGAAGCACCAGGAACCCCATTGCAGTGAAGCGGCCTTGCGATTTCAGCTGGAATCGACCGGCCGTACGCTGGCCCAGCGATTGGAGCGTTATTTGCCGGCGCTGGCCACCATCGCTTCTGCCGCGCCCTTGCTGGGCCTGTTGGGCACGGTGATCGGCATGATTGAAATTTTCGGTGCCCAAGCACCGGGCAGCAACCAGCCCGCCCAACTTGCGCACGGGATTTCGGTCGCGTTGTACAACACGGCCTTGGGCCTGTTGATTGCCATCCCGGCCTTGATCGCCTGGCGCTATTTGCGCACCACCGTGGATGGCTATGTGCTGACCCTGGAGCTGGCCGCAGAGCGTTTGGCACAGCATCTTTTGCGTTTGCCCGTCAAACCCTGACCATGAAATTTCAACGCCACAGCACCCCTGAGCCGGAGATCAACCTGATTCCGTTCATTGATGTTTTGCTGGTAGTGCTGATTTTTTTGATGCTCACCACCACCTACAGCAAGTTCACTGAACTGCAAATCAATTTGCCGGTGGCCGATGCCCAAACCCCCCCGTTGCGCGCCAAAGAAATTTGGGTGACCCTCAACGCACAAGGACAGGTCAGCGTGCAGCGCAACGCCTTGGGCCGTCTGGATGCGTCTGCCCTGGCCAACGCCTTGGGCCAAGCGGCGCAAGGTTTGGACGACCCGGTCTTGGTCATCAGTGCCGATGCGCGCACGCCGCACCAGTACGTGGTCAATGTGATGGAGGCGGCACGCCAAAACAACCTGGGGCGCATGACGTTTGTCACGCAAACGGGCGGCTCGGCGCGAAAATAAACGGAACCTCGCTGGCCCATGACCGCGCGCACATCTTTTCTTCGCCAAGCCTGGCAGACCCGCTCGCTGCTGACCTGGCTGCTGTGGCCGCTGTCTTTGCTGTTGCGCATCGCTGTGACGTATCGCCGAGCGCTGTATGACGCAGGCTTGTTGGCCAGCCATCGCCTGCCGGTGCCTGTCGTGGTCGTGGGCAATGTGCTGCTCGGCGGCGTGGGCAAGACGCCCATTGTGATGGCGCTGGCCCAGCATCTGCAGGCCCGGGGGCTGCGGGTGGGCGTGATCTCCCGCGGCTATGGCCGCCATGGTGAAGAAGTGCATGAAGTCAGCGACAACAGTTCGCCCGCAGATGCCGGCGACGAGGCCCTGCTGATCGCGCGCCGTTGTCGGGTTCCCGTGGTGGTGGGCGCCGATCGGCCGGCCGCGGGGCGCTGGCTGCTGCAACGCCATCCTGAAACCGACGTGATTTTGAGTGACGATGGCCTTCAACACCTGGCCCTGCAGCACGACCTGGCGCTGTGTGTGTTCGATGAGCGCGGCCTGGGCAATGGCTGGCTGTTTCCGGCAGGTCCTTTGCGTGAACCCTGGCCTCGGCCGCATCAGGTGCCGCAATGGTTGCTGTTTTCGGTGCCCGATGCAGCGCTTGCCGCGCGGCGGCCCGATGGCCAGGCCTTTTTGCTACAACGCCGTTTGGCCGAATGTGCCTACAACGCTGCGGGAGAAAAACGCCCCTTGTCGCAATGGCGCGCTCAGCCTTGTCATGCCCTGGCGGCCATTGCCAAACCTGAAGCCTTTTTCGACATGCTGCGCCAGCATGGCTTGCAACTCGACACCCCCTTGGCCCTGCCCGACCATGACCCGCTGACCAGCCTGCCCGCAGCCTTTGGCGACGGCAAGGATTGGTTGTGCACCGAAAAAGATGCCAGCAAACTCTGGCCGGCTTACCCCCAGACTTGGGCGGTGCCGCTGGAAGTGGCACTGCCAGCGACTTTGCTGGCCGAGCTGGATGCGGCCCTTGAGGCAAAGCTATCATCCAGCCATGGACACAAAACTGCTTGAACTGCTGGTTTGCCCCGTCACCAAGGGCCCGCTGGAATACCATCCCGAGCGCCAGGAGCTGGTCTCGCGCAGCGCGCGTCTGGCCTATCCCATTCGCGACGGCATTCCCGTGCTGCTGGAAAACGAAGCCCGCCCTTTGCGTGACGACGAACTGGAGCGTTGAATGACGGCGCCGGCCTTCACCGTCCTGATTCCGGCGCGAATGGCCTCCACGCGCCTGCCCAACAAGCCCTTGGCCGATCTGGAAGGGTTGCCCATGGTGGTGCGCGTGGCACAACGTGCGTTGTTGTCGCGGGCGCAACGCGCCGTGGTGGCGGCCGACGATGTCCGAATCGTGCAAGCTTGCCAAGCCCATGGCATCGAAGCGGTTCTGACGCGCGACGATCACCCCTCGGGCAGCGACCGCTTGGCGCAAACCTGTGAGTTACTGGGGCTGAATGGCGACGACATCGTGGTCAACGTGCAAGGAGACGAGCCTTTGCTGGATCCGCAGATGATTGAATCGGTGGCCCAACTCTTGACCGAACGACCAGACTGCAGCATGAGCACCGTGGCCCATGCCCTGGACACCCTGGCCGAATTCACCAACCCCAATGTGGTCAAGGTGGTGCTCGATCGACAGAACACCGCCCTTTACTTCAGCCGCGCCCCCATTGCCTGGTGGCGCGATGGCTTCGCCCAAGACAAGCCCGAATTGCCAACACCTGCGCCCTTGCGCCATGTGGGTTTGTATGGCTACCGCGCGGGGTTCTTGCGCCAGTTTCCCAGCCTGGAAGTGGCCCCACTCGAGCGCACCGAGTCGCTCGAACAATTGCGCGCCATGTGGCATGGCCATCGGATTGCCGTGCACATCAGCGAACACGCGCCCGGCCCAGGCGTGGACACGCCCGAAGACCTGGAGCGGGTGCGCGCCTGGCTGCGCCAATCCTTGTAAGGTAACGCGTGCCGATGCATGCTATCCTTTGAAAAAAAATGATGTCAGGCAAGAACAGCCCATTGTTGGTGCCTTCCCCAATTCATTCCAAGGACAAGCATGAGACTGATTCTTTTGGGCGCTCCCGGCGCTGGCAAAGGCACCCAAGCCACCTTCATTTGCCAAAAATACGGCATTCCGCAAATTTCCACAGGTGACATGCTGCGTGCTGCCGTCAAGGCTGGCACACCTTTGGGTCTGGAAGCCAAGAAAGTCATGGACTCGGGTGGCTTGGTCAGCGATGGCATCATCATCGGCCTGGTCAAAGAGCGCATCACCCAGGCCGATTGCGCCAAGGGCTTCTTGTTCGACGGCTTTCCCCGCACCATTCCCCAGGCCGACGCCATGAAGGCGGCCGGCGTCAAGCTCGACTATGTGCTGGAAATTGATGTGCCCTTTGACGCCATCATCGAGCGCATGAGCGGACGTCGTGCGCACGTCGCCAGCGGTCGCACCTACCATGTCAAATTCAACCCACCCAAAGTCGAAGGCAAAGACGATATCACGGGCGAAGCGTTGATTCAGCGTGACGATGACAAAGAAGAAACCGTGCGCAAGCGTTTGGAGGTTTATTCGGCCCAAACCCGTCCGCTGGTCGACTACTACTCACAGTGGGCACGCTCGGAACCTCAGGCGGCGCCGGCTTACCGCGCCATCAGCGGCATCGGCAGCGTGGAAGAAATTCGCGAGCGCGCCTTTCAGGCTTTGAGCGCCTGAGGCAGTTCGCGCACTCCGATCACGGGCCTTGGGGCCCGTTTTTTTTGCCTTTTCAGGCCTGAATGGGGATTTTTTGCCACACCGGCACACAAAAACTTGCGGTTTTCCAAAAACTGGTTAAAAATACAGTTACTGGATGAACAAACAGTCATCCACCCAACCACCACCGCGTAGGAGGCCTTTGTGATGGAACAACCCAAGCTCACCGCCCGCCAGCAACAAATCCTGGACCTGATCCAGAGCGCCATTGCCCGTACCGGTGCGCCACCGACACGTGCTGAAATTGCCTCGGAGTTGGGCTTCAAATCGGCCAATGCGGCCGAAGAACACCTGCAAGCGCTGGCCCGCAAAGGCGTCATCGAGCTGGTCAGCGGCACCTCCCGTGGCATTCGCCTGAAAACCGAGACCCTGCGCTCCATCAACGAGTCGCGCATCAAGCAATACACCCTGCCCCTGCAAAGCTTGTCGCAACTGGCCTTGCCCCTGGTGGGCCGCGTGGCTGCTGGCTCGCCCATCCTGGCGCAGGAACACGTGGACCAAACTTATTACCTCGAAAGCAGCCTGTTTCAGCGCAAGCCCGACTACCTGCTCAAGGTGCGTGGCATGTCCATGCGCGACGCCGGCATCATGGACGGCGACTTGCTGGCCGTGCAAGCCACGCGAGACGCCAAAAATGGGCAAATCGTGGTGGCGCGACTGGGCGAAGAAGTCACGGTCAAGCGTTTCCGTCGCAACAAAGAGGTCATCGAGTTGCACGCCGAGAACCCCGACTACCAAACGATTGTGGTCGAGCCGGGTGAGCCATTTGAAATTGAAGGCCTCGCTGTGGGCCTGATCCGTAACACCATGCTGATGTAAGGAGACACACCATGAGCCTCGCCGTTTTGGGCCTTTTCCGCCTGCTTTCTCCGGTTTTCAAGCCGACCCGTCACTTTTTGCCACCCCAGGCCCTGCGCTCTATGGCGCCGCGCATGGCGTTGCCTGCTGCCACGCCTGTCACGCCCAAGCCCTTGCGTGTGACCCGAATCGTCGATGACACCACGCCGCGCAATGCCGCCGGTCGCATGGTCATTTCGGGCAATATGCGCGAGGTCTGCGCCGAATTGGACCGCCTGGTGGCCCTGGAGTCTGCTGCATTGAACAGGAAAACCTGACCGCAACAGGGCACAATCGGGGTCATGAACATTGTGATCCTCGACGACTACCAAGACGCCGTTCGCAAACTGAACTGCGCCAGCAAGCTCGAAGCCTACCCCGCCAAAGTCTTCACCAACACCATCAAGGGCACCGGCCAATTGGCCGTCCGCTTGAAAGATGTTGAAATTTTGGTGTTGATTCGCGAACGCACCCACATCACGCGCTCCCTGATTGAAAAACTTCCACGCCTGAGAATGATTTCTCAAACAGGCAAAGTGGGATCACACATTGACATGGCGGCCTGCACGGAAAGAGGCATTGCTGTGGCCGAGGGCACAGGCTCCCCCGTGGCCCCTGCCGAACTCACCTGGGCGCTGATCATGGCGGCCATGCGCCGCGTTCCCCAATACGTCAGCCACCTCAAGCATGGCGCCTGGCAACAGTCCGGCTTGAAGTCGGCCTCCATGCCCGCCAATTTTGGCTTGGGCAATGTCTTGCGTGGCAAAACCCTGGGCATCTGGGGCTACGGCAAGATCGGGCAATTGATTGCCGGCTATGGCAAAGCCTTCGGCATGCGGGTCTTGCTGTGGGGTAGCGAAGCCTCTCGCCAACGCGCCACGAGCGATGGCTTGAATGTGGCTGAGTCACGCGAAAGCTTTTTTGAGCAATCGGACGTGCTGTCCTTGCACCTGCGGCTGAGCGACGACACCCGCGGCATTGTGACCTCGCAAGACCTGAACCGCATGAAGCCCACTGCCTTGCTGGTCAACACCTCTCGTGCCGAGCTGATCGAGCCCGATGCCCTGATTGCGGGCTTGAACCGTGGGCGACCAGGCATGGCCGCCATCGATGTCTTCGAAAGCGAGCCGATTCTTCAAGGGCATGCCCTGTTGCGGCTCGAAAACTGCGTTTGCACGCCGCACATTGGCTACGTCGAGCAAGACAGCTATGAGCTGTATTTTGGAACGGCCTTTGACAACGTGGTCAACTACATCAAGGGCACGCCCACCAACATCGTGAACCCCGGCGCCCTGCAAATGCGCCGGTGATCCACCGCGCGTTTATTTTTTCGCGCGCAAAGCGGCCATTTCTTCGGCGTTCACCTTGCGGTCGGCGTTGACGCGCAGCATGGTCGGACGCTCTTCAATGCGCTTCACATAGTCTTTGACAGGCAAACTTGCGAGCATGTCTTCTCCGAGCACGCGCTTGGTGGCACTGGAAATCAAGGGCAAATGCACCACCGCGGCGCAATCGGCCAAGGTGAACTCCGAGCCAGCGACGTAGGGAGAAAATTTCGCCAACTTGGAAAACGCTTCCACACCCTTGGTCAATTGTTTGCGTACACGCTCCTTGGTGTCATCCGAAACGGTCCCGCCAAAAAAAGCTTGCGCGTACAACTCTCGCGCCACCAGTTCCAGGTGAAGTTCCAAATAGAAAATCAACTCGCGCACCTTGCCTGCCTGAAAAGCATCGGCCGGCAGCAGGGCGTGCTGAGGGTACTTTTGCTCAATGTATTCAGCGCAGGCCATCGACTCTGAAATACAACCATCGGGCGTTTCAATGAAAGGCACCTTGCCCATCGGCGAGCGCCCCAGCAAACGCGGGTGTGTGTTCCCCACCCAAACCAGTTCTTCTTCAAAAGGCACGTCTTTTTCAAGCAATTGAAGCTTGAGCTTGTTGTAATAGTTGCTAACGGAAAAGCCACAAAGCTTGAGTGTCATCAATGTCTCCGGAGTGAGGTGTTGGTTGCATGGGGTCTGCATGGGGTCAGGTCTTGAGTTTTGCCTTTTTTCTGTGGATAACTT
>CAINMN010000277.1 GCA_903850735.1 uncultured Burkholderiales bacterium | reverse complement strand
TAGTTATCCACAGAAAAAAGGCAAAACTCAAGACCTGACCCCCCATGCCTCACTTCTGATAATGCCGAATGCTCAACGCAATGCCTTCTTCCAGGCTCCTCTCCGGCGGGAGCGCAAGAAGGCCATTGCTGTACTCGTTGACGGAGTGCGCAGCACTGGGCAAGGTCGGGCCCTCGCAGCGGACTTGTGCGCCGGGCACGATGTCTTTGATGATGGCAATCACTCGGTCCATGCTCGCAGGGTGCCCCGTCAGATTCAAGGTGTGCGCGCCCGTGACATGGGACAGCACGGCCGCTTCATAAACAGCTGCAACATCGTCCACATAGACCATGCCCGCTGAGCCTGTGAAAGGAATGACGTAGGGCTCACCCAATCCCGCCGCACGGCAGGCCAAGGAAGGCCCGGCCGTCAGGCCCGTGTCGCGTCCAGGTCCATAAACCACAAAAGGGCGCATGCCAATGCTGGAAATTCGGTGGTCTTCCCAATAGGCGCGCGCATTGCCCTCGTTGGCCAGTTTGTAAGCGCCATAGTGCGTGGTGGGTCGGGGCGTGTCGCCGTCCTCTGGGCCGAACACACCGCCACTGCTGGTGTAGATGACGCGCGCAATGCCGTGCTGACGCGCAGCCTCAAACACGTTCAGGTTGCCCATGACATTGATTTGAGCGCCCCGCAGCGGATCTTTTTGGCAAGCGGGGGTGAGCACACCTGCCAAGTGAACGATGGCGTCACACCCTTTGGCGGCTTCGACCACGGCGCCGGTGTTGGCAATGTCGCCTACCTGCCAGTCGATATTCTGAGCCAACTCCGTCCCCATCAACTCACTGACGCGGTGGCGCTCAGCATGGTTGTCAAAAATGCGAAGGGTGATGCCAGCGCGGTGCAGTCGTTGAGCAAGCCAGGCGCCAATGAAGCCCCCGCCGCCTGTGATCAAAGTACGCATGAGAGAAGTCCTCTGCTAAAGTTGAAGTATTGCATGGGGTCAGGTCTTGAGTTTTGCCTATTTTCTGTGGATAACTCAAATGGTGATGAACCGCCTTAGTTATCCACAGAAAATAGGCAAAACTCAAGACCTGACCCCATAGAGGAGCCCCTGAATGAACGACCTAGGCCGCCTAGAAGATTTGCCACCAGATTATGTGGAAGACCTGCGCCAATTGAATCTGGTGCCTCTGTGGCCGAGCTTGCGCGGTGTGTTGCCGCCCAAGGTGCCTACACGGCAAACGCAGCCTACGCATTGGGCGTTCAAGACGCTCAAGCCGCTGTTGCTCAAGGCCGGTGAGTTGACCCCGATTGAAAAGGCCGAGCGGCGCGTCTTGGTCATGGCGAACCCTGGCCATGGCCTGGAAAAGATGCAGGCCAGCAGCGCCATCTACCTGGGCATGCAATTGCTGTTGCCCGGCGAGTGGGCGCCCAGCCATCGCCACACACCCAATGCGGTGCGCATGATTGTGGAAGGCGAAGGGGCTTACACCACCGTGGATGGGCAGAAATGCCCTATGAGCCGCGGTGACTTGATCCTCACGCCCACCGGCCTCTGGCATGAGCACGGCCACGATGGCAGCGATCCGGTGATCTGGCTGGACGTGCTGGACCTGCCCTTGATGTACTACATGGAAGTCTCGTACCACATCAATGGCGACCGCCAAACAGTGTCGCCTGGACAAGGCGACCGCCAATACGCGCATGGTGGCGTGGTGCCCACACAGATGTTCGAGCGCGCCAGCAATCCCTACCCGATGCTGCGCTACCCCTGGGTGGATGCCAAAGCGGCATTGCTGTCGATCGCACAAGACAGGCCCGCACTCGAGCAAGTGCAAGTGGCCTATGTCAACCCAGAAACCGGGCGCGATGTTGAAAACGTGTTGGGCTTTTACGCCCTGATGCTGCGCCCCGGCCAAACGCTGCGGCTGCCGGCACGCTCACCCGCTCAAGTGTTCCATGTGATTGAAGGCGGCGTGCAGGCCAATGTGGTGGGCAAGACCTTTGACTTGGCAGAAGCCGACACCTGCTGCGCCCCAGGCTACGAAGCGGTCACGCTGAAGAACCAGCGTACCGACCAGCCTTCGTTTGTCTTCGTGGCGGACGAGTCGCCCTTGCATCGCAAGCTGGGCGTCTACGAGAACCGCGGCTGAAATTCGCCACGTATCTGCTTTCGTTGTCATTCAGGATGCCTGTGTTGGAGTTACGAGGCTTTTCCCTGAATTTGGCGCCAGAGTTTTAACTCGCTTTCGGTCAGTCGGTCTAACTCGCGAGCGGTTTCCTCAAACTTGCCTTGCTCCATCAGCATATCGAGTTGACGAATTTCACTGATGCAGGTTTTGAAGTATTCAATCGCATGGGCCGGCCTTTGCGCGATCATGTGCAATGGCAAGGCTTTGAGATTGTCTTCAATCTCCTTGTCTTTCATCACTTGATCAATCAAGGCATTGATTTCAGCTGCACTCAAGTGCAGTCGCTTGGCCTCTTCCCGAATGAATTTAACCTCAGCCTCTTCAATTTTCCCATCCTTGAGGATGTGAAAAAGATTGGCCTTCAGGCCTTCACGTGCCTTGATCAATTCGTCACTGAAGGCTGAAGCCAGCAAAGCAGCTGGGATGGCAAAAATACCGATCCCCAGCAGCGCCAATACGGCCGTGATGGCGCGCCCCCAAGGGGTAACTGGTGAAATGTCTCCATAGCCAACAGAGGCAAGCGTGATGACAGCCCAGTAAATAGACTGCGGAATGTTTTCGAATTTTTCTGGTTGCGCCTCATGCTCCAGCAGGTAGCCCAAACTGGCTGTCAAAATCAAAAGCAAACCCATGATGAAAGACGCTGCGCCCATGACTGGCCATTCGCGCGCGATGACTCGAAAAAGCACTGCCGTGGCATCGCTGTTGCGAGTCAGCTTTAGCAGTCGTGCCAAGCGAAAAATTCGCAAGAACCGCAGATCAAAAATATGGTGAAGGAACACTTCAAGATAAAAAGGAAGAATGGCCAGAAGGTCGATCAGCGTTGCTGGGGTCCTGGCCTGGTTTACGCGCCCCATCACGGCACCTTGGTATTTGGGGTCCTCAATGCAACAATAAATTCGCACGCAATACTCAATTGTGAAAATGGCAACAGCAATGGCATCCAGAACAATGAAATGCAAATTAAACATGTAACTCAATGTGTCTACAGATTCGAGAACCACAGACATCACAGACAACAAAACCCATATGACAATGAAGGTGTCAAACAGTTCGTGCAACTTGCCACCGTAAGGCGATGGAAAGACCAAGGCATGCATCTTTTGCCGGAATGAACGGCCCTGATTTAATCGAACAAACTCTTGATATGCAGGTACAACGATGCGCACCAGTTTCAAAATACGCAGTAATCGCAGTACTCTTAAGGCTCGCAAATCTACAGGCACAAAGGCTTGCAAGTAGAAAGGTGCGATGGCCAACAGGTCAATGATGGCGAAGGGACTCAAGGCAAATCCGATCCGAGGGTTTCGCTTGTGCTTGAATTCTTCGTCTTCAGGGGCTAAATAAAAACGCAATAAATATTCGATGCTGAAAATCGCGACGGAAAAAATATCAAAAAAGTGAAATAACTGCTTGTTAGGTTCGAAAATCGCCGGCACCTGCTCAAAGATGAGGCTGAACAAGTTCGCCACAATCAAGATGCCCAGTAATTTGTCGACTTGTTTTTGTTTGTTTCCTGTCATGTGTGGGTCTAGCAGCCATGCATAGAGCCACTTTCGCAAAGGCAGATCTCTTGGTATCTCGGCCTTTTTTTCTTGGCCAAGCAACTCTGCTACATCAATATTGTTGATGTACTGCGTTTGATGTCGTTGAGAGCGAGCAGGTTCCATGGTGTTCCTTAGAACTCAATTTCACCGACTTTGATGGGATAGCCCCCCTTGTCGCAGACTGTGATGCGAATGAGCAGTTTGGAGTCAATCGGGGTTGACTCAATCAGGGGTGTTATCACAGTAGGGACTGCTGAGCCAACGGGGGTGCTCACGATGTTGTTAAAGCTGATGGCGCCACGCGTGCTTAAGTCACTTTTGTTGCACTTTTCAACGACATGCAACGGTTGGTTAGAAAAAGAATTCACTAAATTCTTGAGCTGCGAGTGGTTTCTCAAGTAATTCATGCAATCGCCCCAGGTATTGGACGTTTTATCGGCGACCTTTGTGCCAGCACACGCTTGAGGCTCATAGGTTTCTGACATACGCTCAGGTCCTGCTTGGGCCAGCCAATTCATCCAAGCTTCGCCATTTTGTTTGGCGTTTTCAACATGGAGGCCTTCCTTGAAAGTGAGCGTGCCCAGCGCAATCACCGCTGCCATGGCGAATGCCAAAAAAATCAGGAACCCCACATCTCTCGAATCCAGCCTACCTTTTGAAGACGAAGTTTCAGAGACATTGGTGTCCATCAGGCTTGGCGCTGTCTTTCTGCATTGAAGCAAGAATAAGTCGCGCAAGTATGAACGATGAATATCACAAAAACCACAAATTTCTTGTGGATTAGTAATTTATAGGTAATTTAATGAAAATTGTGGCCTAAAAGCATTGAAAAAATCAGCCGCCGTACCAATCCTTGACGGCCGTCACATACCTCTGCACACCTTGCGCCACCGTGGCCGCATCCAAAGCGCCATAAGACAAGCGCTGGTAATTGGCCTGGGAGGTGTCGTTCAGGCCAAATGCAAAGCCCGGAATGCTGGCCACATGGTGTTTTTCGGCCATGAAACGGTTGAAAGCCAGGGCATCGTCAATGCCGGGCAGCTTCATCAGCACATAAAAAGCACCTTGGGTCCGAGGGAAGGTCGCCAGGCCCCCCAAGCCCTCCAGGGCCTGGTACACCGTGTCCCGAACGGCCGCCAAGGCTTGGACCTTGGGAGCCACCCAGTCGCGCCCCAGCTTCAGCGCCTCCAGTGCCAGCAATTGCGAGGGCACAGGCGCGCAAATCAGGTTGGTGTCTTGCACCTTGTTCATCACTTCGGCCAGGTCGGCAGGAAACACCACATAGCCCACCCGCCAGCTCGCCATGCCGTAGTTCTTGGACATGGAATAAAACGACAGGGTGTGCGCGGCCGCGCCCGGCAAAGAGCCCGGCGAAAAATGGCGCACGCCGTCGTAGGTGAAGTATTCGTAGGCTTCGTCACTGAAGTGGTAAATGCCGGCCTTGGCACACAAGGCGTTCACGGCTGTCAGGTCGGCCTCGGAATACACCGCGCCCGTGGGGTTGTTGGGCGACACCGTGATGATGGCGCGGGTGCGCGGCGTGATGGCAGCCGCCAGCGCCTCGACATCGAGGCTCCAGTCGGCATGGGTGGGCACGGGCACGGGCACGCAGCCACACATGCGGATGGCCATTTCCTGGTTGAAGTAGAAGGGCATGGGCAGGATGAATTCATCGCCCGGATCGCCCACCGCCATCACGCAGTTCAGGAAGGCCATGTTGCTGCCAGCCGTCACCATCAACAGGCTCTGCGAGCCCAGCGGCAGCCCGTTTTCCTCCGCCAGCTTGTGGCGAATGGCGTCCAGCAAAGGCGCATAGCCCATGACGCTTTGGTATTTGTGCAACTGGCCGTCCGCCATCAGGCCCGGCAGGGCGCTGATGGCTTGTGCGGGTGGCCCGTAGTTGACCACGCCCTGTCCCAGGGAAATGGTGCCAGGGTTGTCACGCACCAAGGCGGCAATGGTGGGGATGATGGGGGTGTCCACACCCGCCATGCGTATCGCGCTGCGCTTCATGAAAACGAAAATCTCAGTGGTTGTCGCGTGGCACGCCAAAAGTGGTGTGGATGCGCTGGTACTTCACGGCCGGCTTGAGCACCATGCCGTTGGAGAGCTCGTCCACAATGCCGCGCTGAATTTCTTGCCACGGCGTTTGGCTGGCTGGCGCCTTGTAACCGCCCTTGGCCTTGAACTCGGCGTAGCGCTTGGCCAGCTCTTCGTCGGAGATCAGGATGTTGGCGGTGCGCTTTTTCAAGTCGATGCGCACACGGTCGCCGGTTTTCAGAATGGCCAAGCCACCGCCGGTGGCGGCTTCTGGGGACGCATTCAGAATGGACGGTGAACCCGAGGTGCCCGATTGCCGACCATCGCCAATGCAAGGCAAGGAGGTGATGCCTTTTTTCAGCAAATAGGAGGGCGGGCGCATGTTCACCACTTCGGCGGCGCCCGGGTAGCCCACCGGGCCCACGCCGCGAATGAACAGCATGGTGTTGGCATCGATCTTCATTTTGGGGTCGTCGATGCGGTGGTGGTAGTCCTCGGGGCCATCGAACACAATGGCTTTGCCTTCGAAGGCCATCGGGTCGCTCGGGTTTTCCAGATAACGCTTGCGGAACTCCGGCGTGATGACGCTGGTTTTCATGATGGCCGAGTCGAACAGGTTGCCTTTCATGTTCAAGAAGCCCGCCTTCTTCTGCATGGGCTTGTTGAAGGGGAAGATGACCTTGCGGTTGTCGCTGAACTTGCCTTCGCAGTTTTCACTCAGCAGCTTGCCATTGGCCGTGACCGAGGGCTTGATCTTGTCCTGTGCCACCAGCTCTGCAATCACAGCGGGCACGCCGCCGGCGCGGTAAAAATCTTCTGCCAGGTATTCGCCCGCAGGTTGCAGGTTGACGATCAGGGGAATGTTGTAGCCCAGCTTCTCCCAGTCGTCGTTGTTCAGCTCAACACCAATGTGGCGCGCAATGGCGTTGACGTGAATCGGCGCATTGGTCGAACCGCCGATGGCCGAGTTCACCACGATGGCGTTTTCAAAGGCATTGCGGGTCAGGATGTCGGAGGGCTTGAGGTCGTCCCAGACCATTTCTACAATGCGGCGACCCGTCATGTACGCCATTTCCTGGCGGTCACGGTAGGGCGCGGGAATGGCGGCGCTGCCCGGCAAGGTCATGCCCAGGGCTTCGGCCAGCGAGTTCATGGTGGAGGCGGTGCCCATGGTGTTGCAGTGGCCGGTCGATGGTGCAGAAGAGGCCACCAGTTTCAAAAACTGCTGGTAGTCGATCTTGCCAGCGGCCATCAGCTCACGCGCTTTCCAGACGATGGTGCCCGAACCGGTGCGTTCACCTTCAAACCAGCCGTTGAGCATGGGGCCCGAATTCAAGCCAATGGCCGGAATGTTCACCGTGGCGGCGGCCATGATTTGCGCGGGCGTGGTTTTGTCACAGCCCGTGGTCAGCACCACGCCGTCGATGGGGTAGCCGTACAGCATTTCCACCAGCGAGAGGTATTGCAAGTTGCGGTCCAGCGCGGCGGTGGGACGCTTGCAGGTTTCCTGAATGGGGTGAATCGGAAACTCCAACACAATGCCGCCGGCATCGCGCACGCCTTCGCGGATGCGCTCGGCCAGCACAATGTGATGACGGTTGCAAGGCGAGATGTCCGAGCCCGACTGCGCAATGCCAATCACGGGGCGGCCCGACTGCAACTCGTCAAAAGAAAGACCGTAGTTCATGGTGCGCTCCAGATAGAGCGCCGTCATGTCGGCGTTGGCGGGGTTGTCAAACCAGGCCCTGGACCGCAACTGCGAAGGCTTGATGCGCTTCTTGGCTGGCGTTTTGCCGGAGCTTGCTTTCTTCGGGGTGGTTTTGCTCATGAACGGAGGCCTTCTTGAATCGTGGGCTGATACAGAAAAAACAATCGATCGGATGATAGACCACTTGGGTCAAACCACAGTAGCCGCGGTGACATCTTTTCGCCCGCGCCATGGTTTTCCTCAATGCGCCTGTCGGGCAACCCGAGGACACTCTTGCCATTCTTGGTTTTTGGAATACGCCATGGCGCCGCCGCTGTCCTTGCTTGATCGTCCCCACGCCTTGCATCCTTTCATGGGGCAGGACGTCGCCAGCTTGTTGGCGGAAAAAGCGCAATCCAGGCGCGACCATCCTTTTCTGGTGTGGGAGCCGCTGGAAGATTCGGGCGCGCCTGCCGCCCGCGCCCAAACCCTGACCTATGGCCAGTTCTTTGCGCGAGTCACGCGCATCGCCGCCGGTCTGGCGCATCGCGGCGTGACGCCAGGGCAGGCCGTGTTGATTCATTTGGACAACTGCCTGGAGGCCTTGCTGTCCTGGTATGCCTGTGCCTGGTTGGGCGCTGTGGCGGTGACGACCAATGCCCGTGCCTCGGACGATGAGCTGCAGTATTACGCCGAGCACTGCGGTGCGGTGGCGGCCATCACCCAACCGCAATTTGCCCAGCGCGTGTCGGCCCATTGCCCGGGCTTGCGTTGGGTGGTGGTCACCTCGCACGATGGCGGGGTGCCTGCTGCCCAGCCGGTGGCTCCACAAGACCGCTTCGAGAGTCTGGAGCACGCCACCCCCTGGCCCCAACGTGCGCCCCAGCCCCTGGCGTCTTGCAGCGTTCAATACACTTCGGGCACCACCTCGCGGCCCAAGGCGGTGCTGTGGACCCATGCCAATGCCTTGTGGGGCGCGCGCATCAATGCGGCGCACGAAGATTTGCGTGCCGAAGATGTGCATCTGGTTTACCTGCCTTTGTTCCACACCAATGCCCAGGCCTACTCGGTGCTGGCGTGTTTGTGGGTTGGGGCCACGGCGGTGATCCAGCCGCGCTTTTCGGCCAGCCGCTTTTGGCCCGTCGCGCTGAAGCACCGTTGCACCTGGACCTCCTTGATTCCCTTTTGTGCCAAGGCCTTGCTGAACCAACCGGTGCCCGCGCAACACCATTTCCGCTGGTGGGGCTCGGCCGTCAGCGCGCCGCCCTACGATGCCCACTTTGGCGTGCGCACCCTGGGCTGGTGGGGAATGACCGAAACCATCACCCACGGCATTGTGGGCAGCCTGCACCATCCCAATGTGCCCTTGAGCATTGGCCGCCCGGCACCCGAGTATGAAATTGCCATTGTGGAAGACGACGCGGTGCCGGTTCGGGAGGGGCGTGCCATCGAGCCCGGCGGCTCGGGCTTGTTGCTGATTCGCGGCCAACGCGGCTTGTCGTTGTTTCAGGAATACCTGGGCAATGCCAAAGCCACGGCCGACAGCTTCGACCCGGACGGCTGGTTCAAGACGGGGGACCGCGTCAACCTGCTGGCGGACGGCGCCATTCAATTTGGCGACCGCGACAAGGACATGCTGAAAGTGGGCGGCGAAAACGTTGCCGCATCCGAAGTGGAGCGCGTGCTGCTGGCCATACCCGGCGTGCATGAGTGCGCCGTGGTGGCCAAAAAACACCCCATGCTAGATGAGGTGCCTGTTGCGTTCATCTTGCCAACGCCGGACGTGCAAGCGCAGGACCTGATTCAGCGCGTGAATGCCGCTTGCGTGGCACAGTTGGCCGATTTCAAACGGCCGGTGGAGGTGCGTCTGGTGCAGAGCTTTCCGCGCTCCACTCTGGAAAAAATTGCCAAGGCACAATTGCGAGCCTTGCTGAACTGAAGGACACCTGATGACGATTCAACTCTATGCATTCGACACGCCCAATGGCCGCAAAATTTCTGTGGCCCTGGAGGAAATGGGCTTGCCCTACACCGTCAAAGTCATTGACATCACGAAAGACGATCAGTTTGCACCCGACTTTTTAAAGATCAGCCCGAACAACAAAATACCCGCCATCGTGGACCCCGAGGGTCCCGAGGGTCACCCGGTCAGTGTGTTCGAGTCTGGCGCCATCCTGATCTATTTGGCCGAGAAGACGGGCCAGTTTCTCGCGCCCAAAGGGCCGCAGCGCATTGCCGCGCTGGAGTGGCTGATGTTTCAAATGGGCGGCTTCGGACCCATGCCCGGCCAGGTGCACCACTTCCTGGGGCTTGAAAGCGAAGACGACCAACGCTATGGCTTGAAACGCTACATGGCGGAAACCCTGCGCCTGTACGGCGTGATGGACAAACGGCTGGCCCAACAGCCTTTCTTCGCCGGCGACCTCTCGATTGCAGACTTTGCCATTCTGGGTTGGGTGTGGCGGCATCCGCGCCACAAGGTCGACCTGGCGCACTACCCCAACGTCAAGCGTTGGTACGACACCCTGATGGCACGCCCTGGTGTGCAGCGCGGTTTTGCCGTGGCTTTGCGCTGAGAGCCGTCAGGCGCCACAAACTTTACCAAGGAGATTTTCATGATCCACGTCCTCGCCGTCATCACCGCCAAGCCTGGCATGCGCAACGAGATCCTGTCGCACTTCCGCGCCAATGTGCCAGCCGTGCAGGCCGAGCAAGGCTGCATCGAATACGGTGCCGCCGTCGATTTGGACAACGGCCCACCGTTTCAAACGCCCTGGGGGCCGGACACCTTTGTGGTGATCGAGAAGTGGGAAAGCATGGAGGCCTTGAAAGCGCATGCCGCTGCGCCGCACATGGCTGCCTATGCCGCCAAAACCAAGGACTTCATTGCCTCGCGCAAGATCCACATCCTGACATCGGCTTGAGTGCAACCCCGAGATTCGCATGTACAAAATTTTGTTTGTTTGCATGGGCAATATTTGTCGCAGCCCCACCGCCCATGCCGTGATGCAAGACGTCATCGACAAAGCCCATTTGTCGCAATGCGTTCAAGTGGATTCGGCGGGCACGCATGCCTACCATGTGAGCGCCGCGCCCGACGCGCGCAGCCAGCACCATGCCAGCCTGCGGGGCTACAGCATGGCGTCTCAGCAAGCACGCCAAATCACGCCGCAGGATTTTGAGCAAGCCGACCTGATCTTGGCCATGGACTGGGACAACCTGGCCTTGTTGCAAGCGCAGTGCCCGCCCGAGATGGCGCGCAAAGTGCGGCGCATGGCCGAGTTTTTTCAAAGCCATCCGGACACTGTCGTGCCCGATCCCTACGAAGGGGGCGCAGCGGGCTTCGAGCAAGTGCTCGACCTGGTCGAGGATGGTTGCCAAGGCCTGCTGGCGCATTTGCTCACGCCTGACGCCTTGTCGCGCTGTGTGCCGCAATGGCAAAAGCTCGCGGACCAGCCGGCTTTGCAGCGTGAGTTCGAGTTCGCCAGTTTCATGGAGGCCATGGCCTTTGTGCAGCTGGTGGCCATCCATGCCGAGGCGCACCAGCACCATCCTGAAATTTGGAATGTGTACCACCGGGTGCGCTTGACCCTGACCACCCATGATGCCAACGGGCTGACCGTCAAAGACCTCGCTTTGGCACAGGCCATCGATGACTGCCGGGTCGCCAGCTAGACAGACAGCCCCGCTTTGATACATTAAAACCATGCCATGCCGGGCCGCCGGTGAACAACGACCAGACAGGAGACTATCCATGATCAGCTACGACGTCACCGAATGGGGCACGCCCCTGCAACGCGCTGTGCGCGAAACTCCGCAGCCCCAAGGCACCGAAGTGCTGGTGCACGTCAAGTACTGTGGCGTGTGCCATTCCGACGTGCACATTCGCGATGGCTACTTTGACCTGGGCGGCGGCAAGAAATTCCACATGTCCCAACGCGGCATGCAATTGCCTGTGACCCTGGGGCATGAGCCTTATGGCACGGTGTTGGCAGCAGGCCCCGATGCAGGGCCGGTGCCCGTTGGCCAAGATCGCCTGGTTTATCCCTGGACCGGTTGTGGCAAGTGCGCGCGCTGCGACGAGGGCATGGACAACTGGTGTGCCACCCCGCGCTTCATCGGCATCCAGCGCTCGGGCGGCTATGGCGACCATGTCTTGGTGCCGCATCCCAAATACCTGGTGGACTCCACCGGGGTCGACCCCGAGTTCGCGCCCATCCTGGCTTGTTCGGGCCTGACCACCTACAGCGCGGTACGCAAGTTGCAGCCCTGCTCACCCAAAGACTGGATTGTGGTCATGGGCGCTGGCGGCCTGGGCCTGATGGCCATCGCCATGCTGAAAGCCTTGGGACACGAGAACATTGCTGTGTGTGAAATCGATGCTTCCAAAGCCGATGCCGCCCGCCAAATGGGCGCCCTGGAAGTTTTCAACCCACTGGAAGAAGGGGCCTTGCAAAAGCTGCAAGCCTTGTCCGGTGGCATCTGGGGCGTGGTGGACCTGGTCGGCGCCGAAAGCACAGCCTCTTTGGGCATTGCCAGTTTGCGCAAGGGCGGCCGCTATGTGGTGGTGGGCCTGTACGGTGGCGAGTTGCCCTTGTCCATTGTGCCGATTGCCCAGCGTGCCATCACCATCATGGGGTCCTATGTGGGCTCTGTGCAAGAGCTCAAAGAAGTGGTGGCCTTGGCCCAAAGCGGCAAGCTCAAGCCCATTCCCACAGCGCTTTGCACCCCCGCAGAAATTTCAGGGGTGCTGGACAAGCTGAAAGCCGGCCAAGTGCTTGGCCGGGTGGTCGCCAAGCTCGAAGGCGCTTAAATCGCGACCTTCTGGCCCCCGGTCAGCGAGTTTTCTTACTTCAAGGGAGTGGCGGGTACGGCCTTACCCACCAAGCTGGAGGCCCCGCCCGTGGCGAGGCCCAAAACGGCATCGCCGGCAATGCGCCCGGCCAACTCCAGGTTGCTGGGCGCCTCGCCACCACACCTTTGCGCCAAGTCGGCGGCATCCATGCGGTCCATCGTGCCCAGGCCGAGGTGGGCCAGCATGACCGGAATGGCCGCCACGGGTCCTGCCGCCAGCACGATCACGGGCGCAGAAACCATGCTGGTGTTTTTGATGTCCTGGTGAATCCAGACGCTGCCCAGCTTGTCCTGGCAAGCAGGCGTTTTGTAGCTGGGGTGATGCGGGTCCAGCGATGCGGCCGTCAGAGAAGACTTGCTGGCACACCCGCTGATGCACAACGCGAGCAGAGCCCACACAATCAATGGCGAACCACGATCCAAATCCCAACTCCATGGCAGCAGGAAGATGCGCCATTGTATTTTGCGGTTGACCACGTTGTGAAGCGAATTTGTTTGCGACAATAGCCTCTTGACATAGCCTGCCCGAGTGGTGAAATTGGTAGACACATCGGACTTAAAATCCGCCGCTTCGTGAATAACGGGCGTACCGGTTCGATTCCGGTCTCGGGCACCATTGAAAAGAAACAGCCATGCCTCGCTACAACGCCACTTATGAAATACACGTCCATGGTGACGTGATGTTGCGCGCAGATGTGGTTTTTGACCAGATTCAAGACGCCATGCGCCCCTTGTGGAGCTACGCGGGCGCCAAATCGCTGAGCGATGGGGCGGCCAGCGCCTACGAAGAGGAGCCGGGCATCCGCTTTGACGCCCATGCGCATCGCTTGCAAATTTGCTGGACCACACCGGGCGAAGACGATTTTCGTCAAAACCTGGAAGAACTCTGCATGGGCTTGAACGAGCTGACCGAAGCCGGTGCAGCCCTTGAAGTTACTTTCTACGATGCCGACTTCGACGAAGAAGACGAAGCCTCCGGCCGCGAGTCGCGCGATGACTTCATGATGCTGTTTGTCGGCCCCACGCCGGCGGCCATCATGCAAGTGCAACGCGATCTGCTGGTGGAAGACGTGGTGCACATGATGGAGCGCCACTTCGACGCCTCGGAGCTCAGCGGCGTGGTCACCGAAATCGACAAGCTGTTCAACGAGCGCTTTGACGCGCTGGTGAACTCACTGGAAATCAGCAAGCCGCCCCGCGGCGGGCATGGCGGCCACGGTGGCGGCCATGGCGGTGGACGCAAGCCGCGCCACCTCCACTGAGCGGCACAGGCTTAGCCCGCTGCGAGGGCAATGCCCTTGAACTCGCCGCTGGCAATGCGCTTGGACCAAATCTCCGGCCCGGTGACGTGGGCGCTGGTACCACCGGCATCCACGGCCACGGTCACGGGCATGTCCACCACGTCGAACTCGTAAATCGCTTCCATGCCCAGATCGGCAAAGCCCACGACTTTCGAGGTCTTGATGGCTTTGCTCACCAGGTAAGCCGCGCCGCCCACCGCCATCAGGTAAGCGCTTTTGTGCTTCTTGATGGCTTCAATGGCAACGGGGCCACGCTCGGCCTTGCCCACCATGGCGATCAAGCCGGTTTCAGCCAGCATCATCTCGGTGAACTTGTCCATGCGCGTGGACGTGGTGGGGCCTGCAGGGCCCACCGCCTCGTCGCGCACGGGGTCCACGGGGCCCACGTAATAGATGATGCGGTTGGTGAAGTCCACGGGCAATTTCTCGCCTTTGGCCAGCATGTCCTGAATGCGCTTGTGGGCGGCGTCGCGGCCGGTCAGCATCTTGCCGTTGAGCAGCAGGGTGTCGCCCGGCTTCCAGCTGGCCACTTCTTCTTTGGTCAGCTTGTTCAGGTCCACGCGCTTGCTCTTTTGGGTGTCGGGCGTCCAGTTGACGTTGGGCCACAGGTCCAGTGAAGGCGCGTCCAGGTACACCGGGCCCGAGCCGTCCATCACAAAGTGGGCGTGACGGGTGGCGGCGCAGTTGGGGATCATGGCCACGGGCTTGCTGGCCGCATGGGTGGGGTACATCTTGATCTTGATGTCGAGCACCGTGGTGAGCCCGCCCAAGCCTTGGGCGCCAATGCCCAGCGCGTTGACCTTGTGGTAGAGCTCCAAACGCATGTCTTCGACGTTGTCGAGCTTCTCGCCTTTGCTGGATTTCTCGAGCAATTGGTACATGTCCAAGTCGTCCATCAGGCTTTCCTTGGCCATCAGCACCGCTTTTTCGGCAGTGCCGCCAATGCCAATGCCCAACATGCCCGGCGGGCACCAACCGGCACCCATGGTGGGCACGGTCTTCAAGACCCAGTCGACGATGCTGTCGCCCGGGTTGAGCATGATCATTTTGGATTTGTTCTCACTGCCACCGCCTTTGGCCGCCACCGTGACTTCGAGCGTGTTGCCGGGCACGATTTCGCTGAAGATCACTGCGGGCGTGTTGTCTTTGGTGTTCTTGCGCTCAAACTGCGGGTCGGCCACCACGCTGGCGCGCAGCGTGTTGCCTTGCTGGTTGTAGGCGCGGCGCACGCCTTCGTTGATGGCGTCGTCCAGGCTGCCGGTGAATCCGTCCCAGCGCACATCCATGCCCACTTTCAGGAACACGTTGACGATGCCGGTGTCCTGGCAAATCGGCCGATGGCCGGTGGCGCTCATCTTGCTGTTGGTCAGAATTTGTGCAATGGCGTCTTTGGCCGCTGGGCTTTGCTCGCGCTCATAGGCGCGTGCCAGGTGGGCGATGTAGTCGGCCGGGTGGTAGTAGCTGATGTACTGCAGAGCGGCGGCAACGGATTCAATCAGGTCGGCTTGGCGAATAGTGGTCATGGTGGCGTTTGGCCTCGGTGTTCGGGTGTTGACGAAAGGTTGATGTGCAGGAGAAGTTTAAACAAGCCGGCCCACAGTTGGCTGACGGCAGAACGTGCTCAGTTGTCGTTGCGAAATTGGTTGTGGCAGGCCTTGCAGCTTTTTTGCACCGCATTGACGGCTGGCCGGATGACGTCCAGATCCGCTCCTTGCGCTGCTTTGACGAGCTGGCTCACCAGCGACTGGTATTGATCTTGCGCGGTTTTGAACTCGGCGGATTGACTCCACACCTGCGCTTTGGCGTGGGTCGGCGGGTAGTTGCTGTCGGCGCTAAATAAAGCCCAAGGCTGGTTGGAGAGTTTTTCCAACTCAAGGGCGCTGGCCAGAAACTCACGTTTGTTGTAGTCCTGCCGCTCGCGTGCCACCAAGCCCATCGGCTCCAGCGTGCGTGTGAATTGTTTGAAAACAGCAATGCGCTTGGTGACTGGTTTGTCCGGATGGGTGTCGATGGCGG
>CAINMN010000276.1 GCA_903850735.1 uncultured Burkholderiales bacterium | reverse complement strand
GATTTCGTCGATCAGCAGCGCAATCGGCTGCTCGGCCGTGAACGCTTGCCACAACACGCCCTTGACGATGTAGTTCTGAATGTCTTTGACGCGTTCGTCGCCCAACTGGCTGTCTCGCAAGCGGCTGACGGCGTCGTATTCATACAAGCCTTGCTGCGCCTTGGTGGTGGACTTGATGTGCCATTGAAGCAAGGGCAAGCCCAGCGACTGCGCCACTTCTTCGGCCAACATGGTCTTGCCCGTGCCGGGCTCGCCCTTGACCAGCAGCGGGCGTTTCAGCGTGATGGCCGCGTTGACCGCCAGCATCAGGTCCTGGGTGGCGACGTAGTTGTCTGATCCTTGAAATTTCATGGGGTGTGTGTCCTACAGATCTGCAAAGAGGCGTTTGTACAAATTAAGGGTCATTTTGACCGATCTTGTGCCATCAGATTGTCAGTTTAAATGCAACTGGGAGAGATGCCCCAATACCCTGATGCTTGTCGCTTGAGCGACCCCCTTCGTCGTGGCGAGGGATCGCTCATAATCTGCGGCATGTTCACCCCTTCCCAAGAAGACGTCCGCCGTTTTTTCTGCGCGGTCCACGCCAAACAAAACAGCGGCCAGCCCATGGATGCCCTGGAAACCCTGGCAGGGCAATGGGTGGCCGAGCATCCCGAATACCAAGCGGATTTGTCGGATGCCGAAGCCGCTGTGGCCCGCATGTACGAGGTGGAGGCGGGCAAAACCAACCCCTTTTTGCATTTGTCCATGCATTTGTCGATCAGCGAGCAGTGCTCGATCGACCAGCCGCGGGGCATTCGGCAGGCGGTGGAGTTGCTGGCCGCGCGGCGCCAGTCGCTGCACGATGCCCACCACGAGGCCATGGAATGCCTGGGCACCATGATCTGGGAGAGCCAG
Organism: uncultured Burkholderiales bacterium; assembly: GCA_903850735.1. Lineage (GTDB taxonomy): Bacteria > Pseudomonadota > Gammaproteobacteria > Burkholderiales > Burkholderiaceae_C > Limnohabitans. The sequence goes on along the minus strand of CAINMN010000276.1, from coordinate 25,914 downwards.
CGCAGCGGCCGCCCACCCGACGGCCAGGCCTACATCGACGCCATCCAGCGCCGCGCCACCCAGGACTGAGTGCCGCACACGGCCTTTCACCCGGGTGACGCCAAGCGGCCCCGGATGCTTTCATAATGTTGCCCATGATCAATAAAATTGCTTCTTCCATCGCAGAGGCCTTGGCCGATACGGCCGATGGGTCGACCGTCATGATCGGGGGCTTTGGCACGGCGGGCATTCCTACCGAGCTGATTGAGGGCCTCATCGAGCAGGGCGCGCGTGACCTGACCCTCGTCAACAACAATGCCGGGAACGGTGAGCAAGGCATGGCCGCCTTGCTGAAAACCGGGCGGGTTCGCAAAATCATTTGCAGCTTTCCGCGCCAGGTGGATTCCCACATTTTTGATGGCCTGTACCGCTCGGGCAAGCTCGAGCTGGAGCTGGTGCCCCAAGGCAATCTGGCCGAGCGCATCCGCGCCGCAGGGGCGGGCATTGGCGCCTTTTTCACGCCCACGGGCTATGGCACCGAACTGGCCAAGAAGGCCGACGGCAGCTCCAAGGAAACCCGTGAAATCAACGGCCGCATGTATGTTCTGGAGTACCCCATCCACGCAGACCTGGCCTTGGTACGGGCCGAGCGCGGCGACCGCTGGGGCAACCTGATGTACCGAAAAGCGGCGCGTAATTTCGGCCCCGTGATGGCCATGGCTGCACGCAAAACCGTGGCGACCGTGCACGATGTGGTGGAACTGGGCGAGCTGGATCCTGAAAACATCGTCACGCCTGGCATCTTTGTTCACCAGATCGTCAAGATCGACCGCGTGGCCACTCAGGCCGGAGGGTTCAAGGCATGAGTTACACCCGTCGCACCAAAGACGAGTTGGCCGCGCGCGTGGCGCAAGACATCCCGGAGGGCGCCACCGTCAACCTCGGCATCGGCCAGCCCACGCTGGTGGCCAACCACATTCCCACTTCTCGCGAGGTGTTGTTGCAAAGCGAGAACGGCATTCTGGGCATGGGCCCGGCGCCGGCCAAGGGCATGGAAGACTATGACCTCATCAATGCAGGCAAGCAACCCGTGACCTTGTTGGCGGGCGGCGCTTATTTCCACCATGCCGACAGCTTTGCCATGATGCGCGGCGGCCACCTGGACATCTGTGTGCTGGGGGCGTTTCAGGTGAGTGCCACCGGCGACCTGGCCAATTGGCACACTGGCGAAGCCGATGCCATTCCCGCGGTGGGCGGCGCCATGGACCTGGCCATCGGTGCCAAGCAAACCTGGGTGATGATGGATTTGCTGACCAAACAGGGCCAGAGCAAGGTGGTGCAGGCTTGCACTTACCCCTTGACCGGCATTGCCTGTGTGAAACGCATTTATACCGACCTGTGCACCCTGAACTGCACGCCCCAAGGGCTGCAAGTGATTGACACCGTGCCCGGCCTGAGCCGCGAAGAGCTGGCACGTATCATCGGCCTACCGTTTATCGATTGACGAGGAAGACACCACCATGACGCAAGCTTTCATTTGCGACGCCGTTCGCACCCCCTTTGGCCGCTACGGCGGCGCCCTGAGCAGTGTTCGCACCGATGACCTGGGGGCCATCCCCCTCAAGGCCTTGATGGCCCGCAATGCCAAGGTGGACTGGCAAGCCATCACCGATGTGATTTATGGCTGCGCCAACCAGGCCGGCGAAGACAACCGCAACGTGGCCCACATGGCCAGCTTGCTGGCAGGCTTGCCCATCGACGTGCCCGGTGCCACCGTCAACCGTTTGTGCGGTTCCGGCCTGGACGCCATTGGCACCGCAGCGCGCGCCATCAAGTCTGGCGAAGCCCTGATGATGATCGCCGGTGGCGTCGAGAGCATGAGCCGTGCGCCCTTTGTCATGCCCAAGGCCGAGAGCGCCTTCAGCCGAGCCAATGCGGTGTACGACACCACCATTGGCTGGCGCTTCATCAACAAGCTGATGAAAGACAAATACGGCGTGGATGCCATGCCCGAAACGGCCGAGAACGTGGCCACCGACTTCAAGATCGAGCGTGAAGCGCAAGACCGCATGGCCCTGGCCAGCCAGATGAAGGCTGTGGCTGCGCAAAAGGCCGGTGTCTTCGATGCCGAAATCACCCCGGTCACCATTCCCCAGAAAAAGGGTGATGCCATCGTGGTCAGCCGCGACGAGCACCCGCGTGAAACCAGCCTGGAAGCCCTGGCCAAACTCAAAGGCGTGGTGCGCCCGGACGGCACGGTCACCGCCGGCAATGCCAGTGGTGTCAACGATGGCTCTTGTGCCTTGTTGCTGGCCAGCGAGGCCGCTGCGGCCAAGAACGGCCTGACCCCGCGCGCCCGCGTGGTGGGCATGGCAACCGCTGGCGTGCCACCGCGCATCATGGGCATTGGCCCGGCACCGGCCACCCAAAAAGTGTTGGCGCTCACCGGCTTGACGCTGGCGCAAATGGATGTGATCGAACTCAACGAAGCCTTTGCCGCGCAAGGCCTGGCCGTGCTGCGCCAACTGGGTTTGCAAGACGATGATCCTCGCGTCAACCCCAACGGTGGCGCCATTGCCCTGGGTCACCCCCTGGGGGCCAGCGGCGCGCGCCTGGCCACCACCGCGGTGAACCAGTTGCACCGCACCGGCGGGCGTTATGCGCTTTGCACCATGTGCATTGGCGTGGGTCAAGGCATTGCGCTGATTCTCGAGCGCGTTTAAGCGCCACACGAAAACATCGGCGAAAGCAGGTGTTTTCCCTCTGCACGGACGGCGCGTCTGGGGCTTCAATCAAGACCTGTGCTTGAAGGAGTCCGGATGCGTCGTCTATTTTTTTGGGGCCGTGCAGGCCTGATGGCCGTTGCCTTGGCGGTGCTTGGCAATGCCTGGGCCGCTTGGCCTGACAAACCCCTCAAGATTGTGGTGGCCTTTCCCCCGGGGAGCTCCACCGACATTGTGGCGCGCGCCTTGAGCGTGCCCCTGTCTGAAGCCTTGGGCCAGCCCGTGGTCATCGAGAACAAGCCCGGTGCGGGCGGCAACATTGCCACCGTCGGCGTGGCCCGCAGCGCGCCCGACGGCTACACCTTTTTGATGCACAGCGTGGCCTATGCCGTCAACCCTTCGCTGTACAGCAAGGCGGGCTACGAGGTGGGCAAGGAGTTGAGTGCGGTGGCCTTGGCCGCGGTCTCGCCCAATATTTTGTTTGTGCACCCTAGCGTCAAGGCCAACACCTTGGCCGAGCTGCTGGCGCTCTCCAAAACCGATAAGCTCAGCTATGCCTCCTCGGGCAACGGCACCACCACCCACCTGGGCGCCGAGTTGCTGTTTCGCAACCTGGCCAAGGTCGATGTGCAGCATGTGCCCTATGCCCCGGCCTCGGCCGCCAATGCGGTGGTGAGCGGCCAAGTGCCTTTGGGCTCGACCTCGATCCCGCCGGTGGTTCAATTGGCCAAGGCAGGCAAGGTACGCCCGATTGCGGTCACCAGCCTCAAGCGCAGCGGCGCCTTGCCAGACGTGCCCACAGTCGCGGAGCTGGGCTATCCGGGGTTTGAAGCCAACACCTGGTTTGCCATGTTTGCCCCCCAGGGCACACCCGAAGACGTGTTGCAGCGGGTGAACGCCGAAGTCAACCGCATCTTGCAAACGCGCGGTGTCTCGGAAGGCTTTGCGGCCCAGTCCCTCGAGGCCATCCGCATGGACCGCGCCACCCTGGAGGCCTACATGGCTGCAGAGGCCAAGAAGTGGGCGGGGGTGGTGCAACTCACTGGCGCCAAGGTCGATTAAGCCCTGCTGAAAAACTGATTTTCGACAGCGTCCTTGCCAGCCAAGGACGCTCGCCCGCATACTTATTGATTGATCATCAGCGGAGAGCTGCTTTGAACCTTGTATTCCTGGGCATGGGCAAGATGGGCCTGCCGCTCGCGCGGCATTTGCAAGCGGCTGGTTATGCCGTGACCGTGCACGATCCGGACATTCATCGGCTGCGCCTGGCCCGCGATGCGGGCTTGCGGGTCAGCGAGAACCTGGCGGCGGATTTGAAGCTGGCCAGCATGGTGCTTTCCTCTTTGCCGCACGACGAGGCCTTGCGCGCCGTGGGCCGCCAAGTGTGCGAGGGCACGCCGGCAGGGGTGGCGCTGGTGGACACCAGCACCGTGTCCATGCAAGCCTCGGCCGAAGTGGGCCAACTGTGCGCTGACACGAACCATCCTTACCTGCGCATCACGGTGTCCGGCAACAACCACATGGCCGAGGCCGCGCAGCTGACCATGATGGCCTCCGGGCCGCAAGCCACTTACCAGGAGGCCTTGCCTTTGCTGAAGTGCTGGGGCCCCAACCAGTTCTACCTGGGTGAAGACGAGCAGGCCCGCTTGATGAAGCTGGTGGTCAACCTGATGATTGTTCAAACCAGTGCCATGCTCTCTGAGGCTTTGGCCCTGGGCCGCAAAGGCGGGCTCGATTGGGAAAGCATGTGGCAAGTGATCGCGGCCAGTGCGGTGGCCTCACCGATTGTCAAAGCCAAGTCCTTGCAACTGGGGCAACCTTTGCTGGTGCGTGATTTCACGCCCACCTTCACGGTGCACCAAATGCTGAAAGACCTGGATCTGATTCTGGGCGCCGGCAAATCGCTGCATGTGCCGCTGGCGCAAACCGCCATGACCCAGCAGTGGATGCAGTCGGCCATTGCCCAGGGCGATGGCCAGCAAGACTACGCCACCATCATCAAAGTACTGGAACGCGCCAGCGGATTGAACCCATGAAAGACTTTGTCTATGTGAGCCAACCCCAGCGCGTGGTGTTTGGCGCAGGCAGCCTGAGCCATCTGGCGCGTGAAATTGACGCCTTGGGCGCACGCCGTGCCCTGGTGTTGTGCACGCCCGAGCAGCGGGCCAGTGCCGAGCAAGTGGCCGACATGCTGGGCGAGCGCGCGGCCGGCATTTTTGACCGTGCGGTGATGCATGTGCCGATTGAAACCGCCCGTGAGGCCCGAACCAAAGCCCAGCGCTTGGGAGCCGATTGCGCGGTGGCGATTGGCGGCGGCTCGACCACGGGCCTTGGCAAGGCCATTGCCCTGGATTCCGGTTTGCCCATCCTGGCCATTCCCACCACCTATGCCGGCAGTGAGATGACCACCATCTACGGCATCACCGAAGGAGGACAGAAAAAAACCGGCCGTGATCCGCGCGTGTTGCCGCGCACCGTCATCTACGACCCGTTGTTGACCCTGTCATTGCCCGTTGGCTTGAGCATCACCAGCGGCATCAATGCCATGGCCCATGCGGCGGAATGCCTGTATGCCGTGGACGGCAACCCCATCATGGACTTGCAATCAGAAGAGGGCATTGCGGCGCTGGGCAAAGCGCTTCCGCTGATCCACCAGGACCCGTCCAACCTCGAAGCCCGAAGCCTGGCTTTGTACGGCGCCTGGCTGTGTGGCCAAGCCCTGGCCAACGCAGGCATGGCCTTGCACCACAAGCTGTGCCACACCCTGGGCGGCAGCTTCAACCTGCCGCATGCCGAAACGCACACCATTGTTCTTCCGCATGCGCTGGCCTACAACGCGCCCGCCATTCCCGAGGCTTTGGCGCGCATGGCCCGCGCCCTGAACTGCGAAGCCCGTGGCCTCACCGTGCCCCAAGCCATCTATGACCTGGCCCGCGACCACGGCGCCCCCGTCGCCTTGAAAGACCTCGGCCTCTCCGAGCCCGACCTCCTCAAAGCCCTGGACATCGCCCTGCAAAACCAATACCCCAACCCCCGCCCCCTGGAAAAAGCCCCCCTGCGCGAGCTCCTCTACAACGCCTGGCAGGGGGTCAGGTCTTGAGTTTTGCCTTTTTTCTGTGGATATCTTATCAGTGAACAACCACCGGCACTTCGGTGGCCGGCGGCGTGTTGCGACTGCGCCCACAGCGCACGATGCCATCGATCATGACCATGCCCACGCCGGGAATGTCACCTAGCTGAACGCTTTCCAGCAAGGTGCGTCCCGCCGTGTGCTGGGCACGGTCCATGAAGACGAAGTCGGCGGCGCGGCCCACTTCGATCAAGCCGCAATTCAGATTGCGAATGCGCGCCGTGTTCCCAGTGGCAAAGCAAAACACCAACTCGGCCGGAATGTTGGCCAAGCTGGAGAGCAACGCCACCATGCGCAACATGCCCAAGGGCTGAACCCCAGAGCCCGCCGGACCGTCGGTGCCCAGAATGACGCGATGCGGGCACTTCAATTCCAAAGCCGCCTTGGCCGCCGCAATGGCCACACGCTCGTTGCCGTTGTGCACGATTTCAATGGCCCGGCTGGATTTTTCGCACAGCTCGCACACATGCGCTTCGGGCAAGGAGGTGTGGCCGCCGTTGATGTGACCAATGACATCGGCATCGGCTTCCAGCACCACGTCCTTGTCGATCAGGCCCGAGCCGGGAATCGAGGGCCCGCCCGTGTGGATGGTGCTTTGAATGCCGTGCTTGCGCGCCCAGGCCACCATTTCTTTGGCCTCGTAACCGGCCTTGACCGAGCCCAGGCCCACCTCGCCCAACAAGGTGACGCCGGCTTCGGCGAGGTCTTTGAAGTCTTGCTCGGTCATGCCCTTTTCAATGACGGGCGCGCCCGCAATGACCTTCACGCCCCCGGGCCGGAAATTGTCAAACGCCCGCTGCGCCGTGATGGCCAAAGCTTTCAAGCCCACGATGTCTTTCGGTCGCCCGGGCAAATGCACTTCGCCCGCAGAAATCATGGTGGTCACGCCACCATGCATGGTGGAGTCAATCCATCCCAATTGCCCTTGGCGCGGCGTCCAGTCGCCAAACACCGGGTGCACATGGCTGTCGATCAGGCCCGGTGCGACGCAGGTTTGCTTCGCGTCGATGATGGTCTTGGCGCCTTCGGTGTCGCAATCTTTTTCTTTGCCGACAGCGGTGATCAGCCCGTCGTGGATGACGAGGGTGTCGGCCTCCAGGATGGGGTGGTCAATGTCCCCCGAGAGCAACAGGCCGATGTTGCGAATCACCACCTTGCCCGATTTTTCTTCAATGACTGCGGTTGCCATGTTGTGTCTCCTGTGAGGTGTATGAACGTTCAGCGCTGCACCACGCGCAGCACCGACTCGGTGACGAAATCTTTCCACGCCTGCACATTGCGCGGGTCTTCCAGCGACTCGCCGAGAAAGGCTGTCAGCGTGTAGCGGTTGGACATGTAGAAATACCCGGTGGCGGCAATCAGCAAGTACACATTGCGCGCATTGAGATCGGCACGGAACAGTTTTTGTTGCGCGCCGCTTTGCAAAATGCGCGCAATGATGTCAATCGCCGGCGAAGAGTATTCGGACGCGCGCGGCGACTTGCTGATGTGCCTGCCCTGGTGCAGGTTTTCGGTGTTCAGCAAGGTGACGAATTCGGGATGCTTCTGGTAATAAGAAAGCACAAAATCGATCACCTCTTTCAAGGCTTGCACCGGCGCATCGGTGTTCAGCTTGAGCTTGGATTCGGCCTCGTTCATGCGCCGGTAGATGCCTTCAATCACCTCGATGAACAAGCCTTCCTTGTTGCCGAAGTAGTAGTAGATCATCCGGTCGAAGGAGTTTGCCGCCTTCGAGATTTTTTCCACACTGCCGCCGTCGTAACCGTGCTTGGCAAAAATTTGGGTGGCGGCCTTGAGGATGCTGTCGCGGGTTTGCTGCGCAGATTGCTCGCGCACGCCAAGCTTGCCTTTGGCCGCTGCCACAGGCTGCCGCGTGGCCAGGCGCGCTGCCGCCGAGGTGGCCGAGGGGACCGAACCCGTGCCCCGTGAAGCGCGAGGCGTCTTTGGGGTACGGGTCGTGGCCATGGATTCCCTGCTTATTGGTCTGCGAAGGCCCGCTCGATCACAAAGTCGCCGGGCTTGCTGGTGTTGCCTTCTTCGAAGCCTTTTTGCTCCAGCATGACCTTCAGGTCTTTGAGCATCTGGGGGCTGCCGCAAATCATCACGCGGTCGTTGGCGGGATCGAGATCTGGCAAACCCAAGTCTTTCATGAGTTTGCCAGTTTGAATCAAATCGGTGATGCGGCCTTGGTTTTTGTAGGACTCGCGCGTGACCGTGGGGTAGTACAGCAGCTGCTGGCTGACCATCTCGCCCAACAGCTCATGTTGTGGCAGCTCCTGGGTGATGTAGTCGTGGTACGCCAGCTCTTTCACTTCGCGCACGCCGTGCACCAGAATGACCTTTTCAAAGCGCTCATAGGTTTCGGGATCGCGAATGATGCTGAGGAAAGGCGCCATGCCGGTACCGGTGCTGAGCAGGTACAGGTTTTTGGCGGGCAACAAGTAGTCGACCAGCAAGGTGCCTGTGGGCTTGCGGCCCACAACGATGCTGTCGCCCACTTGAATGTGTTGCAGTCGCGAGGTCAGGGGGCCATCAGGCACCTTGATGCTCAAAAACTCCAGATGCTCTTCGTAGTTGGCGCTGACGATGCTGTAGGCGCGCAGCAAAGGCTTGCCATTCACCTGCAAGCCAATCATGGTGAAGTGGCCGTTGGAGAAGCGCAGGGCCATGTCGCGGGTGGTGGTGAAGCTGAAGAGTCGGTCGGTCCAGTGGTGAACGGACAGTACTTTTTCCTGGTGCATTGAGCTCATATGGTGTGCGGCAAAGGTTGCGACAAAACTTCGGGCAGACCCCCTTGTCGCATGGAACGAGATGGTCTATATTGTAGACTCATGTAGCGTTCACAACATTAAATTGAATGTCGTGAATTTACAAAGTTCCCCACTTTACAACAGTGCTTCCAACCCATTGCACATATGCATGTGTCGAATTTTGAATAAGGCCCCATGACCCAGTACACCCAAGGCGATGGCCTGCCCGGACCGGAAGGTGCCGCTGCCCATTTGGGCATTGAGCGTGCGGCGCCGCGCAATGAGCTCATGGCGGGCAACAAGGTGGAATGCAATGCTTGCCCGGTGCTGTGTCAGATTTCCGAAGGCCGTGCGGGGGCCTGCGACCGCTACGCCAATCGCCAAGGTGTGCTGGTGCGGTTGGACCCGGTGGTGCTGTTGCAAAAAGATATCCACAGCCAGACAGGCAAAACGCAAGACCTGACCCCCACCTTGGCGCAGGAGGTGCGGGAGCAGGTGGCGGAGCGGGGGGTGTTTGTGACGGGGGTGGGGTCTTCGACGACTTACCCGGATTACAAGCCGGCGCCGTTCATTGTGGCGTCGAAGTCGCGCGGGGTGGACTTGGTCACTGTGGTGACCGAGGGCATCTTCAGTTACTGCAGCTTGAAGGTCAAGATTGACACCGACCGCTACCTTGGCCCTGAGCAGGCGGTGGTGCGGTGTCGCGGTGAGGCGGTGGGGCATGTGACCACGGCCGAGTACGGCTCGCAAATGCTGAGCCTGGGCGGCGTGCATCACCTGACCGGGGGTAGCAAGAAAGAGGGGCGGGTGACAGCCGAGATGATGCAGGCTCTGGGCAACCAGGAAGCGGTCGAGGTCAGCATTGACGGCGGCTCCACCGTGGTGCTGCAAGCCGGCAAGGCGCCCGTCGTCAACGGCGTGCCCGAGCAGCGCATGCGCGTGGGCTGTGGCTCGGCGGCCATTGGCATTTTTGCGCAGCAGTGGCTGGGCTTGTGCGATGAGGTGGTGGTGGTGGATGACCACATCACCGGCGTCCTGAGCGAGCACCAGGCTGGACGTTGCCTCGACATTCCCCCTAGCGGTATCAAGATCAAAGGCCGCAAGTCCACGCCCGGCCGTTATTTCCAGGTGGCCAACCCGGGCACGGGTTGGGGTGGCACCGACATTGAAGACCCCCTGCAAATTTTGGAGCCTTGGGACCCTGAGGTGGCCTGGCCCGGCTTGAAATTGCTGATGACCTCGACCACCGGCGAGCATGCCGCCTGGTATGTGCTGGACGCGCAGTTGCAGCCCCAGCCACAAGCCATGCCCGAGGCGGTGCGCCAAGTGGTGGACCGCATTGGTGAAAACTGTGAGCCCTCCTTGGTTTCGGTCTTGTTCCTGGCAGGCGCCGGCGGCAGCTTGCGGGCCGGCGTGACCGACAACCCGGTGCGCCTCACGCGTGCCATCAAGAACTCGCTGGTGAATGTCACGTGTGGCGGCGCGCCTTCGTATGTGTGGCCAGGGGGCGGCATCACCCTCATGGCCGATGTGACCCGCATGCCCCGCGGCAGCTTTGGCACGGTGCCCACGCCCGCCATCGTGGCGCCCATTGAATTCACCATGAAGCTTTCTGACTACCAAGCGCTGGGTGGCCACATGGCCTTTGTGCGCAGCCTGGACGACACCCTGAAACATGGCGCCTGGCACAACGACGGCGCACCCACGCAGTTGCGATGGGAGTCCCCGCCGCCGGGCGTGTACCCATGGCCGCTGGACAACCCACCCATGCTGGGCTGAACGCATGCAAGCCCAACGCCAAGCCCTGAGCGACGCCCGCTGGCACTACCAGCATGGGCCCATCGATTTGGTGGTGCGTGCCGATGGCGATGAAGACGCTGTGCAAGCCGCGCATGAAGCGGCCTGGCAAGTGTTTGAAAGCATTTTGCCCACGCTGGTGCGTGAGTTGCCCACGTTGCGTCAACCCGTGCAAGCGGCGCAAGGCAATCCTTTGAAGGGCGAAGTGGCGCGCCGCATGTGGTCGGCCTGCGCCCCTTTGGCGGCGACCACGCCAGACGGTTTCATCACCCCCATGGCGGCGGTGGCTGGCGCTGTGGCCCAGCAAGTGCTGCAGTGTTACCAACGCGATGGCATCGCGCGCGCCTGGGTCAACAACGGCGGTGACATCGCCTTGCATCTGGCAGAAGGCCAATCCTTGCGAATTGGCTTGGTCACCGACATGGCGCGCGCCTTGGCAAGCTCTCCCCTGGAAGAATTGCAGGTGGATGGGCAGTTGCGGGTGCATGCCGACATGCCGGTGCGCGGCGTGGCCACCAGCGGTTGGCGTGGCCGCAGCCAGTCACTGGGCATTGCAGAAACCGTGACCGTGCTGGCTGCCACTGCGGCCCAGGCCGATGCGGCCGCCACCCTGATTGGCAATGCTGTGAACGTGAACGACGTGCGCATTGAGCGCTGTCCCGCGGACCAGGTCCGCGACGACACCGACCTGGGCGAGCGCCTGGTGACCTTGAATGTGCCCCCGCTGGACCCCGGGCAAATCTTGATCGCTTTGCAGCAAGGCCGCGTATATGCTGAGCGCTTGCGCCAACAAGGCCTGATTTTTGCGGCCTTGTTGAGTTGTCAGGGCCAGTTTGCTTTTTCTGGGCATGAAGCCTGCTTGATCTGAGGGAAAGACCTGTCATGAAAGCCAAGATCCGAAAATTAGTGGTTCAGCTGGATGAGACGCATCTCGAAGGCGGGCGTGCGGTGACACCAGCCACGCGCCGTGCACTGGCCATGGCGGTCATTCACAACCCCTATGCCGGCCAGTACAGCGAGAGTCTGGATGAGCTGATTGAAATTGGCGAAGAATTGGGCGCCCTCTTGGGTCAGCGCTGTGTGCAGGCGCTGGGCATTGCGCCTGAGCAGGCGCACAGCTATGGCAAGGCCGCCATTGTGGGTGAGGCTGGCGAGCTGGAACATGCTGCAGCCATTTTGCATCCCAAATTGGGTGCGCCTTTGCGCAAAGCGGTCAGCAAAGGCGCGGCCTTGGTGCCTTCTGCCAAAAAACGGGGCGGGCTCGGTGCCGCGGTGGATGTGCCCCTGGGGCACAAGGACGCGGCTTTTGTGCGCAGCCATTTTGACGCCATGGAGGCGCGCATTCCCGATGCACCCTTTGCCAACGAAATTCTGGTGGCGGTGGTGGTCACCGACAGTGGCCGACCGCACCCGCGCATTGGCGGCTTGCAAGTTCAAGAAATCGTAGGCCAGGATGGCTTGCGCTGACAACCCCGTGCTTTGTTTTTTCACCCCTCCAACTTTTACTGAGGAGCTTCCATGAAACCTTTTCGCACTTTGACTCGGGCCGCTGCCGCCCTGGGCTTGGCCTTCGGGCTCTCGTCCGTGATGGCACAGGGCGTCATCAAGATTGGTGAAATCAACAGCTACAAGGCCCAGCCGGCCTTCCTCGACCCGTACAAGAAAGGCATGGAGCTGGCGGTCGATGAAATCAATGCGGCCGGTGGCGTCAACGGCCGCAAGCTGCAACTGATCATCCGTGATGACAATGCCACGCCAGGCGACGCCGTGCGCGCTGCCGAAGAGCTGATTTCGCGCGAGCAAGTGGATGTGCTGTCGGGCGCATTCCTGTCCCACATTGGCTTGGCGCTGACAGACTTTTCCAAGCAGAAAAAGTTTTTCTTTCTGGCCGGCGAGCCGCTGACCGACAAGATCGTTTGGCAAAACGGCAACAAGTACACCTTCCGCTTGCGCGCTTCCACCTACATGCAAGCCGCCATGCTGGTGCCCGAGGCCGCCAAGCTGAAAAAGAAGCGTTGGGCGGTGGTCTACCCCAACTATGAGTACGGCCAGTCGGCTGTGGCCACGTTCAAGCAACTGCTGAAAGCCGCGCAGCCCGATGTGGAGTTTGTGGCCGAGCAAGCGCCCGCCCTGGGCAAGGTCGATGCGGGTGCGGTGGCGCAAGCCTTGGCCGACGCCAAGCCTGATGCCATCTTCAACGTCTTGTTTGGCGCCGACCTGGCCAAGTTTGTGCGCGAAGGCAACACGCGCGGTCTGTTCCAAGGCCGTGAGGTGGTCAGCCTGCTGACTGGCGAGCCGGAATACCTGGATCCGCTGAAAGATGAAACCCCCAATGGCTGGATCGTCACCGGTTACCCCTGGAACGGCATCAACACGCCGGAGCACAAAGCCTTCCTGGCGGGCTACCAGAAAAAGTTCAACGACTATCCGCGTTTGGGCTCGGTGGTGGGTTACACCATGATTCAGGCCCTGGCCGCGGGCATCAAAAAGGCCGGCAGCACCGAGACCGAGAAGCTGGTCACGGCGTTCACAGGCCTCAGCTTGGACAGCCCCTTTGGCAAAGTGAACTTCCGCCCGCAGGACCACCAGTCCACCATGGGCGCGTTCGTGGGCAAGACCAAGAACGACAACGGCAAGGGCATCATGGTGGATTACCGCTACCTTGACGGCGCTGCTTTCCAACCCAGCAACGACGAAGTGAAAAAACTGCGTCCTGCAGACTGATGAATTGACGCCATGGATGTCTCCGGCTTGATCGTTCAATTGCTCAATGGCCTGGCCGGAGCATCTTCCTTGTTTTTGGTGGCCGCCGGGCTGTCACTGATTTTCGGGGTGACCCGGATCGTGAACTTTGCCCACGGCTCTTTTTTCATGCTGGGCATTTACCTGGCTTACTCCCTGGTTGAACACTTTGGGCGCAAGCTGGGCATGGCCTGGAGTTTTTGGGTGCTGCTGTTGTTGGCAGCGGTGATTTCCGGCGTCCTCGGGGCGCTGGTCGAAATTGTGTTGCTGCGGCGCATTTACAAAGCGCCGGAGTTGTTCCAGCTGCTGGCCACCTTTGCGCTGGTGCTGGTGATCAAGGACGCCGCCTTGTGGGTCTGGGGCCCGGAAGATTTGCTGGGGCCGCGCGCGCCCGGCTTGGCGGGCTCCATCGACATTTTGGGGCGACGCTTTCCAACGTATGACCTGTTGCTGATGGTCATCGGCCCCGTCATCTTGGGCCTGCTGTGGCTGCTGCTGACGCGCACCCGCTTTGGCACCTTGGTGCGCGCCGCCACCCAAGACCGCGAAATGGTGGGCGCCCTGGGCATTCACCAAAGCTGGTTGTTCACCGGCGTGTTTGCGCTGGGCTGCACCCTGGCAGGTTTGGGCGGCGCCTTGCAGTTGCCGCGCGAGCCCGCCAACCTGGGTCTCGATTTGCTGACCATTGGCGACGCTTTTGTCGTGGTGGTGGTGGGCGGCATGGGCTCGATTCCGGGGGCCTATGTGGCGGCGCTGCTGATCGCAGAAATCAAGGCCTTGTGCGTGGGCATTGGCACCGTGGAGTTGTGGGGCATCTCGTTTGCCTTTTCCAAGCTCACCCTGGTGGCCGAATTTTTGGTGATGGCCGTGGTCCTGATGGTGCGCCCCTGGGGCTTGTTGGGCAAGCCGCAAAGCCCCTCGCGCAACGCCGCGGGTGCGGAGTCACCGCTGGTGCTGGGCAGTCACACCCAAAACTTGGTGTGGGGATTGTGTGGCGCCATCCTGCTGGCCTTGCCCTACCTCACGGCCCAATCGCCTTACACCACGGTGCTGGCCATTGACCTGATGACGGCGGCCCTGTTTGCTTGCAGCCTGCACTTCATCATGGGGCCGGCTGGCATGCACTCGTTTGGGCATGCGGCTTATTTTGGTTTGGGCGCCTATGTGGCGGCATTGCTGGTGCTGCGCGCGGGCTTGCCGATGGAAGTCACCCTGGTGTTGGCCCCGATGCTGACCGCAGGCGCGGCGGTGGTGTTTGGTTGGTTCTGCGTGCGCTTGTCGGGCGTTTACCTGGCCATGCTGACCTTGGCGTTTGGTCAAATTTTGTGGTCCATCTGCTTCCAGTGGGACAGCTTCACCGGCGGCAGCAATGGCTTGACCGGCGTCTGGCCCAGCCCCTGGCTGACCGACAAGAAAAATTATTACTACCTCACCCTGTTGCTCACGGCCTTGGGGGTGTATGCCCTGCGCCGCATGTTGTTCGCGCCCTTCGGCTACGCCTTGCGCGCCAGCCGCGACTCGCTGCTGCGGGCCGATGCCATCGGCATGAACGTCAAGCACCTGCAATGGGCGGGCTTTGTGGTGGCAGCCTTGTTTGCGGGGGCGGCAGGCGCCTTGTTTGCGTTTTCCAAAGGCAGCATTTCACCGGACAGCATGGGCGTGTCCAAGTCGGTCGATGGCTTGGTGATGGTGCTCTTGGGCGGCGTGCAAACGGTGGTGGGCCCCTTGGTAGGCGCCATCAGCTTCACCTGGCTGCAAGACAGCATCTCGCGCAGCACAGACTACTGGCGTGCTTTGTTGGGCGGCACCATGCTGTTGCTGGTCATCGCTTTCCCGCAAGGCCTGGCGGGATTTGTCCAGGACTGGCTGGCGCATCGCCGCAGTGCGCGTGCCCAAGCAGCGCAAGGGGGTGCCGCATGAGTTTGCTTTCTGTGCAAGGCTTGGGCAAGTCCTTTGGCGGCAACCGTGCGGTGGACGATGTGTCCTTCACGGTGGCGCCGGGCGAATTGTTGGCGCTCATCGGACCCAATGGCGCGGGCAAGTCCACCACCTTCAACATGGTGAACGGCCAGCTGGCCCCTGACAGTGGCTCGATTCAACTCGACGGCCAGGAACTGATTGGGCGGCGTCCGCGCGAGGTTTGGCAGATGGGCGTGAGCCGCACCTTTCAGATCGCCGAAACCTTTTCTTCGCTCACGGTGGCCGAGAATGTGCAGATGGCCTTGTTGTCAGACGACAACCGCTTGTTTTCCCTGTGGAGACGTGCCACCCATTACCGCAAAAACGATGCCCTGGCTTTGCTGGCGCAAGTGGGGCTGCAAGCGCAAGCCGACCGGCCTTGCAGCGAGCTGGCCTATGGCGATGTGAAGCGCCTGGAACTCGCGATTGCCTTGGCCAACAAGCCCCGGCTGTTGCTGATGGACGAGCCCACTGCAGGCATGGCACCGGCCGAGCGCAACAAACTCATGGCCCTGACGCGTGACTTGGTGTCGCAGCATGGCTTGGCCGTGTTGTTCACCGAGCACAGCATGGATGTGGTGTTTGGCTTTGCCGATCGCATCATCGTGCTGGCACGGGGCCGGCTGATTGCCGAGGGCCAGGCACAAGACATTCGACAGAACCCCAAGGTGCAGGAGGTTTACTTCGGCAGCGGCAAGACTTTTGAGCGCGGAGCCCACGCATGACGACAGCATCAAGCGGGTTGTTGCAAACCCAAGGACTGAATGCCTGGTACGGCGCAGCGCAAATTCTTTTCGACGTGAACCTGGAGGTGGGCCGCGGTGAGGTGGTGGCCTTGATGGGGCGCAACGGCGCCGGCAAATCCACCACGCTCAAAGCCATCATGGGCATGATGCCGCGCCGCAGCGGTGCCATTTCATTTTTGGGTCAAGACATTTCCAACGCACAGCCTTACCAGGTGGCTCGCCAGGGCTTGGGCTTTGTGCCCGAAGACCGACGCGTTTTCTCAGAACTCACGGTGCTGGAAAACTTGAGCGTGGGCCGCCAAGGCCCGCGCCAGTTTCCCGACGGCAGTCCCGCACCCTACTGGACGCATGACAAGCTTTTCAAGCTTTTC
The DNA here is from genome assembly GCA_903850735.1 of uncultured Burkholderiales bacterium. GTDB lineage: Bacteria > Pseudomonadota > Gammaproteobacteria > Burkholderiales > Burkholderiaceae_C > Limnohabitans. The sequence continues at coordinate 9,717 of CAINMN010000276.1, read as the reverse complement.
CCTAACCTGGGCGAGATGCAAGAGCGTGCCGGTGGCCGCATGAGCGGTGGCGAGCAGCAAATGCTGACGGTGGCACGCACCTTGATGGGCAACCCCTTGCTGGTCCTGCTGGACGAGCCTTCAGAAGGCGTTGCGCCCGTCATCGTCGAGCAAATGGCCGACATGATCCTGGCCTTGAAAGCCGAGGGCGTGAGCATTCTGCTGTCCGAGCAAAACCTGCACTTCGCACAGTGGGTGTCGGATCGCGCCTATGTGCTGGAAAAAGGGCAAATTCGTCACCAGGCCAGCATGCGTGATTTGGTGGACGACGAGGAAGTGCAACGCAACTACCTCAGCGTGTGACGACGACGCCAGCGCTGATGAGCACAACCCCACCACTCCAGACGCAAGTCCAACTGACCATCAACGGGCAGACACATGCATTGTCGGTGACACGCGCGACCACCTTGCTGCATGTGCTGCGCAACGACCTGGCCTTGAACGGGCCCAAGCTCGGCTGTGGCTTGGGGCAGTGCGGCGCGTGCACCGTCTGGGTGGACGGCGAGGCTGCCAGGTCTTGCATCATGCCCGCGCAGGAACTGGCGGGCCGGGAGATCACCACCCTGGAAGGCCTGGGCACGCTGGACCAGCCGCACCTGGTTCAACAAGCATTCATCGACGCCCAAGCCGCGCAGTGTGGCTACTGCCTCAACGGCATGATCATGATGGCGGCGCGACTGCTGCAGGACAACGACGACCCCAGCGACTACGACATTCGCCGCGCCTTGTCAGCCAATTTGTGCCGCTGTGGCACCCACATTGAAATCATGCAAGCCGTGCGTCTGGCCGCGCAACGCCTGCGCGCGCAAAAGAAGGGCGCGGCATGAGGGCCTGGCGCGCACAGCAGTTACAAACCCGCGCCGAGATTTTGCAAGCCAAAGGGGTGTTGCGCGTGGTGCGCCCGCCCATGGCGGCACCCCCGGCCATCAAGGGCCAACCCAGTTTTGTCGCCAGCGATCCCGCCGAAGGCCTGGAAGTGTTGGTGGCGGTGTGGGACGATGGCAGCGTCACCGCCTTGCATGGCCATGTGGATTTGGGCACGGGCTTGCGCACTGCCTTGACCCAGGTGGTGGCCGAAGAACTGGATGTGCCTGTCGAACAGGTGCACATGCTGATGGGCAGCACCTCGGCCGCACCCAACCAGGGCGCCACAATTGCCAGCACGTCGCTGCAAATCCATGCCCAGCCCTTGCGCGTGGCCGCCGCCCAGGCGTGCCGCTGGTTGAGGGCCCAAGGGGCTGAGGAAGGTGCCTGGTCCCAAAAAGTGCCGGCCCAAGGGCTCGACCTGCTGCTGGACCTGAACACGCCGGTCAAGTCGCCTCAAGACTACCGCGTGGTGGGCACCAGCATGCCACGCGTCGACATTCCGGGCAAAGCCACGGGCGAGGCCATGTTCGTGCACGACCTGCGCATGCCGGGCATGCTCCATGGCCGGGTGGTGCGGCCGCCTTATGCGGGCGCCGACCACGGTGACTTCATCGGCAACACCCTGGAATCGGTCGATGCCCAATCGATTTCCCACATTCCGGGCATCCGCGCGGTGGTGGTGCAGCGTGATTTTGTGGGCGTGGTGGCCGAGCGCGAAGAACACGCCGAGCAAGCCCAGCGTGAATTGGTGGTGCACTGGAAGCCCTGGCCGGGCATGGACAAGGTGGACGACCTGGCGCAGGCCTTGCGCAACAACCCGAGCACGCCGCGCGAACTGGTGAACGAGGGCGACATCGAGCAGGCCCTGGCCCAAGCCGAGCAAACCCTGGAACGCACCTATGTGTGGCCGTACCAGATGCACGCCTCCATCGGCCCCTCGTGTGCGGTCGCGCTGTGGCTGCAAGGGCAAGACCCGCAGGCGCCCGATCTGCAGTTGCGGGTCTGGGCGGGCACGCAGAATCCCCATGTGTTGCGCGCCGACCTGGCACGCTTGATGGGCACGCGCGATGTCGAAGTAGACGTGGTGCGCATGGAGGCCGCAGGCTGCTATGGCCGCAACGGCGCCGACGACGTGGCAGCCGATGCCGCCTTGCTGGCCAAGGCCGTGGGCGCGCCGGTGCGCGTCCAATTGACGCGTGAGCAAGAGCATCTGTGGGAGCCCAAGGGCGCCGCGCAATGGATGCAAGTGCGTGGCGGCTTGCAAGCCGATGGCCAGCCGGTGGGCTACGATTTTCAGACGGCCTACCCCTCCAATGGCGCGCCCACCTTGGCGCTGCTGCTGACACGCACCATCGAGCCGCTGGCCCAGGCCTACGAGATGGGTGACCGCACCGCGCGGCCGCCGTATGACTACGGCAATTTGCGCGTCACCGTCAACGACATGGCGCCCATCTTGCGCGCCTCCTGGCTGCGGGGCGTGTCGGCGCTGCCCAATTCTTTTGCGCATGAAAGTTACATTGACGAATTGGCCACGGCAGCGGGCGAGGACCCGGTGGCCTTTCGCTTGCGCCTGCTGTCCGACCCGCGCGCGCGTGAACTGGTGCAGGCCACCGCCGAGCGCGCCAAGTGGCTGCCCCACACCGAGCCCAAACAACAAGCAGCGCAAGGCGAGTGGCTGCAAGGGCAGGGCTTTGCCTATGCGCGCTATGTGCACAGCAAATGGCCGGGCTTTGGCGCGGCCTGGGCGGCCTGGGTGGCCGATGTGGAAGTGCACCAGACCACCGGTGAAGTGCATGTCAAACGCGTGGTGGTCGGCCATGACGCGGGCCTGATGGTGAACCCGCAAGGTGTGCAGCATCAGGTGCATGGCAATGTCTTGCAAACCACCAGCCGCGCCTTGAAGGAGCGGGTGCAAACCGACCCGCAAACCGGCGCGGTCACCAGCCAGGAGTGGGGCAGCTACCCGATTCTCAGTTTCCGCGAAGTGCCGGTGATCGAGGTGATGCACATGCCGCGACCCGATCAGCCCTCGCTGGGGGCGGGCGAGTCGTCCTCGGTGCCAGGCACAGCGGCCATTGCCAATGCGATTTTTGATGCCACCGGCATCCGGTTCCGTCAGCCACCATTCACGCCCGAAGTGGTTCGCGCGGCCCTCAACCCTTTGCCGCCTCCCGAGCCTGCAGCCACGATGCCGCCGGTGCAAGAGGTCGCGCCGCAGGCTGCACCGCATGCGCGCCAAGGCTGGCGCCGACGCTGGAAACAATGGGGTGGCTTTGCGCTGGGCGTGCTGACGGTGACGGCCGCCAGCCTGGGCTGGCGCAGCAGCCTGCCGCAAGTGCAACGCATCGACACCTCGGCCTTCAGCGCGCAGCAATTGGCACGCGGTCAGCAGCTGGCCGCCTTGGGCAATTGCGCAGGCTGTCACACAGCAGAGGATGGCGTGCGCAATGCTGGGGGCCGCCCCATGGTGACGCCCTTTGGCACGATTTACACCACCAACCTCACCCCCGACCCTGAGACGGGCCTTGGGCGCTGGTCTTTCCGCGCGTTCGAGCGCGCCATGCGCGAGGGCATTTCGCGCGATGGCCGCCACCTGTACCCGGCCTTTCCCTACACCGCGTTCTCGCGCATGAGCGACGAGGACATGATGGCCTTGTATGCCTGGCTCATGAGCCAGCCGGCCGTGGCCTCTCAACCGCCCGAAACCCAACTCGCATTCCCCTTCAATTGGCGCGCAGGGATGGCTGTGTGGAATGGCCTGTTTCACACGGGCCTCCCCCTGGAAGCCGATGCCTCGAAGTCGGATGCCTGGAACCGCGGCGCCTATTGGGTTGAGTCCTTGGGGCATTGCGGCGCCTGCCACACGCCGCGCAATGCCTTGGGCGCCGAGCGCGACACCGTGGCTTATTTGCAGGGTGCCAAGGTGGATGGCTGGGAGGCACCCGCCTTGACCGCCTTGAACCGCGCACCCGTGCCTTGGACCGAGCAAGAGTTGTTCCGTTACCTGCGACAAGGGCACACCGAACACCATGGCGGGGCGGCCGGCCCCATGGCGCAGGTGGTGCGTGAATTGGCCAGCGTGCCCGATGAGGTGATTCGCGACATGGCCACTTACCTGGCTTCTTTCTCAGCGCCGAGCGCAGGCGCTGTGGCGCCGGAAGTGAAAGCGCGCGAGGTGGTGGCCCAAGCGGCCGCGCGCGCGCCAGCGCCCTCGGCAGCGCAACGCCAGTTTGAGGGCAGTTGTGGCGCCTGCCACCATGAAGGCGAAGGCCCCAAGCTCTTGGGTGTCAATGCGCCCTTGGCCTTGAACACCAATGTGCACAGCGATGACCCGGACAACCTGATTCAAATCATCTTGCAAGGCTTGCAGGCGCCGCCATCGCGCGAAGTGGGCTTCATGCCCAGCTTCCGCCACAGCCTGAACGACGCACAAATCGCCGACATCGTGGGCTGGATGCGCAGCCGCTACGCACCTGACCGCCCGGCCTGGGACAAGTTGCCCCAGCGGGTGGCGCAATTGCGCCTTCAGCTGCGTGAGACCTCGGCCAATCCGTCGCGGCCATAACCCAGCACCTGCCGCCACACAGCGTGTGCGCCAGTGTCAGAGTCTCCTCGCCATGCCACGATCTGGTCGGGGCGAATGAGCGCCAGGGGCTGCTCGTAAAGGGCCAACAAGGCCGGGTCGGTGTGGCGAACCACTTTCAGGTTGGCACCACAGGCTTGTGCCGCTTTTTCCCAGCCGGCGGTGTCGGGGGGCGTGGGGCCCAGGGCCAGCAGCGTCCATTCGCGGTGGAAAGTGTCAAACAGCGAGCGGCCATCGGCCAGCCAGGCATGGGGAGGCCGTCCACCCGGCGCGGCTGTGGGCACATACACATTCGGTTCGTCTGCGGGGATGGCGCTGCCATCGGCCACGATGACCGGCGAGCCGTCGTAGCGCCCGCCGAAGGTCACGCCGGGAATGTTGAATTCCAGGCGCACATGGGCATTGAAATAATCGCTGGCCTCAGCCCGAGCGGAAACGCCCTCGGGCGTGTCGCTCTCCAGGATGGCGGTCACAGGGTAGAGGCCCACCGAGTCGGCAAAGCGGCGGGCGTAGCCAGTGTTGCGCTGGGCCAGCATTTTGCGCTCCCAGGCATAGCTGTTGAGCAAGGCCGGGTCGGCTTGCCCGCCCAAGACCGCTGACAGTTTCCAGCCAAGGTTGACGGCATCTTCCACGCCGGTGTTGTAGCCCAGGCCCCCGGTGGGCGTGAACAGGTGGGCAGCGTCGCCAATCAAGAAAATCCGGCCTTCAGACAATTTTTGCGCGACCAAGGCATGGCCGGCCGTCCAGGTTTGGTGCGACAGCACCTCGATGGGCAGATCGCAGCCCAGGGCCTCGCGCACCACGCGGCGTGCGTCTTCCACCGTCCAGGCATCGGCCTCTTCGCCTTCGTGAATGGCCGCGTGGAAAGCGAACTCTGACACCCCATCCACCGAGGCCAGCAAGGCGCGGCGCTCTTCGTTGACGGTGACGTACATCCAGGCGCGTGCATGCGGTATGCGCTCATACAAGGTGGGCGCGCGCAGGTACACGGCAAACATCTGTCCGCCCATGTAGCTGCGCTTCATGCCGGTCGCGCCTTCGTAGGACACGCCGAGTTGGTGCCGCACGCCGCTGCGCGGACCGTCGGCGCCAATCAGGTACTGCGCTTTGACTTGAACCTCGGGACCGCTGCCATCGGTGGGCCGTACCACCGCCTCGATGTGCGTGCCGCAGTCCTGGTGACGCACCAGTGTCCAGCCATAGCGGATGTCGTTGCTCGGCCATTTCTCGGCATGGCGGCGCAGCACCGGCTCCACATATTTTTGCGAAATCCGGTGGGGCAATTCAGCCGCGCTCCAGGAACCTGCCATCTGGCGAATGGCTTTCACAGCTTGCGCGGCGGTGGGCAAGGACAGGCGGGCCAATTCATGGTGCGTCAACCGGGTGAAGTACGCAATGTCGGTGGGGTGGTCAGGCGGCAGGCCCAGTGCGCGAATTTCTTGCACGAAGCCCAGTCGCCGGTAGTGCTCCATGGTGCGCGCCTGCGTGGCGTTGGCTTGCGGGTTGAAAGCCGTCGAGGGTTTGGCGTCGACCAGCAAGCAGTCGATGCCGCGCGGGCCGAGCTCGTTGGCCAGCATCAGGCCACTGGGGCCGCCGCCGATGATGAGTACTTGGGTGTCCATCATGAGGGGTTGGCAAATCGGGTGGTCCACTTGCGCTCGAAGCCTTGGGCCAGGAAACGCTCGGCCATGAAGTCCACAAAGGTTCTGACCTTGGCCGACAAATGCTTGCGGTTCGGGTAGGCCAGGTTGATGGTGAGGCGGGGCAGGTCCCAGTCTTCCAGCAAGGGCACCAGACGGCCGGCCACGATGTCTTCGTAGACTATGTAGCTGGGTTGCACCAGGATGCCCAAGCCCTCCAGGGCCGCAGACCGCAGAATCTGGCCGTCGTTGGATTCCAGCAGACCTTTGGCATGGACGGTGCTGACCTGGCCATCGCGCTGAAACCGCAGGTCGTTGGGCGTGTTGGCGTAGGTGTAGATCAACAGCTTGTGGCGCTGCAAATCGTCCAGGGATTTGGGAAAGCCATGCTGTGCCAAATAGCGGGGGGAGGCCGCCAGCACGCGTCGTGTTTCGGCCAGCCGGCGGATGGTGATGTTGGAGTCGGGCTCGAACTCGCGGGTGCGAATGGCCACGTCGATGTTGTCATCGATCATGTCCTGGTAGCGGTTGGCCGCTTCCACATGCACATTCACCAGGGGGTAGCGCTGGGTGTACTCGCGCAAGATGGGCGCCACATGGTGCATGGCAAACGACAGCGAGGCCATGATGCGCAGGGTGCCGCTGGGATTGACGGTTTTGGCGTTGACGGCCTGCTCGGCATCCTTGAGCTCGCCCAAGATGCCTTTGGCGCGCGAGAAAAACTCTTGCCCTGTTTCGGTCAGAAACAGGCGGCGGGTGTTGCGTTCCACCAGGCGCGCGCCCAAGCGGTCTTCCAGCGCGGACAAATGCCGGCTGGCCGCTGCATTGGACAGCGACAAGGCTTGGGCGGCACGGCTCAGGCTGCCGGTTTCGGCGACCTGGACAAAAAGTTCGAGTTCGGTCCAACGGTCCATGGGTTTTCCGCTGCGTGGAAAAGTAATTTACCGCAGTGGCGTTGGCGCGATTGTCCGTCGCTTTTACAGTGGATGACAGACAATGCAGAAAAACGCGCTGGGACAGCGTCACCTGGAGGACAGCATGGACAACACAATGGAACAACAACTTCGCATACGGCAACTGGTAGAGAACTGGGCGGTCTGGCGCGATGCCGGCCTGTGGGAGCGGTTTCGCACCGTTTGGCACGACGATGGCGTGATGATGGCCACCTGGTTTCAGGGTCCCTTCGAAGAGTTCATTCGCGTCACCATCGAAGGCTGGAACAAGGGTGTGAGCATTCTTCACTTTCTGGGGGGCTCGTCCATCGATGTGCAGGGCACGCGCGCCATCGCCCAGACCAAGATGACCATTTCTCAGCGTGGCCTGGTCGAGGGGGTGTTGTGCGACGTGGTGTGCACCGGCCGCTTCTACGATTTCTTTGAAGAGCGCAACGGGCGTTGGGGCTTGGTGCATCGCCAACCCATTTACGAGAAAGACCGCATTGACCCGGTCGACCCAGCGGCCCAACTGACGCTCGACCCGGTGGCTCTGGCCGACTTCCCCGAGGGCTACCGCCATTTGGCCTATATCCAGACCCGCATTGGGTACAAAGTGAAAATGGACATGCCCATGCTCAAAGGCGAGAAGGTGCAAGACCTCTACCGTCGCGGCGGCAACTGGTTGGCTGGCCAGCCTTTGGAGCGCTGAACATGACGATGCATCGCAGAGACTGTCTGAGCAGCTTGGTCGCCTTGGCGGGCGCTTGGCACGGCGTCAGTTTTTCTCAAGACGCTTACCCCAACCGCGCCATCCGCGTGATCGTGCCGCAGCCCCCCGGCGGCGGCTTTGACTTCGTGGCGCGCGTGCTGGCCGACAAGCTGGCGCAAACCTTCAAGGCCGGCGTGGTGGTGGAAAACCGCACAGGGTCTGGCACCCTGGTCGGCACCGACCTGGCTGCGAAAGCCGCACCCGATGGCTACACCTTGTTGATGGGCTCGGTGTCCAACCTGGTGTTGAACGCGGGCCTGTTCAAAAACCTCAGCTACGACCCCTTGCGTGACTTCGAGCCGATTGGCCTGGCCGTGGGGTACAGCTACACCTTGCTGGCGCGCAAGGATTTGCCTTTTGCTTCGTTGACAGAGTTGGTGGCCCATGCCCGTGCCAACCCCGGCGCCCTCAGTTTTGCTTCTGCCGGCAATGGTTCGGGCCAGCATGTGCTGGCTGCCGCTTTGTGGCATTTGGCCGGCGTTCAACTGACCCATGTGCCTTACCGCGGCGCGCAACCGGCCTACACCGATTTGCTGGGCGGGCGTGTCGATGTGTTTTTCGATTTGTCGTCCACCGCACGCCCACATGTCGAGTCTGGCAACCTGCGGGCCCTGGCCGTGTCAGGCGGACAGCGACTGGCCATGCACCCCAACGTGCCCACGGTGCGCGAAACCGGTGTGGCGCCCTTGGAGCTTGAATCGTGGTTTGGCTATTTCGCGCCCGCCAAAACCCCGGCGCCCGAATTGGCCCGTTTGCGTGCAGAAATGCGCAAAGTCATGCAGTCCCCTGATGTGATCGAGCGATTTGAAAAGGCCGGGGGCCGCCCCCTGTCCCTGGTCGGCGATGAGGCGCGTGCCGTTTGGCGGCGTGACCTGGAGCGCTGGATCCCCTTGATGAAAGCCGCTGGCCTACAACCCGAATGATGCAGGAGAAGACAACATGAGAAACCTCAACCAAGACAACATCACCCAAGCGGTGATTGCCAGCTTTTCCAACACGCCCGACCCACGGCTGAAGGAAATCATCACCAGCCTGGTGCAACACCTGCATTCTTTTGCACGCGAGGTGAAGCTGACCGAAGAAGAGTGGTTCAAAGGCATCCAATACCTGACGGCCACCGGCCACAAGTGCACCGATGTGCGCCAGGAGTTCATTTTGCTGAGCGATGTGCTGGGCCTGTCCATGCTCACCATCGCCATGAACCAGGACAAGCCGCCAGGGTGCACCGAGGCCACGGTGTTTGGCCCGTTCTTCCTGGAGGATGCGCCGCATTACGCGCTGGGTGACGATGTCTCCAATGGCGCCAAGGGTGCGCCTTGCTGGGTGGAGGGCTCGGTGCGCGGCCTGGGCGGCGAGCCCATTCCGAATGCCACCATCAACGTCTGGCAAGCCGACGAAGACGGCCTGTACGACGTTCAGTACGAGTCGCTGGGACATTCCCAAGCGCGCGGCATCATGAAGTCCGATGCCACAGGCCGTTACTACTTCAAGACCATTGTGGCCGAGCCTTATCCCATTCCGGTGGACGGCCCGGTGGGCACCTTGTTGGGCGCCACCCAGCGTCACCCCTGGCGCCCGGCCCATTTGCACTTCATGGTGGAAGCGCCGGGTTATGAGCGGCTCATCACCCATGTGTTCCGCGATGAGGACCAATACCTGGATTCCGACGCTGTGTTTGGCGTGCGCCAATCGCTGGTGGCCGATTGGACACAACTGCCCGATGGCAGTTTCCGCATGGACTATGACTTTGTGCTGAACCCCAAGGCCAAAGCCTGAGCGAGCCATGATCAAGCACATTGTCATGTGGAATGTCCGGGGCCAGGATGCCCAGGAAAAAGCCCAGGGCATTGCGCGCCTCAAGCAGGCCTTTGAAGGCTTGCGGGG
>CAINMN010000275.1 GCA_903850735.1 uncultured Burkholderiales bacterium | reverse complement strand
GGTTGATCATTCTAAATGTTGAGACAGCTTCATGTGAAGAGAGTTTTCAGAACCTCTGTTTTTGAATGATCCGGAATTCGAGCTGATAGGTTGCCCCACTGCGCCCTTTCGACTATAAGCCGACAGTCATAAATTTACACACACCGACTCGGCCTGCAAAATTGCCGCACTGCGCATTATTTATATTAGGAACCGCGCTGGCTTAGATGAAGCGACCTAGTTCTGACTTTAAGCTAGCCATGCCTTAACACGCTGGCCGAGCACCTCACGGCTAATGCCATAGCGGTCATGCAGAGTGGGCAGTGCACCAGCGTCCAGGAATTCGTCGGGCAGACCGGCGAGCTTGAAGCCAGCTGGCTGTACATTGTGGCGTAGCAGGGCACTGGCCACTGCTTCACCCAAGCCGCCGATCACAGAGTGATTCTCGGCAACCACCACCATTCGAGGCTTGGAACCCACTGCTGCAACGATGGTCGCTTCGTCCAGCGGCTTGATGGTGGGACAGTGCAGCACGGCCACGCCAATGTTGTCAGCCGCCAAGTCCTTAGCAACTTCGAGCGCACGCATGGTCAGAATGCCGCTGGAAATAATCAGCACGTCAGCGCCTTCGCGCAACATTTTCGCTTTACCCAACTCAAATTTGTAGCCTTCAATTTCGTCGAGAACCAGTGGCACGCTGCCCCGCAGAATGCGCATGTAAACCGGTCCTTTGTGCGCAGCAATTTGAGGTACTGCTTGCTCGATGTCCAGCGCGTCGCAGGGGTCAACAATGGTCAGGCCAGGAATGCCACGCATCATGGCCAGGTCTTCAGTGGCTTGGTGGCTGGGGCCGTAGCCAGTGGTCAAACCCGGCAAGGCACAACAGATCTTGACGTTGAGGTTCTCTTCGGCAATGACTTGGTGAATGAAGTCATACGCGCGGCGCGTGCCAAACACAGCATAGGTGGTGACAAATGGCACCAGGCCCTCTTTGGCCAAGCCACCAGCAGCACCCATGAGCAATTGCTCGGCCATACCCATTTGGTAAAAACGCTCTGGGTACGCTTGGGCGAACAGGTGCAGGTCGGTGTACTTGGCCAGATCGGCCGTCAGGCCGACGACTTCAGGGTGCGTGGCGGCGTAGTCAACAAGGGCCTTGCCAAAGGGTGCGGCTATGACGCGCTGGCCTTCGGAGGCAATGGACGCGATCATGGCCGAGGTGGTAAGGCGTGGCTTTTTTTCTGCAACGGCGGTGTTCATGCTGCGACTCCTTGGGCGTTAGCTTCAACGTAGGGGGCGGGTTGGTTCTGATCCAAAATTTCGAGGGCCTGCTGCCACTCGGGTGGGTCGACGCGGATGAAGTGGTTCTTCTCGCGTTGCTCCAAAAAGGGCACGCCCTTGCCCATGAGTGTGTCAAACAAAATCACGCGCGGCTTGGAATCCTTGAGCGCGCGGGCTGCATCAAATGCGGCTTGGACAGCGGCGATGTCATTGCCATTGACGCGCTGCACATGCCAGCCAAACGCAGCCCATTTGTCAGCGAGCGGTTCGAAGCCAAGCACCTTGGTTGATGGACCGTCGGCTTGCTGGTTGTTCACGTCCACCAGACAAATCAGGTTGTCCAATTGATGGTGAGCGGCGGACATGGCCGCTTCCCAAGTGGAACCTTCATCCAGTTCACCATCAGACATGGAGTTGTAGACAAAAGCGGGGTTGCGCTTTTGCTTCAGTCCTAGCGCCATGCCCACGCCAATCACCAGGCCCTGGCCAAGAGATCCACCCGAAATTTCCATACCGGGTGTGTACGCGGCCATGCCAGACATGGGCAAGCGGCTGTCGTCGCTGCCGTATGTGTCGAGCTCGCTCTCTGAAATAACGCCTGCCTCGATCAGCGCAGCGTAATGGGCGATGGCGTAGTGGCCGTGCGATAACAAGAAACGGTCGCGGCCTTCCCACTCGGGCTCTTGTGGACGCAAGTTCATGGCGTGGTGGTAGGCCACAGCCAGCACGTCGGCCCAGCCCAGGGCTTGCCCAATGTAGCCCTGGCCCTGAACTTCGCCCATGCGAAGCGCGTAGCGGCGGATACGCCAGGCCGCAGAGTGCAGCGACGCAGATGGATTGCTCATGAAATACTCCTGAAAAATTGATGCCGAACTGATCGAGTGGGTACGTCAGCGAATGATGCTGGCAGGGACGTAAGACACGAGGGCCAGCACGCCAAAGGCGACGAGGTAGAAGGGCCCAAGCTCGCGTACGGTTTGTCCCACCTTGACCTGGGCCAAGGCGCTGGTGATGAACAACGTAGTGCCTACCGGCGGTGTGTAAAGGCCAATGGCCAGGTTGACGACCATCATGATGCCGAGCTGCGTCATGTCCATGCCGATGCTTTGCGCCAGAGGCACAAAGACAGGCGTGAGCAAAAGCACTGCTGCGGGCAGGTCAATGAACATGCCAAGCACCAGCATCATCAGGTTCATCATCAAGATGATCAGCCACTTGGCGTGCACATTGGCCTGCACCCATTGGGCAATGCCCTGCGGCATCTGGTCATAGGTCAGCAACCACCCGATGGCGGCCGAGGCCATGATGACCAGCAACACCACACCGGTGGCGAGACCAGCGTGAACGATGGCATCGTTCAGACGCTTCCAGCCAAGGTCGCGGTAGACCAAAGACGACACCAACCCTGCGTACAGCGTGGACAGCACAGCAACCTCAGTGGGCGTGGCGATGCCAAAGCGCAAGAAGACGATGATCAGCACCGGCAGCACGATGGCGGGCGAGGCATACAGCATGTGCTTGAGGAAGGCTGCGCCGTTAAAAGGCGAAAGGTCGCGGGGAAGGTTACGACGCCAGCCTACCCACCAGCAAGCCGCCATGAAGCCTCCGCACATCAAAAGACCAGGTAGGACACCGGCTACAAATAACGACGCAATCGACGCGTTCGACGTGAGCGCGAACAAGATCATCGGAATCGACGGCGGAATCAGGATGTCGATGGTCGCGGCTGCGGCCAGCGTGGCAGCTGAAAACGCAGGAGGATAGCCCAGGCGCTTGTGCCACGGAATCAGCAGCGAGCCAATTGCCGATGCATCAGCCACTGCCGAGCCCGAAACACCACCAAACAAGGTAGATGAGAGAACGCCGACTTGGGCCGGGCCGCCGTGAAATCGTCCGATCAAGGTGGTCAGCACGCCGATCAGAGCCTCTCCAAGTTTGCCACCCATCATCAGGGTGCCGGTCAGCATGAAGAATGGAATGGCGATCAGCGGAAAGCTTTGCACCTGGGCCACCATTTGCTGAACCAAGAGGTCCAGCGGCACCTTGTCAGAAGTGGCCGCGGCCGTCAACGCGGCCACCAGCAGACCATGCGCAATGGGCATGGCAGCCACAGCCGTGATCAGGAAAACGAAAAGGATGAGTGCGCTCATGGGAATTCTTTCAAGGGGTGACGATCACCAGTGCGCTACAGGCACCTGGCCTTCAGCCGGTGCAGCGTCAACAGCCGGCTTCGACCACGAACGCCACGCCGTTTGCAAAGCCAGCAAGCTCAAAAGTGCCATACCCGCCATCACGCAGGCATAAGTGATTGAGCCGGGTAACTGCAAGATGGGCGACTTCTCGTCGTGCACGATATCCAGCATGCGGTAGGTGGCCACTGCCAGCGTGGCGTAGAGACCTGCCACGATCAGCCAACTCACGATGGCAACCAGACGTCGCACTTTGGTCGGTACGGCGTCCATCAAAAAAGTGGTTGCAATGTGCGCGCTGTGCAGCGACGCAAGCACCACACCCGCCATCACCAGCCACGGGAACAACAACTCAGGAACTTCATTGGCCCACTGCAAGCTCGCGCCTGTGGCATAACGCAAAACAGTGTTAACGCACAAGATCACAAAGATCACAGAGGTGGACAGCCACAACACGACGCGGCAAAGGGTTGCCACGCCGCGCTCGATCATGCTGGATTCGGCGGTTTGCATTTGATTCTCCAAAAGGGGGCGGTGCCCTGCGCAATTCGCATGGGCACCGCAGTCTGAGGCTTACTGGATGCGATTACTTCGCGCGTGCAGCGGCTACGACCTTCTTGACATAGGCGCCAATGTTGCTGGCCATCCATTTGTCGTCCACGTCGGCCGTGGCTTTGGCAAAGGCAGCCTGATCTGGCGTGGTAACTTGCACACCCTTGGACTTGAGGTCGGCCAACAATTTGTCATCGGCTTCCTGCGACAGCTTGCGCTGCAGGGCTGTGGCTTCGTTGGCAGCTTCTTGCACTGCCCGCTTATCGGCGTCAGAAAGTTTGTCCCAAGTGCGTTTGCTCATGAGCAGCGGTGTCATCTGGAACTGGTGTGCCGTCAAGGCCAAGTGCTTTTGCACCTCATAGATTTTGCTGGCGTGGATGTTGACCAGCGGGTTCTCTTGACCGTCCACCACGCCTTGTTGAAGCGCTACGTACAGCTCGGCAAACCGGATCTGCTGTGACTCAGCACCCAGTGACTTCATGATGTCTACCAATGTCGCGTCAGGCGGCACGCGCATCTTCAAGCCCTTCATGTCTTCAACCTTGCTGATGGGGCGTTTGCTGTTGGTCATGTGGCGGATGCCATTGTCCCAAGCGCCCAGTAGCACCATGCCTTTTTCAGCTGAACGCTCACCCAACTCTTTGCCCAGCGGGCCGTCGAGCAGCTTGAAGGCGGCAGCGGGCGTGGAAAACATGAAGGGCATGCCATAGGCGTTGAACTCAGGCACGGCATTGGCCACCGCGCCTTGCGAGTTGGCGGACATGTCGATCGCACCGGTACGCAGTGCAGTCACCATCGCGGCATCGTCACCCAGCTGAGCCGAAGGCGCCACCTGGACTTCAATGCGTCCGTTCGTTTTGGCTTTGAGCGATTCGGCAAACTTGACCGAAGCTTCGTGGCGTGGGTTGCCAGGTGCAGCACCGTGACCAAGCGTGAGCTTGACGGTTTGGGCATGCGCTGCAAGAGGCAGCAAGGCGCAGGCGGCCAGCGAAATCAGGGTGCGGGTGAAAGTAGTGCGTTGCATGAGGTTTGTCTCCTAGAAAAATTGGAATGTATCGGGAACTGATGGGGGAATGGAAATTAGTGAATGAGCATGCCGCCATTGACATCCAGGGTGATGCCAGTGCAATAAGCGGACAAGTCGCTGGCCAAGAACACGCACACGCCGGCCACATCATCGGCTTTGCCAAGGCGGTTCAGTGGAATGGTTTGTGCGATGTCTTTTTTCTGATCAAGGCTGAGCTTGCCTTGTGTGATATCGGTCTCAATCAGGCCTGGGGTCACGCAATTGATGCGAACACCTTCTGGACCAAATTCTCGCGCCATCGCTTTGGCCAAACCCAACACGCCCGCCTTGGCTGCGGAGTAATGCGGGCCGCCAAATATGCCCCCACCGCGCTGAGCAGAAACCGACGAAATACAAACAATAGAGCCCGCTTGCTGCTCACGCATGGCGGGCAGAACGGCTTGGGACATGTAAAGAGTGCCACGCAAGCTGACGTCAAGAATTCGGTCGTAGTCGGCACCCGTGATGGCCAATGTCTTGACCGGTTGGGTAATGCCTGCGTTGTTGATGAGGATGTCAATGCGACCGAACTTGGCCAGCACTTGGGCTGCAGCTGCATCACAGGCGGCTTTGTCGGTCACATCGCCCACCAGGCCCAAGTGACCATCCCCCAGACGGGAGGCAGCGGCAGCAGGTTCAGCTCGGGCAAGGTCCATGATGACCACGCGAGCGCCCTGCGCCGCCATTTGGCGTGCAGTAGCAAAGCCCAAGCCATTCATTCCGGCACCACCTGTGATGAGGGCGACTTTGTCTTTAAGCAGCATTTGCGTTTTTCTCCAATTGACAGAGTTTCTAAAGACCTGGCCTGCCGAAGCAGCAGGTTCAGGATTGAGAAAGCCGATGATCGTTGCCTGTTAAAGTTAAAACAAGCGATGTTTTTTCAAAGTAAGATGACAATCTGTCATCTGAAAACAGGGTTGCCCCTATGTCGTCTCTCCCCCCGATCAACAATTTGCAGGCATTTGAAGCTGTGGCCAGGCGGCGCAGTTTTGCACTTGCCGCAGCAGAATTGAACCTGACGGCATCGGCGGTCAGCCATCAGATCGCCCGACTAGAGGCCTTTTTAGACGTGCGTCTTTTTCAACGAAGCGCCCACGGCGTTCGACTCAGCACTGCTGGAGAGCATTACCGATTTCGTGTGAGCGCAGCACTGGAAGCCATTACGGCCGCCACTGACGATCTTCGCCAAGGCGTTCGCAACAACTTGTATGTGCATTCGGCACCTAGCTTTGCCAGTCTGTGGCTGATGCCAAGGTTGCACCGCTTTGCCCAGGCCTACCCCGATATCTCACTGAACCTCTCAGCCGCGCATACCCCGAGCGACTTCACACTGGGGCAGGCAGATATCGATATTCGCTACGGCGTGCCCCAGTGGGGCGACTTGGTGGTAGAGCCTTTGTTTGAAGAAAACATAATGCCCTTGGCAAGCCCCACGTTCATTCAAGAACATAAGCTAAAGAGCGTTGAGCAGTTGCTGGAAGTACCCTTGATCCAAAGTAATGTGAGTGTGGTCCAGTGGTCTGACTGGTTTGCACGCTACACGAACTTGCGAGCGCCAGAGCGGTTTCCAGTGCGCTTTGACCGGGCACAGATGTCGTTGGATGCGGCCACCCAAGGTCTTGGCGTGGCATTGGAGAGCGCCATCAACGCCGGCGGCCATTTGGAGCAAGGCAAGCTCGTACCTGTTTTCGAAATCAACAAGGCCATCAAGGTCAAGGCTCACTTTGCAGTGTTTCCCCAGCGGCATGCCAAGCGACCTGCGGTGGAGGCCTTCTTATCATGGCTGCATGGGGAAGCCGCACGGTGTAAGGAAACCTGCCCAGCCTGATAGCGGCACGTTCCCAATATCCAGAGGTCAGCGCATCCGTTCATCTTATCTATGGAGAAACGGATTGGTCACGACCGTCTGACCGACAAGCCAATTGGCAAGTCCTTCCCGCAGCTGACTTCACCCGGGTACATGGCGCAGGTCACTTCATCGTTCTGGAAAGGCCGGACGTGCTCGCCAAAGTCCTGATCAACGCGATGTCGCTCGCGAGCGTTCCGAATGACACAGCGTTGTAGTAGCAGAGCCGGATATGTCGATCAGCGTTGGAGCAGGCTGTCATCTCCCTGATGCGATTCAGAACTTTGCCGCTGTCAGCTGGTCACCTGAAACTGGTCAGCGGACGAAACAGTGACAAGTGAGTTCGAGTGACTGCTTCTGGCCGAAAGTAGCCCATCCCTTGGGATGCACCAACCCACCCCGCTGAGAATAAAACCCAGCCAACCGGTATGAACCTATATGAAACCACTGCAAATAGGCATCAAGGAGCAAGGCCATGGCTACTAACAACACCGCATCTTCGAACCCACGGGCTGAAAGCACCCGCGACGTGCTGGACGTACTAGCCGGCAGCATCGCCAGAACGGCAGCACGACAGACCAAGCCAGAGCCCTTACCCCGCGCTGCAGAGGTTCCGGCCGAACCCAGCCGGGAACTCCTGACCGAAAAAATGCTCGCCGATCGCTGGGTGTGCTCCGTCGCGCGCCTTCAGCGCTGGCGCACCGTCGGCGAGGGGCCGCCGTACTTGAAGATCGTGGGGAAAGTCTTGTACCGGCTCAAGGACATCGAGGCCTACGAGGAGGCCAGCCTGGTCCGGAAGGTGTTCTGAGGGGCACGCGAAGAGGCCCAGAACGACTTGGAAACTGTTCGAACGACTTGGAATCAGTTCGAAATAGTCTTGGCGGGGCAGGACATACCTCATCATAAACCGGCTAAGTTTTTGATGGGCATCGAGATCTAGTCCTTGGGGTTCAATTCATCGTTCCAAATTTTGAGACAGCTATTTGGCGTGGCCGCGTAACTGAAATTCGGATCGACTTGATAGCTCTTAGGGATGGAAGTAAACATGCAGCTTCATCAACCCAAAGGAGCCCGCAGCATGCAATTCCACCCACAAGAACGAATCGACTCAAGGCCCGAGCCAAGTCCTATGGCCATCAT
>CAINMN010000274.1 GCA_903850735.1 uncultured Burkholderiales bacterium | reverse complement strand
GGCGTGCGCGTGGACACGGGCGTCACCGAAGGTGGCGAGATCCCGATGTTCTATGACTCGATGATCGCCAAGCTGATCGTGCACGGTCGTGACCGCAACGAGGCCATTGCCAAAATGCGCGAAGCCCTGAATGGCTTTGTCATCCGCGGCATCAGCTCCAACATTCCCTTCCAGGCCGCTTTGCTGGCTCACCCGAAATTTGTCACGGGCGACTTCAACACCGGCTTCATTGCAGAGCATTACGGCCAGGGCTTCCGCGCCGAAGATGTGCCCCACAGCGACCCGAATTTCCTGGTGGCTTTGGCCGCCTTTGTGCGCCGCAAATCGCGTGAGCGTGCGGCTTCCTTAAGCGGTCAATTGCCGGGCTACGATGTGAAAGTGGGCCAGGAGTACACCGTCATTGAGCTCGGCCAAGCGGGCCAGCACCGCTACATTGACGTGCATGTGGATGATTACCCCAGCAAGCACGGCGTGGCGGTCATTCAGGTGGGCGACAAGCGCTACGCCATCGAGAGCCATTCGCGCTTGAACGACATTTGCATCACCGGCCATGTGAATGGCCAGCCCTTCACGGCGCAAATTGAGCGCGGAACCTTGAAAAATCCCCTGGCTTTGCAAGTGCAACACAATGGCACGCGCATGGAGACCCTGGTGGTGTCGCGCCGCATGGCCGACCTGCACAAGCTGATGCCTTACAAGGCGCCGCCCGACCTGAGCCGCTTTGTGTTGTCGCCCATGCCCGGCTTGTTGGTCGATGTGGCTGTTCAGCCCGGGCAAAAGGTGCAAGCGGGCGAGCGTGTGGCTGTCATTGAGGCCATGAAGATGGAGAACGTCTTGTTCGCCGCGCAGGATGGCGTGGTGAAGAAGGTTGTGGCTGGCAAAGGCGAGTCGCTGACCGTGGACCAAGTCATTGTGGAGTTCGAATGAGCCAACGTCCTTTCAAAGTGCTGGGCATCCAGCAAATCGCCATCGGTGGCCCTGACAAAGGCCGCTTGCAAAAGCTCTGGGTCGAAATGTTCGGCCTGGAAGTGACCGGCACCTTTCGCAGTGAGCGCGAAAATGTGGACGAAGACATTTGCGCCATCGGCACGGGGCCGTTCAAAGTGGAAGTGGACTTGATGCAACCGCTGGACCCTGAAAAAAAACCAGCCGTTCACACCACGCCGCTGAACCATGTGGGTTTGTGGATCGATGATTTGCCGCTCGCCGTGCAGTGGCTGAGCTCGCAAGGCGTGCGTTTTGCGCCCGGTGGCATTCGCAAGGGGGCGGCAGGTTTCGACATTTGCTTTGTGCACCCTAAAGGCAACGATGAATTGCCCATTGGCGGTGAGGGCGTCTTGATCGAGTTGGTGCAAGCCCCTCCAGAAGTCGTTCAAGCCTTCAACGCCCTGGCCTCCCAATAAAGGGGTTCGTCACCGACGCGATTTTGCGCGGGCGAGGGCGGCTTCGATGATGGCTTTTTTGCGGTCCACCGCAACCACATCGCTGGCCGACGTGTGGGTGTGACCGCTTAAGTCTGCCAATTTGGCATGTGCCTTGGCCTGCAGTCGCTCATCATGTTCTTGGGCTTCCCGGCTCAGTCGACGGCCGCGCGCCTCATAGCGCGTGCGCGCCAAGTCTGCTTGAGCCGTTGACCAAGCTTTCCAGCCTGTTGCATCTCCACTGACATTGTCAAGTCGAATGCAGTCCACGGGGCAAACCGGAATGCAGAGCTCACAGCCCGTGCAATAGGGCTCGATGACGGTGTGCATGCGCTTGTGGGTGCCCACAATCGCATCGGTCGGGCAGGCTTTGATGCACAGCGTGCAACCAATGCAGGTGTCTTCTTCGATCCAGGCCACGGTTCGGGGCGCTTCCACACCATGGTCTGGGTTCAGCGGCAAAACCGGTTGGCCGGTGACGCGGGCCAAGCGCTCAATGCCTTCCAGTCCACCCGGGGGGCATTGATTGAGGGGCGCTTGCTGTTCAGCGATGGCCTGGGCGTAGGCCGCGCAATCAGGAAAGCCGCACCGCGTGCACTGGGTTTGCGGCAGTGCCGCCAACACCAGGTCGCGAAGGGCTTGTAGGCGCATCAAGCCCTGCGACGCGCCGCCGTCTTGCGAGCGGGCTTGGCAGCCACCGAGGCTTTTTTCGCTGCGACGCGCTTGGGCTTGACCGCTGCTTTGGCGGGCTTGGTCGTCTTGCCTTCGTGTTCCAGGATGAAAGCGCGAACGTGCGGG
>CAINMN010000273.1 GCA_903850735.1 uncultured Burkholderiales bacterium | reverse complement strand
GGCAGGGGAAGTTATCAAAGCTGGATATGAGGGTGTTGCAATAGACGAACTCCAGCGACAAAACGGCAAATTCGTGCTTTCAATGGAAGTAGACCTTGCAACCCCTGAAGGCGTAGTGATGCAGAAACTATCAACGGCACTTGAAGAAGGTCGCCCGTTGCCGAATGCAGCAACTGTCCTAGAAGCCATACGTCACATCTACGTGAAATACGAACGGTATGGGCAATCACAGCAAACCAAACCTGAGGAAAATTCAAAATGAAAACAGCAGTATTTCCACAATTGCATGTCCACGAAATGTGGACTGTGTTTGACGATCAAGATATGCCGGTGATTGAAATCCGCTGTATCTGGCCTAAAGGTATTGAGCCATCACGGGGCACAATCTCTAGATGCTTTGACCAAGCGCAATATCAAAGTGAGCAGGCGTTTCGCTCAGCCGTTGAAAGCTATGTGACGCAAATGAACCAGCAAGGGTACAACCTTTACGCAACGCTCAATCCACTCAAGGCCGGAATAGGCCAGTTCTCTTCAGCTAAGGATGTTGACGTTATATGCCGCAGGCGATTGCTCATTGATATTGACCGTGACACAGGCAAAGACCACCCCGCTACAGATGCGGATATTGCAGCAGCCAAGTCTTTGGGTGACCAAATTGCAAGTCATCTTGATGGGCTTGGGTGGCCTGTACCAGTTCGCATCCTGTCTGGCAATGGTCACCACTTGATCTACCCACTGGACGATCTGCCCAATACCGACGAGATCACAAAAGATGTCCGTGACCTGCTTCGGAATCTGAAAGCGCAATTCTCAGTCAATGGGTTGAGCGTAGACACCACCGTTTCAAACGCAAGTCGCGTTACCAAACTGCCCGGCACTTTGGCACGCCGTGGAACCGAGATTACAAATCACCCTTACCGCGTAGCGAGGATATATGCATAACAAAGTCACACACCAAATGATCCAGTTGGCGATCCAAAGCCTAAGGCCAAATCACACACCCGTTGCCCCGACGAAAAGATATGCAAGTACTGCTGTACAAAGCCCACTTGCTTTCCCTGTGCCCATATACCTTCAGGGGGCAACGTCGAACATTCAGATTTTTGCTAACCCACCATCACCCAGTCGGCAAGATGTCGAAGCAGCATGTCCAGCCATAAGGTTAATGGCAACTACAGGGGGGGACTCAGAGGAGTCTTGGAGCCTTGGGATTGTTAATACTGCGAAGTTCACAAACGACCCAGAAGATGCAGCGCAAGTATGGTCAAGCGCGTACCCTACCTACGACTCAGATGAAGTCAGTGAAAAATTGGCTGAGAAAAAAGGCATCAATACTGGGCCAACAACCTGTGAACGAATTGCTGCGCTGGACCCAGACTGTAGCAATGCCTGTAGCTTATGTGCATACCAAGGCAAGGCATCAAGTCCCATCCATGCGGCTCAAAAGTTCGCGGCAAACACAGGCCAGCTTCAAGCCATCAGTGCTGGACAAGCGCAACCAACTGTAGTGACTTCAACCAGTGTCAGTGCACTAGTGCCAGTTTTTGATCCAACTGACTCAGGTAATGCAGCATGGCTCAACGGATGGCTTCAAGGCCGTGCAAGGCATATCTATGAGCACGGGTACTGGATTCACTTCGACGATCAAACCGGTTGGAATAAACGAACAGATGCAGAGATGCTTCGTCTAGCCGAGTTAGCGATTCGAGATATGGGGCGGGCAGGTTTGAACCAGTTGCCCCCTGATGATATGAAGCGATTTATGAATCACGTCATCAAGTCTCTCAATGCAGCAAGTTTGATAAATGCTGTAACCCTACTAAAGGGACAGCCGAATGTTCAAATCCACGCGAAAGACCTTGATGCCAATCCGCTACTTCTCGGGGTGAGAAATGGTCAATGCATTGATCTCAAAACAGGCATGGTATTTGACCTAACGCCAGAGCATCTAATTACCAAAAGCGTCGGTTGTGAATACGATCCTTATGCGCAATGCCCACAGTGGGAAGAGTTCTTGCAGCAAGTTTTTCAAGAAGACCAATCACTGATTGACTACCTTCAGCAGTATGTGGGTTACTGCCTGACTGGTTTGACTACAGAGCAACAAGTGCTCTTTGGTTTCGGTCTAGGCTCTAACGGAAAGTCAGTACTCTTCTCGGTATTGACAGAGCTATTTGGTACTTACGCTGTATCGGCACCGATTGAGACTTTCATGCTTAGCGGCAATGAAGGCCCGAAGTCATATTTACTGGCACGTCTTGCGGGAGCACGATTTGTCTTGGCCAACGAAACGGCAGACGGTCAGCGGCTTGCTGAAAACATCATCAAAGAGTTGACAGGTGGTGAGGTAATTGCAGCCGCGCACAAATACGGTCACGTATTCGAGTTCCAACCTCGATTCAAAATTGCAATGGTGGGCAACCATAAACCAGTTATCCGAGGAACAGACTCGGGGATCTGGCGTCGCCTTCACCTGTTGCCATTCAACCGTTCTTTTGCTGTAAGTGAACAAGATCCGAACCTAGTGACCAAGCTCAAGTCTGAGTTGAGCGGTATCTTGAATTGGGCACTCAAAGGTGCTGAATCTTGGCAGCAAAATAAACGGTTGATAGTTCCAGAGGCCATGAAAAAAGAAGTCGAAGCCTATCACTCTGAATCAGACATTATTGGGCAGTGGTTGACAGAACGATGTGCTATTGATTCTAAGGCTACCACCGCATCGTCTGCACTTTATGCTGACTACGCGAACTGGTGCAGAGCCAATGGCCACCATGCAAGCAGTCAGACCTTGCTGGGTCGCAGATTATCCGAGCGTGGTTTTGGAAAGCGGACGGGGGCTAAGGCCGTATGGATTGGCTTGGCATTATTGCAGCCACCCTTTCCGTTTTTGTGAGCTATGTGTGAGGGTTGTGAGGGTTTGCATGCTTTTTTATAAAATCGCGCGCGAGGGGTATCTATAAGGAACTTTATGGAAATCGACCAAAACCCTCACAACCCTCACTGCCGGTCCTAGGACACCAGTGCAATTCACAAATCGACTTGCCAGCTTGTCGGCCTCACCTAGTGTTAGGTGGTGTCTATCTCTTTACAAAACGTAACATTGAAGATGCAAATATGACAACATTTTTAACGGCAGGTGGACGCATTGCCTGCAAACAGTGCGAGGGAATATCACGTCGGACCAAAGAGCGATGCAAAGCGCCCGCTGCATCAAACAAATCCCGATGTCGTTTTCACGGTGGTCGGGCGCACAGCGGACCAAAGACGTTAGAGGGGCGCCTGCGCTGTGCAGCCGCAAAGACAATCCATGGACGCGAGACACGTGAGGCGCGAACCGAACGCAGCCTAGCTTCGGCAAAGTTGGCCGTTCTTGAAGCTGTGGGTTTTGGTCTTGGTTGGATGGTAGGAAGCCGCACTCCCGGGAGGCGACCAGATCGCATGGGTGAGGTCTACCCCGAGCTTCAAGTCATGTTTCAAAAAATGGTCCTTGAACGAGCAAAACACAGTACAAGGTAAATATGGGACTCCTTCTTCCAATTTAGGGGGGTGGGGGTACGGTGGGTGTCCAGTATTCCCAAAATCACAAGCCCTCCCCCTATGCTTGGCTCACTTCACCACTAAGCTCTGGCTAAGCGGCGCACCATCCGCATACTGGGTAGAGGTTATAAGAAAGTAGCGGTGGATACGCCGAAACGCTCACTAAGGGCGCGTACTTGCCTAACATTGAGCTCACGCTTGCCAGTCAAAATTTCAGAAACCACACCTTGGCTACCAATCTCTTCAAGGTCGCCTTGTTTGAGGCCGTGTTGTTCCATCAGAAATTTCAGCGCCTCAATACCGGTGGTTTCAGGCAGAGGGTGTTGCTCT
>CAINMN010000272.1 GCA_903850735.1 uncultured Burkholderiales bacterium | reverse complement strand
TTGAGCAGGTCATAGGCGCCAATGGCATACACCAGCGAGGTGTCTTGAAACAGAATGATGGTTTGCGTCAGCAGCACCGGCAGCATGTTGCGAAAGGCCTGGGGCAAGACAATCAGGCGCATGTTCTGCGCATAGGTCATGCCCAAGGCTTGCCCGGCCATGACCTGCCCACGCGGCTGCGCAGTTTAGGCAGGTCGGTGGCGGCATCGTGCACCGCGATGCCGTCGACATAAATTTCGCCCTTCTGAAACGGCTCCAGCGCATTGATGGTCTTGATCAGCGTGGACTTGCCCGAGCCCGAGGGCCCGCACACCACCACCACTTCGCCTTTGGCAATTTGGGTGGAGCAATCGGTCAGCACCTGCACCGGGCCGTACCATTTGGAAACGTTCTTCAATTCAATCATGGCGAGGTCCGTTCAGCGGATGATGGCGATCTTGGCTTGCAAGCGACGCACCAGGGTCGACAAGCTGAAGCAAATGATGAAATAAACCACGGCGGCCAACAGATAAGCCTCTTCGGGGCGTCCATAAATTTTGCCGGCCGTGACAAAGCCCTTGAGCAGGTCATAGGCGCCAATGGCATACACCAGCGAGGTGTCTTGAAACAGAATGATGGTTTGCGTCAGCAGCACCGGCAGCATGTTGCGAAAGGCCTGGGGCAAGACAATCAGGCGCATGTTTTGCGCATAGGTCATGCCCAAGGCTTGCCCGGCCATGACCTGCCCACGCGGAATGGACTGAATGCCGGCACGCATGATCTCGCTGAAATATGCCGCCTCAAACGCAATGAAGGTGATGACGGCCGACCATTCTGCCCCCAAGGACTTGCCAATCAAAAACGGGATCAGCAAAAAGAACCACAGAATGACCATCACCAAGGGCACCGAGCGCATGCCGTTGACGTACGCGGTGGCCGGCAACGACAGCAGCTTTCGGCCTGACAAACGCATCAGCGCCAACACCGTGCCCAAGGCGATGCCCCCCAGCGTGGCCACCACCGTCAGCTGCACGCTGAAGACAAAGCCCTTCAGAATGAACTTGGTCAGCAGGTCCCAGCTGAGAAACGAGAGGTCGAGTCCCATCAGTGGCCCCCGCCCGTGCCGCCCGCCACAATGAAGCCCGGAATTTGCACACGGCGCTCCACCCAGGCCATCAAACGGTTCACGGCAAACGCCGACACCGCATACAGCAAGGTCACCGCCAGGTAAATTTCAATGCCGCGCGAGGTTTCTTCCTGCGCCTGCATGGCAAACATGGTGAGTTCGGCAATCGACACCGCAAACGCCACCGAAGAATTCTTCAGCAAGTTCATGGACTCGCTGGTCAGCGGCGGCAGGATGATGCGAAACGCCATGGGCAACAGCACATAGCGGTAGGTTTGAAAGGTGGTGAAGCCCATGGCCATGGCGGCATAGCGCTGGCCGCGCGGCATGGCCTGGATGCCAGCGCGCAACTGCTCGGCAATGCGCGCCGAGGTGAACAAGCCCAGGGCGAGCACCACCAACAAAAAGCCTGGCAACTGCTGCATGGGCGGAATCAGCTTGGGCAGCACGAAGTACCACAAGAAAATTTGCACCAGCAAGGGAATGTTGCGAAACAACTCCACCCAGACATTGGCCAAACGCACCAGCCAAGGGCTGTCCTGCAAGGTGCGCAAGACCCCCATGACCGTGCCCGCAATCATGGCGACAAACCAGGCGCAGACGGCGACCGACAGCGTCCACCCCCAGGCATCGATCATCCAGGACAGGTAGGTGCGTCCGCCGCCTTCGTCTTGCAGGAAAACCTGCCACTCCAAAGCCATGGCTTATTTCTTGGCGTACTCTTCCATGGGCTTGTCGTTGGGGGTGGCCCAAGCGGCCTTGGTGGTGTCGCTGGCAGGCAAGCCGACACGGGTGTTTTTCGGGGGGATGGGCTGCACAAACCACTTGTCATAAATCTTGGCGAGCTCACCCGATTTGGCCAGATCGCGAATGGTGTCGTCGGCCATTTTCTTGAACGCCAGGTCGTCCTTGCGCAACATGATGGCAATGGGCTCGACCGACAGCACTTCACCCACGATTTTGAAATCGGCGGGGTTCTTGGACAAGGCGATGTTGCCGGCCAGAATTTGGCCGTCCATCACAAACGCATCGGCGCGGCCTGCTTCCAGCAGCAAGAAGCTCTCAGCATGGTCTTTGCCAAACACTTCCTTGAAGTCCACGCCGTTGGCACGCTCATGTTTGCGCAAGTGCTGAACCGAGGTGGTGCCTGTGGTGGTCACCACGTTTTTGCCGTTCAGCTGGTTGATGCCGGTGATGCCCGAGTTGGCCTTGACCGCGATGCGCACTTCTTCCACATAGGTGGTCAGCGCAAAGGCCACGTCTTTTTGGCGCGTGGCGTTGTTGGTGGTGGAGCCGCACTCGATGTCCACCGTGCCGTTTTGCACCAGCGGAATCCGGTTTTGGGACGTGACCGGCAGGTACTTGATGTCGAGTTTCTTGCCGGCGGCTTTTTCCAGGTTGTCCAGGATGCGGTGGCACACCTCCACATGAAAGCCGGCGTACTTGCCATCACCCAGGGTGTAAGACAAGGCGCCGGACGAGTCGCGCACGCCCATGGTCACCGTGCCTGAGGCCTTGACTTTGGCCAAGGTGTCGGAAGCTTGCGCCCACACGGCACCGACTGACAAGGCCGACAAGGCCAAAACCATCCATTGCTTTTTCATGTCCAGAACTCCTGTTGGAAAAAAAACGAAATACCCAAGAACGCCATCTTACCCATGTGTCGGGTGTTGGCTAGCGGGAACAACCCCTT
Source organism: uncultured Burkholderiales bacterium (assembly GCA_903850735.1). Taxonomy (GTDB): domain Bacteria; phylum Pseudomonadota; class Gammaproteobacteria; order Burkholderiales; family Burkholderiaceae_C; genus Limnohabitans. Next base: position 1,494 of record CAINMN010000272.1, on the reverse strand, counting down.
GGGCTTGGTTTTGAGAGCTTAAAAATTGCCACAAGGCATCGACCAGGGGTTTGGTGGGATGCCGCACCGTCGGTTTGGCGCGGCAGGCCAAGATTTGCAAACCCGCTTGCAAGTCAGTTGCCAGCGCCTGCGGGACCGCCGGTACCAACCGCCCCTCTTCCACCTCGCGCCGTACGGCACTTTGCGGCAAGAAGGCCACGCCATGCGCCTGCAATGCCATGGCTTTGAGGCCTTCGGACATGTCGGTTTCATAGACCCGCTCCAGGTAGACCGGACCTGAGGCGTTTTTCAAAAGCTGGTCCACCGTTTGGCCCAGGTAAGCGCCCGGGGCATAGCCCAAGTAAGGCAGGGGATGTTCTCGGGTTCCCGGCAGCATGAACAGAGGCGCGCCGCGCTCCTTGGGCGCCGAATAAGGCGCCAAGACCTCCTGCCCCAAGCTGACCACTTCATAGTGCTCGGCGTCCAAGGCCAGGGGCTGAGATGCATGGTGGTAGGCAATCAGCAAATCGCAGCTGCCCTCAATCAGGCGCAGGACGGCATCGTGCACATTCAAGGCCATGAGGCGGCTTTTCAAAGGCCCAAAGCCTTTGCTGAGCTCGGACACCCAGGCTGGAAAAAACGTGAACGCCAGCGTGTGCGGAATGGCGAACTCAATGACGTCTTGACCCGCCGACGCATGGGTGCGCAGCATGGCGCGCGTGCCTTGCAAGGCTTGCAACATCTCCAAAGCCTGCGGGTACAAGGTTTCGCCTGCAGGCGTGAGCCGCATGGGGTAAGACGACCGGTCCACCAGGTCGGCCCCGGCCCAGGCCTCCAGCGACTGAATGCGCCTGGAAAACGCAGGCTGCGTGACATGGCGCAGTTGCGCCGAGCGACTGAAGCTGCGTGTTTCCACCAGACTGACGAAGTCTTCCAACCACTTGGTTTCCATGGGGGCCTCCTTGGCAGGAGCTTAACTGGAAAAACAAAAAACCCTGCTACGTTGCCGTAGCAGGGTTTGAAGAGGTTTTAATCCTTGACTAGCTTACGCTAGCGGGAGGATTAGAACGACTTGCTGATACCCACAGCGGTGCGGGTCACTTCAGAGCCAGCAGCCACAGCCACGTTGGAGCCGAGGTTCAGACTGTCGTAACGCACGTAAGCGCGAGCGGTCTTGCTCAGGCTGTAGTCCAGGCCCAGGCCGATCATCTTGCGATCAACGTTGGTCGTGGAGGTGTCGTCAAACTTGGCGGTTTGGCCCATCAGCGTGAATGCGCCCATGACGTAGGTCACGCCCATTTGCGAGCTGGTGCCCTTGAACACGTCGTTGCTGGAGGTGGTGCTGCCAAAGCCGGCGTGCAGCTTCAGGGTGGGCATCACGGCGTAAGAAGCGCCCAACAGGTTTTGCTTGCTGCTGATGCCAGCGGTGATGGAGCCGTTGGCAGGAGCGGTGTCACCCACTTTGTACTGGATGCTGGTGTACATGGCGTCCACGGGGCCATTGGTGTAGCGCAG
>CAINMN010000271.1 GCA_903850735.1 uncultured Burkholderiales bacterium | reverse complement strand
GTAATCGGTATCTGACCCCAATTTCGTAGATTAAGCAGGGGAAATTGCAATTTCCCTAGATCAGCTTGGCGATCAAAGCGCAAAGCAGGCTGAGGAGAATCGTCGTTGTCAGCGGAATGAACCATTCGCGACCGAACAGACGGAAGCGGAAGTCGCCGGGGAGTTTGCCAAAGCCGAGTTTTTGCAGCCAGGGCGCCAGGCCGTTGATGAGCAGCAAGGCCAGGAAGACGACGAGCAGCCAGCGAAGCATGGCTTAGAGCGCGTGGCTTCTGTCACCCTGAACGAAGCCCATGGGCTCCCAAGGCTCGCCCACGCCGAGGGCAATGACTTTGAACAGTTCGCCCATCTCGTGCTCGGTGATCAGCTTTTGCGCCATTGCACGCTCAGCCAGCGAGGCTTCAGCTAACGGCGGCAACAAACCGCTGTTGATCAAGAAATGCGCCTGGCTGGTATAGCCCAGCACTTGCATGCCCGCATCCTGGGCAGCCATCGCAATGCCGGTGAAGTTCACATGCGCGGTGATGTCCTTGGCGCCCACATGCACCAGCGGGTTGCCATCGGCTCGGTGCAGGTGATGGCACATCACCGTGCCCATGTGGCGCTGCGGGTGGTAGTACTCGCGCTCCGGAAAACCGTAGTCGATGAGAAACACCGCGCCCCGCTGCAAGCGGTCGGCCAAGGTGCGGATGAAGGCCTCGGCTTGCGGGTGAATCTCGGTCAGGTAATCATGCTCGCCTTCGATGGGTAAAGGCGGATGCAAGTCGGTCGGTCGGTCTTCCCACCGAAACGGCGCCAGGGGGTCGTCTTGCGCCACAACCCCGCGCTCGAACCATTGGCCTTTATGGCGCGCCAACAGCTGCACCGGCATGGCATCGAGCAACTCGTTGCCCACCAACACACCGCTGAATTTTTCAGGCAGTTCGCTGACCCAACGCACTTTGCCAGCATGCGCTTGCAAGGTCTCTTGCTGGCGTGCGCGCAGGCTGCCGGACAAATCCACAATGGTGTACCGGGTGAGCGCGTCGCCCAGCGAGTCCAACAATTGCAAGGCCAAGGCACCCGTGCCCGCACCAAACTCCCAAACCTCGTGGGTGTCTGTCACAACCAAGGCCTCGCGCACACTGTTCGCCAGCGTGCGCCCAAACCAAGGGGACATTTCCGGCGCGGTGACAAAGTCGCTGCCCGAGGCCGGGGTGGTGCCGAATTTGCGCAACTGGTTGGCGTAATAGCCCAACCCCGGCGTGTACAAGGCCAAGGCCATGAAACGGTCGAAGCCGATCCAGCCGCCGGCATTGTGCAACTGGCGCTTCAAGACCGACATCAGCAAAGGGTCGGTCAGGTCGGGCGAGCCCGGGGCTTCAGACATGCCACTGCCCCGTCTCGACGCGAATGGCCACCTCGCAATCGTCAAAAATTTCAAGTTTGGCAATGCGCACCCGCACGCCCAGCACGCCGGGCAACTGCATCAAGCGGTGGGCCAGCTTGCCAATCAGGCTCTCCAATAAATTCACATGCTCAGCGGTGCATTCCGCGATGATGATTTGCCGCACCTTGCGGTAATCCAGCACATGGGTGATGTCGTCATCGTGGGGCAACAGGGGCTGGGTGCCCAGGTTCAATTCGGCATCCACCTGAATGGGTTGCGGTGCGGTTTTCTCATGCTCCAGAATGCCCAGGTTGGCATCGAAGCGCAAGCCGGTCAGGGTGAGAATCTGGGTTCCTTTAGAGGCCATGGCAGGGTTTCGACTTGGTTCAGAGCACGCCCGGCTTGGCGCGAAAAGCTTGCACGCCCACGGCGTCGCAATCGGGGTAAACATCGGGCTTGTGGGTGGCCACCTGCGCGGCCATCACCCCGGGGTGACGCAACAAGGCATTGAGCACGTCGTCGCACAAGGTCTCTTGCAAGTTGATGTGCCCCTGGGCCACGCGCGCATGCACCACGTCGCGCACAAAATCGTAGTCCACCACTTCGTGAATCTGGTCGCCTTGCGGCGTGGTGTCGTCCAGCGGCACATAGAGGTCGATGTCCAGAATCAGGCGTTGCGGTGCCTGCAATTCGAAATCATGAATGCCAATGCGCGCCTGCACGGTCAAGCCGCGCAAAAACATTTTTCGGCAATGGCGCAGGGCCAGATCGTGTGGGCTCATGGCTTGTCCTTGAAAAGTTCGTCGACCACAAACATCACGTCGCGCGCCAGGGGCACCAGGTGCTGCCCATTGTCGACGCGCACGGTGGTGCCGGTGATGCTGGGCGTGCTGGCCAAAAACACCGCGCTGCGCGC
>CAINMN010000270.1 GCA_903850735.1 uncultured Burkholderiales bacterium | reverse complement strand
GGATAACTTCAGGTGTTGGCGTGCCGTTTAAGTTATCCACAGAAAAAAGGCAAAACTCAAGACCTGACCCCAGTACCATGCAAGCAGATCGCCGCCGCGGCGGCGACGTTCAGGGACTCTTCGCCACCGGGTTGGGCAATGCGCACAGTCAGCGTCGCCTTGGCCATCAATTCATCCCGCACCCCCTGCCCTTCATGACCCATCAGCCAGGCACAGGGATAGGGAATGGCTTGTTGAAGCACCAGTTCGTGCAGATAAGGCCCTTGATGGGAACTGGTGGCCAGCCAGGGGATGTCCAAAGCCTCCAGGTCTTCGGCCGCCAAGCCCTCGATCAGCTGCAGGCCGAAATGCGCGCCCATGCCGGCGCGCAGCACTTTGGGTGACCACAGCGCCGCACTGCCCTTGAGCGCCAAGACTTGTTTGTAACCAAACGCGGAAGCGCTGCGCAGGATGGAGCCCACATTGCCAGCATCTTGCACGCGGTCCAGCACCACGGTGGGCATCAAGGGCGCGATGGCCAAAGCCGAGGGCAGGCGCAGTACAAAGCCCATGCTCGCAGGAGACTCCAGACCGCTGATGCCCGCAAACAAGTCGTCGGCCAACACGACTTGCCGCGCAGCAGCCGTTCGCCACGATTCAGGCGCTTGCTGCCATGCCGACTCGGTGAACACCGCCTCTTCAACCTCGCACCCCCGCGCCAGGGCCGCGCGACACAGATGGTCGCCCTCGAGCCAGACTTGACCTTGCTTTCGGTAAGCCGAAGCATCCTGCGAGAGGCGTCGCACAGCCTTCAACCAGGGGTTGTCGCGCGAGGTGATGTGTTTCACGTTGGCAGCAGCGTCCGTCATGCAGCTTTCCCTTGTGAAACCGCCAACACCGCCGCCACAGGCGCAAAACTTTGACGGTGCCACGGCGTCGCACCAAAGGTCTTCAAGGCCTGCATGTGCACTGCCGTGCCATAGCCCTTGTGGCTGGCAAAGCCATACTGCGGGTAGTCGCGGTCGATGGTTTCGCACCAACGGTCCCGATGCACCTTGGCCAAAATCGACGCCGCAGAAATCGCTTGCACCTTGGCGTCGCCTTGCACAATGGCTTCGGCCAAGACATCGAGCACAGGCAAGCGGTTGCCGTCCACCAGCACTTTGTGGGGCTTCAAACGAAGGCCCTCGACCGCACGGCGCATCGCCAGCAAGGTAGCTTGCAAAATGTTGATCTGGTCAATCTCTTCCACACTGGCCTCGGCCACCGAACAGCACAAGGCCTTGGCACGGATTTCGTCGTACAGCCGATCGCGCTGGCGAGCTGTGAGCTTTTTGGAGTCGGCCAATCCTTTGATCGGGTTTTGATCGTCCAGGATCACGGCAGCGGCCACCACTGGCCCAGCCAGAGGCCCGCGCCCAGCCTCGTCCACCCCCGCCAGCAAGCCGGGGACATCCCAAGGCAGGGAGGGCTGCTCAGCGTGCAAGAAGGCTTTCGATCGCATGGGCAGACAAAGTCGGTGTGTCCCGCAACAACTGGTCGTGCAGGTCGGTGAAACGTTGCGTCAGCTCACGCACTTTTTCAGGCTGATCCAGCCACGCCAGGACCGCTTCCGCCATGGCATGGGGCGTGGCCTTGTCCTGGAGCAATTCAGGCACCACAAAAGATTGGCACAAGATGTTGGGCAGGCCCACCCAGGGCTGCAGCTTTTTGCCCTTCATCAGCCACCAGCTGAACCAGTGCATGTTGTAGGCAATGACCATGGGCCGCTTGAACAGCGCGGCCTCCAGCGTGGCGGT
>CAINMN010000269.1 GCA_903850735.1 uncultured Burkholderiales bacterium | reverse complement strand
GTCTTGTTGATGTGCTGGCCGCCGGCGCCGCTGGCGCGGAAGGTATCGACGCGAACATCAGCAGGGTTGATGTCGATCTCGATCGAATCATCGACCTCCGGAAAGACGAACAGCGAGGCAAAGCTGGTGTGGCGGCCGCCCGAGGAATCAAACGGCGATTTGCGCACCAAGCGGTGCACGCCGGTTTCGGTGCGCAGCAGGCCAAAGGCGTACTCGCCGTCAATCTTGATGGTGGCACTCTTGATGCCGGCCACGTCGCCCGCCGACTCGTCTTCCACGCTGGCTTTGAAGCCCTTGCGTTCGGCGTACTTCAGGTACTGGCGCAGCAGCATGCTGGCCCAGTCGCAGGCTTCGGTGCCGCCGGCACCCGCCTGGATGTCCAGGAAAGCGTTGCTGGGGTCTGCCGGGTTGTTGAACATGCGACGGAACTCGAGCTTTTCGATGTCGGCGGTGAGCTTGCGGGTTTCTTCTTCCAGCATTTCCAGGCCAGCGTCATCGCTGTCGGCCTTGCTCATCTCAAACAGCTCGGTGTTATCGGCAATCTCCTGGGTCAGCCGCGACAGGGTCACGACCACATCGTCCAGGGCCTTTTTTTCTTTGCCCAGTTCCTGGGCTTTCTTGGGGTCGTTCCAGACCGTGGGATCTTCGAGGGAGGCGTTGACGGTCCTCAGGCGCTCTGACTTCGCATCGAAGTCAAAGATACCCCCGTAAGTCAAGGGTGCGCGCGCTCAGGTCGTTGAGCGTGGTGCCAATGAGGTTGGTGCGTTCTGCGTCCATGGGGATGTCCTGTCAAGAGGTGATTCAAAGCAACCGCGTATTTTCGCACGACTGCCTGGAACCGGCTTTCAGGCGCGAATGGACTGGGGCAGGGGCTGTATGGGCTGCTGGGTCACGGCGGCCAGGCCTTTCAACACATCGCCCACCACGATCACCGAGGGGCTGCCCAATTGTTCGGCTTGCAGGGTGGCCACCAGGTGTCCCAACTGGCTGACGGCATGCCGTTGCTGGGGCAGGCTGACATGTTCGATGATGGCCAGCGGCGTGTCGGCCGGCAGGCCTTGCAGCAGACCTGCCTGAATGGTGCCGGCACTGCGCACGCCCATGTAGATCACCAGGGTCAAGCGGGCCTGATGCGCGGCTTGCGCAAGCAACGCCCAGTCGGTGCCATGATCCCCGGGCTTGGCATGGCCGGTGACAAAGACCACGCCGTGGGCGTGGTCACGATGGGTCAGAGGCACTCCCAGCGAGGTCATGCCCGCCAGGCCTGCGGTGATGCCATTGATGACTTGCACCGCCACGCCTTGGGCTTGCAAATGCTCGACCTCTTCGCCGCCGCGGCCAAAGATGAAGGGGTCGCCGCCTTTGAGGCGCACCACGCGCTCGCCTTCGCGTGCCGCTTGCACCATCAGCTTTTCGATGAAGGCTTGCGGCGTGGACTGGCAACCGCCACGCTTGCCCACATGGATGAGGCGGGCGGTCGGCGAGGCCAGTGCGGTGATGTCGTCGCTGACCAGGTCATCGACCAGCAGCACGGTGGCTGCTTGAATGGCCTTGGCTGCTTTGAGGGTCAGCAACTCCGGGTCGCCCGGACCGGCGCCCACCAAGGTGACCATGGGAGAAAAAGGAGCGGCACTCATGCGGCACTTTCAGAAAGAGACAGAGGAAGGCGGCGCGACAGGTCCAGGATGCACGCCACTTGGCGCGCAATGGGCTCGGGCACCGGCAGATGGCCCTGCAGAACGGCGCGGATGTAGTCGGCGGTGGACGCGGCGTCCACTTGCGTGGGCAGTTGAGGCAGTTGTGTCAGCGGTCCGGCTTGGTGAGCTTGCAGGCTGATTTTTTCGCCTGCCACAAAGCCATCCATTTGCGGCTGGCGGCGCGCGTCGGCCACGACCTCGCCTTCGGTGCCACGCAACAGCAGAGCGTTGGCTTGCAGCAGGCTGAAGGTGGCGGCCATGCTGACAGCGTATTCGGGGTGGGTGTAACTGGCCACGCGCAGCGATGGTCCTGACACCACATTCATCAGTTTGACCAGGCTGTGGGCCGAGTTGCGCAGGCCCACCACGCGGCGCACGTTCAGCAGCTTTTGCAGGGCCGGGCTGAGCAGCTCGGTGGGCGCCAGGGCCACTTCGCCAGAATTCACGGGGGCCAGGGTGCTGCGCGGCGCGATGCCCAGGGCCTGAAACACTTCCTGACTCAGCACGCGGCTGGATTCGGTGGGCGTGCCATGCACCACCACCGGCAGGCCTTCGCGTGCCAGGAGCAGGGCCAGCAGGGGCGTCAGCACCGGCAACTTGCGGGCGCCGTTGTAACTGGGCAAGACCACGGTGACCTGTTCGCGGGGGCTGGGCCAGCGTGTCAGACGGGCTTCGACGGCATCGAGAAACCCTGCCATTTCCTCAGGGGTTTCACCCTTGATGCGCATGGCCAGGCAGAAGCCCCCCACCTCCAGGTCGCTGACCTGGTCGTCCAGAATCTGGCCCATCAAATCGCTGGCCTGCGCGCGGCTGAGCGCGCGCGCGCCAGCATGGCCGCGGCCAATTTCCTTGAGGTAGTGTGCAATGCCCATGCCCCGATTGTCCAGGATGCTTGATGACTTTGGGCTATATGGTCAATGACGGCTGTGCCAGCCGCGCCAGGCGTTGCAACTCCGGCACACAGGAACCGCATTGCGTGCCACAGCCCAACTTGGTTTTCAGCGAGGCCACGGCGGCCTCTGGGCCAAGCTCGGCGGGGGCGATGGCTTGCAAGTGCGCTTGTATCGCGTCTTCGCGCACGCCCACGCAGCTGCACACGGTTTTGCAGGGGGGCGCCACGCCAACAGGGGCTTTGCTGCCCGGGGACAGCAGCTGCCGGCCATAGGCTTGCGCCGGCAAACCCTCTTGCAACAGGGTTTTGATCCAGGCTTCCGCGCCAATGTCGCCCGCCAGCTGGAAGCATTCCTGGTGCGAAACCTCGCCGCTGCGCTGCATGCGCATGCAGCGCCGCTGGCCACGCTTGCGGTCGGCGTAATGAAGCACATCGTTGTCGGACAGGTGCAGGATGTCGGCGACCTCGGACACCAGTTTGTCGGCCACCGGCTCGGCGCTGGCTGCACGAAACAAGACGCCGCTGCGTGTTTGGCCAAAAGGCACGCAGGTCGCGAACTCAAACAAAGGCATCAAGCGGCGCAAGCGAAGCAGGGCGTCAGCGTCCTGATCGTCTGGCAGCCAGCTCACGGCCAAGAGCTTCCAAGGCAGCTCGGCTTTCAAAATTTTGACGGCCGCATGCTTCAGCTCGGGCTGTTTGGAGCTGGGGCAATAGGCCGAGGTGGTCAAGGCATTCACACCGGCCAGGGGCTGGCCATTGTGTTGTCGGCCACTGAGAAACTCGCTGCCCCAATGCATGCCCATGAAGGCCTGGTTGAGGCCGAGTTCGGCGCTGCTTTGAACGGGCACCACAATGGAGCCGCGCTTGCTGGTGAGGTGGACCAAGTCGCCCTCTTGCCAACCGTGGCGGGCCAGGTCTTGCGGGTGAACTTGCACCACGGGTTCGGGCACATGTCCAAAGAGACGGCCAATCCAGCCGGTGCGGCTCATGCCATGCCATTGGTCGCGCAGGCGCCCGGTGTTCAAGGAGAAGGGGTAACGCGACTCGCGCGCTTCGGCCAAGGGCGCAGGCGTCACTGCCGCAAAGCGCGCACGGCCGCTGGTCGTAGGGAACTGTCCGTCTTCGTACAAGCGTGGGCGGCCCTGGGTGGCGCCTTCGGGGCAGGGCCATTGTTGGGGGGCCGCTTCCAAGGCGGTGTAACTCAGGCCGGTGATGTCCAGGTCGCGCCCGCGTGTGGATTCACGGTGCTCCAGCCAAACCGCTTCGGGGTTTTCGTAGGGGAAGAGGCTGTGCGAAATGTCTTTGGCGCGCACGCCCGGCTCGTTTTCCAGCAAGCGGCCGAAGTCCACCACAATGCGCCAGTCATGGCGAGCCTGGCCGGGTGGCGGCACGGCCGCGCGCACCCGCGTGATGCGGCGCTCGCTGTTGGTGACCGTGCCTTCTTTCTCGCCCCAGGTGGTGGCGGGCAACAGCAAGTCGGCGAAGGCGGTGGTGCTGGTGTCGGCAAAGGCTTCTTGCACCACGACAAATTCGGCGCGTTGCAAGGCACGCCGCACCGTGGTCTGGTCGGGCATGGATTGCGCGGGGTTGGTGCAAGCGATCCACAAGGCTTTGATCTCGCCGTCGGCAGCGGCTTGAAACATGTCCACGGCGGTTTTGCCAGGCTTGGCGGGCACGCTGGGCACGCCCCACAGCGCCGCCACTTCAGCGCGGTGCGCCGGGTTGGCCAGGTCGCGGTGGGCGCTCAGCAGGTTGGCGAGCCCGCCCACTTCCCGACCGCCCATGGCATTGGGTTGGCCGGTCAGGGAAAACGGACCCGCGCCCGGCCTGCCAATCTGGCCGGTGGCCAGATGCAAGTTGATCAAGGCCGCATTTTTGGCGGTGCCACTGCTGGACTGGTTGAGGCCTTGGCAATACAGGCTGAGCGTGGCGCTGGCGGTCGCAAACCAACGCGCGGCTTGGACCAGGTCTTCCACCCGCAGGCCACAAAAGCGCGCTACTTTTTCGGGGGTGCATTCGCGCACCACGGTTTTCAAAGCCTCGAAGCCTTCGGTGTGGGCTTCAATGTAGCCGGGTTTGATCCAGCCTTCCCACAGCATGATGTGCAACAGGCCATGGAACAGCATGACATCGGTACCTGGCTGCAAGGGCAAATGCAAATCGGCGCAGCTGGCGGTGTCGGTGCGCCGGGGGTCGGCCACGATGATTTTCAGCGCAGGGTTTTGGGCACGCGCCTCTTCAATCCGGCGAAACAGCACGGGATGGGCATGGGCTGCGTTGCTGCCGGCGATGAAGAGGCATTGCGCATGTTGCAAATCGTCGTAGCAGGCCGGCGGCGCATCGGCGCCCAGGGTGAGTTTGTAACCCGCCACGGCGCTGCTCATGCACAGGCGCGAGTTGGTGTCGATGTTGTTGGTGCCGATCAAGCCTTTCACCAGCTTGTTGAACGCATAGTAGTCTTCGGTCAGCAATTGGCCGGACACATAAAACCCCACCGCATCGGGGCCGTCGGCCCGAATCACGCTGGCAAAAGTGTGG
>CAINMN010000268.1 GCA_903850735.1 uncultured Burkholderiales bacterium | reverse complement strand
GGCCTCCTCGGTCATGCCCAGCACGGGCTTGCGCGGACCCTTCAAGAAAATGTCCAGCCAATGGCTCATGACCGCGATGTAGCGCGCCGGGTCCATGGCCAGCAAGCGCGGCAGGTTGTCCGGGTTGGCCTGGATGCGCTCGCGGTACTGCTCGGTGGCGCACACCGCCTGCATGCCGCCTTCGCGCGCGGCCCGGATGAATTGACCGTAATAGTTTTCGGGCAAGCGCCCGGCCGCGAAATCGCCACCGGTGATGCGCATCAGCAAGAGCCCGCGCACCGCGGCCGGATGGCGTTGGTAGAACAACATGGACAAACGTGCGCCAGAGGAGGTGCCGCCAATGAATGCGGGCAAGGCCCCGAGTTGCGTCATCAGTTCGGCCAGGTCATCGGCCCAGATTTCTTCTTCGCCATCGGTGCCGTCGATGATCACATCAGAGGCACCGGTGTTGCGCCGGTCGTGCAGCACCACGCGCAGGCCTTTGGCCGCCAACTTTTCTGCAAAGGGAATGAATTCGGCAAAGCCACGCCGCCCGCCTGTGACCAACGCCAACCAGGGTCCCTCTTCGCCGAACACTCGGTAGTGAATTTTGGCGCCGCGAATCAGCCGTTCTGCCATGTGCGAGCCTTTGTCCGCTCAGGCGGCGGTGCAAGTGTCCAGGCTCATCATCTGGCCTTTGGCAAACAGCAGGGGCGGCACGTCGCGGGTGTCGTAGCGCAGCACGCGGGCCAAAATGATGTGGTGGTCACCGCCATCGAGCACCTGGTGCACCTCACAGTAAAAGCGCGCCGTGCAGCCTTCAATGACGGGGGCCGGGAAGGCCTCGGTGAGCTGGTAGTCCACGCCAGCGTACTTGTCGGCGCCCGGGCTGGCAAACTGGTAGGCCATGTCTTTTTGGGTGTCGGCCAGCACGTGGATGACGTGGGCGCAACCCGGCGCAAACAGGCTCAGATTGGGCGATTTGCGGGACAAGGACCACAACACCAGGGCCGGATCGAGCGAGACCGAGCTGAAGCTGTTGACCGTCAAGCCCACCAGGGTGTCGCGCGCGTCATCGCGGGCCGTGATGATGGTCACCCCGGTGGGAAACGCGCCCAATGCGTTGCGCAGCGCACGTTGGGCTTGTTGTTGGGGGTCGGACATCAGGCTTCTCCAGCAAATTTTTCCAGCACAGCATAAACCGCAGCCGTGTCATGCAGCTGATGCCCTTGCGACATGGCTGCATGGTAAATCGGAATACAGGCCGCAAACAGGGGCGCAGGCAAGGAAAGTTCGTGCAAGGCGTCGTGGATCAGGGTCATGTCCTTTTGCCACACCTCGTTTTTCATGGTGGCCTGCTGCCAGGTGCGCGTGGCCATCATGGGGCCGCGAACCTGGAACATGCGCGAGCCGCCGGCACCGTCGGCCACCACGTCCACCACTTTTTGGGGCGCCAGGCCCAGCTTCTTGCCAAACAAAATGGCTTCCGCCGCGGACACATTGTGGATGGCCACCAACAGGTTGGCCACCAGTTTCATCTTCATGCCGTTGCCGAACTCGCCGACCGAAAACTGGGCGCGCGAAAAGCCCTTGAACACCGGCATCATCGATTGAATGGCTTTGGCATCGCCGCTGGCATAGACCGTGAGGTCTTTGGTCCTGGCTTGGGCGCCGGTGCCTGACAGGGGCGCGTCAATCATTTCGATGCCAGCCTGTGCCAAGAGCTCGCGCGCGGCCTGCTTGTCTTTCAAGGAAAACGTGCTGGCCTCGGCCAGCACCAGGCGGCGCTGGCGCCCGGTTTGCTGCAGGCGGGCCTGCACCAGGGCCTGGCAAACAGCCATCAGCGCGGCACTCGAGGGCAACGAGGTCACGATGTGTTGCACCCCGGCCGTCACCAGGTCCCCCACTTGGGCGCTCACGCTGCTGAGCAAAGGGGCCATGCGACGCCGTGTGCTGGCATGCACTTCAACTCCATGGACCTGGAAGCCGCCTTTTTGCAGGTTGGCGGCAATCGAGGACCCCATGATGCCCAAACCCACCACCCCGACCGAGCGAACCGCGCTTCGTTGATTCATCGTTTACCCCAGCACTTGTTTATCCAAAGATCAATAAAATGATACCTTGCCCAGCACGCCCTGGGTATCACATTCTTCACACCTATGGGTAAACCATGAGTCAGACACACCACATCGACCGCCCCGACGCCAGCCGCATTGCCTACACCGTGGAGGGCCCGGATCAGGCCCCGGCCGTGGTGCTCTCCAACTCCCTGGCCACCGACATGCGCATGTGGGACCGGGTGCTGCCTTTGCTGACACCGCATTGCCGCGTGGTCCGCTACGACAGCCGCGGCCACGGCCAAAGCAAGGCCGGCAGCGACTCCGCCACGCTCGATGACCTGGGCAACGACCTGCTGGCGGTGATGGACGCCTGTCATATCCCTCGTGCCTTTGTGGCCGGTGTGTCCCTGGGCGGCATGACCGGCTTGACCCTGGCCTTGAACCACCCTGAGCGTCTGGCCGGCCTGATGGCTTGCAACTGCCGCGCCCGCATCGACGAAGCGGGCAGCGCCGGCTGGAACCAGCGCCTGGGGGTGCTGGCGGCCCAAGGCATGCAAGGTCTGGTGGAATCGACCCTGGAGCGTTGGTTCACCGCCGACGCCCGCCAAGCCGACCCGCAAGGCATGGCACTGATGCGCCAGATTGTGGGCGGCACCTCGGCCGACGGCTACACCGCCTGCGTCAAAGCCATTCTGGGGCTCAAGCTGCAAGGCGAGCTGAACCGCATCCAGATCCCGGTGATGCTGCTCGCTGGGGCACAAGACGGCGCGGCTTCACCCGAAGAAATGGGCTCCATGGCCGCGCTGATTCCTGGCAGCCAACTGGAAGTGCTGGACCCCTGCGGTCACATCAGCCCGATGCAATGTCCCGAAGACTATGCACGCTTGCTGATGCAGTTCGTGAAAACCCACGCTGCTTAGCCTTCGACGGCTTCGACGCGGCCGCTGCGGGTGGACTTGACCACGGCCTCCAGCGCAGAAATGTTGGCAATCATTTGCGCCTGCGGCACGGGGTAAGCCGGGCCGCCCAAAGCGGCATCGGCGAAAGCCTCCAAATTCGCGAGCACCGCCGGATGGGCCTCGAACACTTCGGTGCGGGGCTCTTGGCCGCGCAGGCACGAGGTCAGCACCCAGCCGGTGGAAGCTTCCGGGTGGCTGTTGTCGCGGACTTCCACCCAGCCCTGGCTGCAATACACCGCAAAGCGCCCGACAAAAGGCGTCGCCAAAATGGCGCTGATGAGCGCGTGGCCACCGCCTTTGTAGGTGGCCAGAATGGCCAGGGTGTCCCCGTTGACCAAATGGCTGCCCAACTGTTTCACACTGGCAAACACGGTTTCCGCTTGGCCAAACACGCCCATGGAGAGGTCCAGCAAATGGATGCCGGTGGCCGTCATCGGGCCCGCCGGCGCTTCTGCGGCAGACAGGCGCCAGTTGTTCGGATCCATGCCCAAAAATTTGTCCTGGCTGAAATTCGCTTCCATCTGCAGGGGCTTGCCCAACTCGCCGGAATGGATCATGGCCATGGCGCGTTGAATCGGCGCTTCAAAGCGTCGCTCATGGCCCACGGCCAGCACGCGCCCGTGTTGGTTCACCGCGGCCACCGCACGCAAGGCATCGGCGCGCGTGAGGGTCAGGGGTTTTTCGCAAAACACATGCTTGCCCGCTTGCGCGGCCGCGACGATTTGTTCGGTGTGCAAGCTGTGCGGCGTGCACAACACCACCCCTTCAATGCGCGGATCGGCCAACACGGCTTCAAAGCTGGGCGCCAGCGCAATGCCCTCGGCTTGGGTGAAGCGGGTCGCCAACTCGGTGTTCAGGTCGGCCGCACACAGCACTTCGATGTTGCGCGCCTGGTGGAGGTAACGCACCACGGTCTGGCCCCACCACCCCAGGCCAATCACCGCCACACGCAAACGGGAAGAAGTCTTCATGTTCCAACGCCTCCTGCTGATTTATGCTTGCCACCATGGACGACACCGATTTGCCACCCCTGATTGAAACGCCGCCTGGCCGTTACCGCCATTACAAAGGCGGCGAGTACGACGTGCTGGGCACCGTGCGCCACAGCGAAACCCTGGAGCCCATGACGCTGTACCGCGCGCTCTATGGACAACAGGGCTTGTGGGTGCGGCCCGCGGCCATGTTTGCCGAAACCGTGACGGTGCAGGGCGTCACGCGGCGCCGCTTCGAACCGATCTGAGGCGAATCGAAGCGGCCGAGCGCAAACCTCAGGCGAACACGCCTGCGGTATCTTGCATGCGAGACGACACTTCGCCCAAATGGTGCAAGGTGTCGCCAAAGCTCATTTCCATCTGCGTCAGTTTCTTGAAGTAGTGGCTGACGATGTACTCGTCGGTCACCCCAATGCCGCCATGCAACTGCACAGCTTGCTGGCCGACAAAGCGCATGGAATTGCCAATCTGGAACTTGGCACGGCTCATGGCCGCGCGGCGCTCATCGGTGGGCGCGTTGAGCTTGAGGCTGGCGTAGTAGCTCATGGAGCGGCCCAACTCCAGTTGCATCTTCATGTCGGCCACGCGGTGGCGCAACGACTGGAAGCTGCTGATCACCACGCCGAACTGTTTGCGGGTGTTCATGTAATCGACGGTGATGGCCAAGGTTTTGTCCATCACGCCCACCGCTTCAGCGCACAGGGCGGCAATGCCAATGTCCGTGGCATGCTCAAGCGCCTCCTGGCCTTTGAGGGTGAGCAAAGCGGCCGGGGCACCGGAGAGCTTGAGCTCGGCGCCGCGGCTGCCATCTTGCGTCAGGTAGCCATGCGTGTTCACGCCGCTGGCCGTGCGCTCCACCAGGAACAGGGCCAGCTTGCCGTCGGCTTTGGCGGGCACAATGAAGGCGTCGGCCAGGTCACCGGCAGGCACCACGCTCTTGGCGCCGCTCAGGGTCCAGCCGTTGCCCTGCTTTTGGGCCACGGTGTTGCACACCGACAGGTCGTATCGGGCTTTGCGCTCTTGTGCGGCCAGCACCACCAAGGCTTCGCCGCCTGCCACTTTGGCGCACCAGGCTTCTTGCAGCTCGGGGCCGGCGTAGTAGGACAGCATGGCGCCCGCGATCAGCGCCTGGGTCAGTGGCTCCAACACAATGCCACGCCCCAGCTCTTCCATCACCACCATGCCTTCGACCGGGCCCATGCCCAAGCCACCCAAGGCTTCCGGAATGTACAAGCCCGTCAGGCCGAGTTCGGCCAGTTCGGTGTAGGCCTCGCGCGAAAAACCGCCGTGCGCCACGATGCTGCGACGGCGCTCGAAGTCGTAGCCCTTGTCCACCCACTTGCGAACGGCGTCGCGCAGTTGTTCCTGGTCGTCAGAGAAATTGAAATCCATGATTGTTCCTTTCAGTTTCTCAGGGCTTAGCCGAGAACGGTTTGCGCCACGATGTTGCGCTGAACTTCGTTCGAGCCACCGTAAATCGTGGTCTTGCGCATGTTGAAGTACGAGCTGGCCAAGGGCGCGCAATGCAAAGCGCCAATTTGGTCGCCTTGCCAGCCGGCCTCCATGGCTTCCTGGATGAAGGGCAAGCTGTAGGGGCCACCGGCGAGCATCATCAGCTCGGTGTAGCGCTGCTGCATTTCGCTGCCGCGGATTTTCAGCAGGCCGGCAATGTCCAGCGACTGCTTGCCTGATTTTTCAGCGGACAAGACGCGCAGCACCAGCATCTCCAGCGCCACCACATCGACTTCGAGCTTGGCGATTTCATCGCGGAAGCGCACATCGTCGTAGACGCCTTCGGCCTTGGCGATGCGCTTCAAACGCTCGAGCTCGCGCTTGGCGCGGTTGACGTCGGCGATGTTGGTCCGCTCATGGGCCAGCAAGTGTTTGGCGTAGGTCCAGCCTTTGTTCTCTTCGCCAATCAGGTTTTCAGCGGGGACTTCGACGTTGTCGAACCACACCTCGTTGACCTCGCACTCGCCATCCAGCAGCTTGATGGGGCGCACGGTGACGCCAGGTGACTTCATGTCGATCAAGAGGAAGGAAATGCCGGTTTGCGGCTTGCCTTCGTTGCTGGTGCGCACCAGGCAGAAAATCCATTCGCCAAACTGGCCCAGGGTGGTCCAGGTCTTTTGGCCGTTCACGATGTATTTGTTGCCCACGCGCTCGGCACGGGTCTTGAGGGAGGCCAGGTCCGAGCCCGAACCGGGTTCGCTGTAGCCTTGGCTCCACCACACTTCGCCGCTGGCAATGCCAGGCAGGAAACGCTGCTGCTGCTCGGCATTGCCGAACGCCATGATCACAGGGGCCACCATCACGGGGCCAAAGGGCACGATGCGAGGCGCACCTGCCAACGCGCATTCTTCTTCGAACAAATGCTTTTGCACCGCGTTCCAGCCGGGGCCACCGAATTGCTTGGGCCAGGCATACGTGAGCCAGCCTTTTTTGCCAAGGATCTTGGCCCAGTCCTGCATGTCCTCGCGGGTCTGGCGCAGGGCATTGTGAACTTTGTGGGCGGTTTCTTGGGGCAAATTGGCGCGCACCCAGGCGCGGACTTCCTGGCGGAAGGCTTCTTCTTCGGGGGTAAAGGCTAAATCCATGTGAACGTCTCCAGTGGAAGCTCCGTTTTTAGCACGATCGTTCGTTTATGGTTGTCCGGGTGGTGACAATCCGAGCTCAGAACACAGCTTTTCTACCGTT
>CAINMN010000267.1 GCA_903850735.1 uncultured Burkholderiales bacterium | reverse complement strand
TGGCAATGCCCAGCTGGGCCATGATCTGACGCACTTCCTCGGCGATGAAGAAGAAGTAGTTCACCACATGCTCGGGCTTGCCGGAGAACTTCTTGCGCAGCTCGGGATCTTGCGTGGCCACGCCCACCGGGCAGGTGTTCAGGTGGCACTTGCGCATCATGATGCAGCCTTCCACCACCAGCGGTGCGGTGGCGAAACCGAATTCGTCGGCGCCCAACAAGGCACCGATGGCGACGTCGCGGCCGGTTTTCATCTGACCGTCGGCTTGCACGCGGATGCGGCTGCGCAAACGGTTCAGCACCAGGGTCTGCTGGGTTTCGGCCAAGCCGATTTCCCAAGGGCTGCCGGCATGCTTGATGGACGACCACGGCGAGGCGCCGGTGCCGCCATCGTGGCCAGCGATCACCACGTGGTCGCTCTTGCACTTGGCCACGCCAGCGGCAATCGTGCCCACGCCCACTTCCGACACCAGCTTCACGCTGATGGAGGCGTGCGGTGCCACGTTTTTCAGGTCGTGAATCAGCTGGGCCAAATCTTCGATGGAGTAAATGTCGTGGTGCGGCGGGGGCGAAATCAGGCCCACGCCCGGCACGCTGTAACGCAGCTTGCCGATGTACTCCGACACCTTGCCACCGGGCAACTGACCGCCCTCGCCGGGCTTGGCGCCTTGCGCCATCTTGATCTGGATTTGGTCCGAGCTGCTGAGGTACTCGGCAGTCACGCCAAAGCGGCCAGAAGCCACCTGCTTGATGCGGGAACGCAGCGAATCGCCGTCGTTCAAAGGCATGTCCACTTCCACCTGCTCGGCACCGATGACGCTCTTGAGGGTTTCGCCCTTCTTGATCGGGATGCCCTTGAGCTCTTGGCGGTAACGTGCCGGGTCTTCCCCGCCCTCACCGGTGTTGCTCTTGCCGCCAATGCGGTTCATCGCCACGGCCAAGGTGGCGTGGGCTTCGGTGGAAATCGAACCCAGCGACATGGCGCCGGTGGCGAAACGCTTGACGATCTCGCTGGCAGGCTCCACCGCTTCCACGGGAATGGCTTTGGCGGGGTCGATCTTGAACTGGAACAAGCCGCGCAGCGTCATGTGGCGACGGCTCTGGTCGTTGATCAGCTGGGCGTATTCCTTGTAGGTGTTGAAGTTGTTAGCACGGGTGCTGTGCTGCAACTTGGCAATCGCGTCGGGCGTCCACATGTGCTCTTCACCACGGGCACGCCAGGCGTATTCACCACCGGCATCCAGCATATTGGCCAGCACGGGGTCGTCGCCAAAAGCGGCCTTGTGTTGACGCAGCGCTTCTTCGGCAATCTCGAAAACGCTGATGCCTTCCACACGGCTGGGCGTGCCGGTGAAGTACTGCTCGATGGTGGCGGTGTTGATGCCGATGGCTTCGAACAGTTGCGCACCGCAGTAGCTCATGTAGGTGGACACGCCCATCTTCGACATGATCTTGGACAGGCCTTTGCCGATCGCCTTGATGTAGTTGTAGATGGCCTTCTCGGTCGACAGGTCGGCCGGCAAGTCCTGGTGCAGGTTGGCCAGGGTTTCCATGGCCAGGTAGGGGTGAACGGCTTCCGCGCCGAAGCCCGCCAGCACGGCAAAGTGGTGCACTTCGCGGGCCGAGCCGGTTTCCACCACCAGGCCGGCGCTGGTGCGCAAACCTTCGCGCACCAAGTGCTGGTGAATGGCCGACAGCGCCAACACCGCGGGTATGGCGACCTGGGCCGCGCTGACATGGCGGTCACTGATGATCAGAATGTTGTGGCCGCTCTTGATGGCGTCCACACTGGCAGCGCACAGCGAGGCCAGCTTGGCCTCGACGCCTTCCTGGCCCCAGCTGTAGGGGTAGGTGATGTCCAGCGTGGCGCTCTTGAACTTGCCGTGGGTGTGGGCGGCGATGTTGCGCAGCTTGGCCATGTCGGCGAAGTCCAGCACAGGCTGGCTCACCTCGAGGCGCATCGGCGGGTTGACCTGGTTGATGTCCAGCAGGTTGGGCTTGGGGCCGATGAAGGACACCAGCGACATCACGATGGCTTCGCGGATCGGGTCGATCGGCGGGTTGGTCACCTGGGCAAACAACTGCTTGAAGTAGTTGTACAGCGGCTTGTTCTTGCTGGACAGCACGGCCAAGGGGCTGTCGTTGCCCATGGAGCCAATGCCTTCCTCGCCATTGATGGCCATGGGGGCCATCAGGAACTTGATGTCTTCTTGCGAGTAGCCAAAGGCTTGCTGGCGGTCCAGCAAAGAAGCCTCGGGGGCTTGCGGCTGGCCACTGTTCTCGATGGCTTTGACATCATCGAGGCGAATGCGCACGTTTTCAATCCACTGCTTGTAGGGCTTGGAGTTGGCCAGGCTGGCCTTCAACTCTTCGTCGTTGATCATGCGGCCCTGTTCGAGGTCGATCAGGAACATCTTGCCGGGCTGCAAGCGCCACTTGCGCACGATCTTGCTTTCCGGCACGGGCAGCACGCCCGACTCGGAACCCATGATGACCATGTCATCATCGGTGATGCAATAGCGAGAGGGGCGCAAGCCGTTGCGGTCCAGGGTGGCGCCGATCTGGCGGCCATCCGTGAACACGATGGAGGCCGGGCCATCCCAGGGCTCCATCATGGCGGCGTGGTATTCGTAGAAGGCCTTGCGGCGCTGGTCCATGGTGGTGTGCTGTTCCCAGGGCTCGGGAATCATCATCATCACAGCCTGGCTGATGGGGTAACCGGCCATGGTCAGCAGTTCCAGACAGTTGTCGAACGTGGCCGTGTCGGACTGGCTGGCGAAGCTGATGGGATACAGCTTTTG
>CAINMN010000266.1 GCA_903850735.1 uncultured Burkholderiales bacterium | reverse complement strand
GTGATGCCAAGATCCTGACGATTTACGAAGGCACGACCGCCATCCAGGCCAACGACCTGGTGGGCCGCAAGACCGCACGCGATGGCGGCCAGACCGCCAAAGGCATTGCCCAGCAAATTGCCCAAACCGAAGCCGCCCTGGCCCAGCGCAGCAGCGCCCACAGCCAGGCCGTGGCCAAGCGTTTGAAGGCCGGCCGTGAGGCTTTTGAGGCCACGGTGGACTTCATTGCGGCCAACACCTCGAGCAACCCGAATGCAGCCTTCGCCGGCAGCGTGCCCTACCTGATGCTGGCCGGCAACCTGATGGCGGGCTGGCAGTTGGCACGCTCGCTGATCGTGGCAGAAGACTTGCTGGCCACCAGCGAAGACAAGGCCTTCCTCGAGGCCAAGATCACCACCGCGCGTTTTTATGCCGACCATTTGCTGAGCAAGCTTCCCGGCATGCGCGACAGCATCGTGGAGGGCGCCGACAGCGTCACCGCCATGGCGCTGGAAGCCTTCTAAGTTTGCTTTTTCCCCAATAAAAATATTTCAGGAGACACCATGTCCAATCTGCCGCAGACCCTGCGTCAACTCAAGTTCCCGGTGATTGCCTCGCCGCTGTTCATCATCAGCAACCCCAAGCTGGTGATCGAGCAATGCAAGGCCGGCGTCATTGGCTCCATGCCTGCGTTGAACGCACGGCCTGCCTCGCAACTGGATGAATGGCTGGCTGAAATCACCGAGACGCTCGCGGCCTACGACCGCGCCAACCCGGACAACCCGGCCGCGCCTTTTGCCATCAACCAGATCGTGCACAAGAGCAATGACCGCCTGGACCACGACATGGAAATGTGCGTGAAGTACAAGGTGCCGGTGATCATCACCTCGCTGGGTGCGCGCGAAGAAATCAACCAGGCCGCGCACAGCTATGGCGCGGTGGTGATGCACGACATCATCAACAACAAGTTCGCGCACAAGGCGATTGAAAAAGGGGCCGATGGCTTGATTGCCGTGGCCACCGGTGCCGGCGGCCATGCGGGCGTGAAAAGCCCGTTTGCCTTGATTCAGGAAATTCGCGAGTGGTTTGACGGCCCGGTGGCCTTGAGCGGCTCGATTGCCAATGGCGGCGCCATTTTGGCCGCCCAAGCCATGGGCGCAGACTTTGCCTACATCGGCTCGGCCTTCATCGCGACCGAAGAGGCACGTGCGCTCGACGCTTACAAGCAATGCGTGGTCGACTCCACCTCGGACGACATTGTTTACAGCAACTTGTTCACCGGCGTGCACGGCAATTACCTGGCACCGTCCATCCGCAACGCCGGTCTCGACCCCGAGAACCTGCCCGAGAGCGACCCCAGCAAGATGAACTTCGGTGGCGACGCCAAGAAAGCCTGGAAAGACATTTGGGGCTGCGGCCAGGGTATCAGCGCCGTGAAGAAAGTGGTGCCCACGGCTGAACTGGTGGCACGCCTCAAGCGCGAGTACCAGGAAGCACGCACGCGTCTGGCGCTGTAACAAAAGCCTTCATCGCAAAACAAACGCAAAACCCCCGCCTTCGAGCAAGAAGGCGGGGGTTTTCGTTTTCTGTGACGGGTTGCTTTAACCGAAGTGGCAAATGTAGTGGTACGCCTCGGTCACGCGAATGTCGAACGAGGAGTTGCCCGGAATGCTGAACTTCTCGCCAGGGCCTGAGCGCAACCAGGCATCGCTGCCTTGGAGCTTGTACTCGCAAGCGCCGGCCACGCACTCCATGATTTCGGGGGCGCCGGTGTTGAAGGTCAGGGTCGAGGGCAGCACCACGCCGACGCTTTTTTTCGTGCCATCGGGGTAGGTGATGCCGTGGCTCACACACTTGCCGTCGAAGTAGACGTTGGCTTTCGTGGTGACGCTGATACCGTCAATTTTTTCAGTGGTCATGAAGGGGCTCGCTTATTTCTTTTGGGCAGGCTTGGCTGCGGGCTTCTTGGCTTTGGCGGCCGGCTTTTTGGCGGCACTGGCGCGGGCGGCCTTGATGTTGCCGGCAATGCGCATGCGCAAGGCGTTGAGCTTGATGAAGCCGCCAGCATCGGCTTGGTTGTAGGCGCCGCCATCGTCGTCGAAGGTGGCGATGCGGGTGTCAAACAAGCTGTCGGTGGCGCTTTCGCGGCCCACGCACATGATGGTGCCCTTGTACAGCTTGAGGCGAACCTTGCCGTTGACGGTGGCTTGTGAGGCGTCGATCAGGCCTTGCAGCAGCTCGCGCTCGGGGCTGAACCAATAGCCGTTGTACACCAGGCGTGCATAGCGCGGCATCAAGTCGTCCTTGAGAGCCAGCACTTCGCGGTCCAGGGTGATGGACTCGATGGCACGATGGCCCGCCAACAGAATGGTGCCGCCAGGGGTTTCATAGCAGCCGCGGCTCTTCATGCCGACATAGCGGTTTTCCACTTTGTCCAGGCGGCCAATGCCGTGGCGGCCGCCCACCTCGTTCAGGTGCGACAGCACGTTGGCAGGACTCATCTTTTTGCCGTCGATGGCCACGATGTCGCCTTTGGCGTAGGTCAGCTCGATGATCTGGGGCTTGCCCGGTGCCTTTTCGGGGCTGACGGTGAGGCGCCACATGTTTTCTTCGGGGGCGAAGTTCGGGTCCTCGAGGATGCCGCCTTCGTAGCTGATGTGCAGCAGGTTGGCGTCCATCGAGTAGGGCGCGCCGCCCTTGCGTTTCTTGAAGTCCACCGGAATGCCATGCTCGTCGGCGTAGGCCAGCAGCTTTTCACGCGACAGCAGGTCCCACTCGCGCCAGGGGGCGATGACCTTGACGTTGGGCATCAGCGCATAGGCGCCGAGTTCGAAGCGCACCTGGTCGTTGCCTTTGCCGGTGGCGCCATGGCTGATGGCATCGGCCTTGGTC
The DNA here is from genome assembly GCA_903850735.1 of uncultured Burkholderiales bacterium. Classification (GTDB taxonomy): domain Bacteria; phylum Pseudomonadota; class Gammaproteobacteria; order Burkholderiales; family Burkholderiaceae_C; genus Limnohabitans. The sequence goes on along the minus strand of CAINMN010000266.1, from coordinate 8,395 downwards.
TTGCGGGCAATTTCCACCAGGCGCTTGGCGATCAGCGGGCGCGCAATGGAGGTGCCCAGCAGGTATTCGCCTTCGTAGAGCGCGTTGGCGCGGAACATGGGAAACACGAAATCACGCACAAACTCTTCGCGCAAGTCTTCGATGAAGATGTTTTGCGGCTTGATGCCCATCTTGATGGCTTTGGCGCGCGCAGGTTCAATTTCTTCGCCCTGGCCAATGTCTGCGGTGAAGGTCACGACTTCGCAGCCGTATTCATCTTGCAGCCACTTGAGAATGATCGAGGTGTCGAGGCCACCCGAGTAGGCCAGGACCACGCGTTTCGGGCCGTTGCCGGACTTGGCGGCTTGTGTTGCTTTCGTCATGATGAATGTGTCGTTTGGAAACCCTCAATTCTAGGACACGCGAAGGCCAAAGGCACAAAAGCAAAGGGCGCCATGCGGTGAGCACATGGCGCCCTGAGGGCTGAAAGGCTGAAAGCGATCAGCTTTGCGGAGCAGAGCCCAGAGGGGGCACACCTGCAGGTGCCATGGGCATGGGCAAAGTTGCGGGTGGCACGGTGACCGGTGTGACCGAGGGCGGCGGCACCATGGGGGTGATTTGCAAGCGCACTGTGGGGCCGGGGTCGGAGGGCATTTGCACGGTGTACTGCTTGCCTGCGAACTCGTAGACCACGTTGTAGCCAGCGGTGCGGTTTTCATAGAAAACCTGGTTGGTGCAGTTCTGGACATTGCGCACCTCGGGCGCAGGGGCACCCTCTACCTTTTCGCCCAGAATGACACCGCCCACAATGCCGAGCATGGTGGCGGCCGCACGGCCGGAGCCTTGGCCCATGCTGTTGCCAATGGCACCGCCGGCAATGGCGCCCATGGCCGCACCGGCACCGGATTTTTGGCCCGGGGAAACCACCTGTGACTGGGTGCAGACTTGGCGCGGCACAGCCACTTGCTGGATGACGGGGGTGCTGGAAATGACGCGGCCCACCTCCTGGGCTTTCACGTTGGCGCCAACCGATAGCGCCAGAGAAACAGCGGTGAGCGAAAGAGCAAAGGTTTTCATCGTGAGGATTTTCAAGTCAGTCATGCGTGTGTCGGGTGTCAAGTCACAACGCGGGACCAAGCTTCTTCGTTGACGCCCACCGTCACTTGGCGGGCGTCTCCCGCCACCAGCACCGGTCGCTTGATCACGCTGGGGTGGGCCAACATCAGACTGCGCGCGCTGGCGGCATCACTCACCTTGGCTTGCACGCTGGCATCGAGTTGACGCCAGGTCGTGCCCTTGCGGTTGACCAGGGTTTCCCAGCTCACCTGGCTCAGCCAATGGTCCAGCGCCGCGGGGTCAACGCCTTCTTTTTTGAAGTCGTGAAATTGATAGGCGTGGCCTTGGTCTTCCAGCCAGACGCGAACTTTCTTCACGCTGCCGCAATTGGGAATGCCGTAGACATGAGTTGCAGAGTTTTTCATGCAGCAATGATGCCCGATTTCTGCGTGGGCTTGCAGACTCGGCGACAATTCCAGCATGAACCTTGACGACTGGCTTGCCCATTGCGAACGCCTTCACCCTGTGGCCATTGACATGGGTTTGGACCGTGTTCAGGCCGTGGCCGAGCGCCTGGCTTTGAAGTTTGATGCGCCCGTGATCACGGTGGCCGGCACCAATGGCAAAGGCTCGACCTGTGCCATGCTGGAAGCCATCTTGCTCGAGGCGGGGTACCGCACAGGTGTGTACACCTCGCCCCATCTGGTGAACTTTGAAGAACGCTGCCGGGTGGCGGGCGAGATCGTCGCGCCCGAGGCACTGGTGCCGCATTTCGAGCGCGTGGCGCAGGCACGCGGCGAAGTTTCACTCACGTATTTTGAATTCACTACCCTGGCCATCCTCAGCTTGCTGGCGGAGCAACAACTCGATGCCGTCATTTTGGAAATAGGGTTGGGCGGTCGACTGGATGCGGTGAACATCATCGACCCCGACTGCGCCATCGTGACCAGTGTTGACCTGGACCACATGGCTTTTTTGGGCAACGACCGCGAGACCATTGGGCGGGAAAAGGCCGGCATCTTTCGCACCGGCCGCCCGGCCATCGTCAGCGACCCTGTCCCCCCGCAAAGCGTGCTCGACCGCGCGCTGGAGATCGGCGCCGATTTGTGGCGCATGGGGCACGACTTCAACTACGCTGGCGACAAACAGCAATGGTCCTGGAGTGGCCGCGGCCGCCGCTACAGCGGCTTGGCGTATCCGGCGCTGCGCGGTGCCAACCAGTTGATGAATGCCTCGGGCGCCTTGGCCGCGCTTGAGTCTTTGCGTTCGCGCATTCCTGTGACCGCACAAGCGGTGCGCAATGGTTTGGCCATGGTGTCCTTGCCTGGGCGTTTTCAAATCGTGCCGGGGCAGCCGGCCTTGGTGCTGGATGTGGCGCACAACGCGCATGCGGTGGCGGTGCTGGCAGAGAACCTGGACGCCATGGGCTACTACCCCTGCACCCACCTGGTGTTGGGCGCCATGGCCGACAAAGACGTGGCGCCCATGCTGGCGCGCATCGCGCCCTTGGCCGATGCCTGGTATTTCACCGACCTGCCCACACCGCGTGCCTCGCCTGCGCAAAATTTGAAGCAGGCCTGGCAAGCTTTGGGCTTGCGTGACGATGCGCGTGTTTCCTGCCATGCCAACCCGCAAGCGGCACTGCAGGCCGCCGTGGCTGCAGCAGACCCCGCTGATAGAATCGTGGTCTTCGGCTCCTTCTACACGGTGGGCGGTATTCTCGAAGGGGGAATCCCCCGTCTGGATGCGCCCCATCTGAATACTTAAGTTCATGGCTTTTTTCAAATTTCGATTGCCGGGTCGGGTGGGCAGCGATGAGGCGCTGGCCAGTGCCTCGCCCGCAGAGAGCCTTGAAGCCTTGCGGCGTCGGGCGCGCCAACGCCTGATGGGCGCTGCGGTGCTGGTGTTGTTGGCGGTGGTGGGTTTCCCCTTGCTGTTTGACACCCAACCGCGTCCCATTTCGGTGGACATACCCATCGACATCCCTGACAAGAACAAAGTGGCGCCTGGCGCTGTACCTCCGGCACTGGTCAAAGTGCCCACCGAAGCCGATGCCAAACCCGCCGAGCTTCCCCCGACCGTTGGTTTGGGCCCCAAAGAAGAAGTGGTGGCGCCTGCTGCGAAAGACGGCGTCCCTGCTGCCACGCCAGGTGCCGCGCCTGCTGCTGCTGCCGCTGCTGCCGCAGCGCAGGGCAAAGAGGCCCCAGCTGTTGCCAAAGACCCGGCCGCCACGCGCTATGTGGTGCAAGTCGGTGCCTATGCAGAAGATGCCAAGGTGCGCGAAGTGCGCGCCAAACTCGAAAAAGCCGGCCTGAAAACTTACACCCAGCAAGCGGACAGCAAAGAAGGCAAGCGCACCCGTGTGCGCATGGGGCCGTACACCGACAAAGCAGAAGCCGAAAAAGCCTTGGCCAAGGCCAAGGGCCTGCAATTGCAAGCCACCCTTTTGACGTTCTGAGTCCATGGCTGCACTGGACTGGATCCTGTTGGCCATTCTGACGGCGTCCATGCTGTTGGGGGTTTGGCGGGGTCTGGTGCGCGAGGTGCTGTCGCTGGCCGGCTGGGTGGCCGGTTTCTTGTTGGCGCAGATGCTGGCGCCCGAGGTGGGGCAGCGCCTGCCCATGGAAGGTGCCAGCGAGGGCTTGCGTTACCTGGCGGGCTTTGTGGTGGTGTTCCTCGCGGTGCTGGTGCTGACCGCCGTGTCAGGATGGGTGCTGCAAAAGTTGGTGGCCGCTGTCGGCCTGGGTATTTTGGACCGTTTGCTGGGGGCTGTCTTTGGCAGCTTGCGCGGCGTGATTTTCTTGCTGGTGATCACCGTGATTGCCGGCATGACGCCGGTGCAAGACACCGCCACCTGGCGGCAGTCCGAAGGTGCCCGTGCGTTGACGCAGTTGTTGCATTTTTTGAAACCGGTGCTGCCGGCAGATTTTGGAAAGTACCTCCCCTAAATGTGTGGAATCGTCGGCGTTGTCAGCAACGCACCTGTGAACCAGTTGATCTATGACGCCCTGTTGCTGTTGCAGCACCGGGGGCAGGATGCCGCTGGCATCGTGACCCAGCTCGATCGCAAATTTTTCATGCACAAGGCCAAGGGCATGGTGCGCGATGTGTTTCGCACCCGCAACATGCGGGCCTTGCCTGGGCCCACCGGCTTGGGACAGGTGCGCTACCCCACGGCTGGCAATGCCTACAGCGAAGAAGAGGCACAGCCGTTTTATGTGAACGCACCTTTCGGATTGGTGCTGGTGCACAACGGCAACCTGACCAATGCCCAGGCCTTGAAAGCCGAGCTGTTCTCCACGGACCATCGCCACATCAACACCGAGAGCGACTCGGAAGTGCTGCTCAATGTGCTGGCGCATGAGTTGGAAAAAACAACCCGTGGCTTGCCCCTGGCGCCGCAAGATGTGTTTGCCGCCGTGCGCGGCGTGCACCAGCGCATTCGCGGCTCTTATGCCGTGATCGCCCTGATTGCCGGGCACGGCTTGCTGGCGTTCCGTGACCCCTATGGCATTCGCCCCTTGTGCATGGGCCGTGGCAAAGACGGCACCGTCATGGTGGGCAGCGAGTCGGTGGCCCTGGAAGGCACGGGCCATGTGTTCGAGCGCGACATCGCGCCCGGCGAGGCTGTGTTCATCGATTTGGCCGGCCAGGTCCATGCGCAGCAATGCGCTGACAAGCCCAGCCTGAACCCTTGCATTTTCGAATTCGTTTACCTGGCGCGCCCCGACTCCACCCTCGATGGCATGTCGGTGTACCAAGCCCGTCTGAATTTGGGTGAAACACTGGCCAAGCGCGTCATCTCCACCGTGCCGCCGCAAGACATCGATGTGGTCATTCCCATTCCGGAATCGAGCCGTCCCAGCGCCACGCAATTGGCCCACTTGCTGGGCAAGCCTTACCGCGAAGGCTTTGTGAAAAACCGTTATGTGGGCCGCACCTTCATCATGCCGGGGCAGGGCGTTCGCAAGCGCTCGGTGCGCCAAAAACTCAACGTCATTGCCAGCGAGTTCAAAGGCCGCAATGTGCTGCTGGTCGATGACTCCATCGTGCGCGGCACCACCAGCCGCGAGATCGTGCAAATGGCGCGCGATGCTGGTGCCCGCCGGGTGTACATGGCCAGTGCGGCGCCGCCGGTGCGCTTTCCCAATGTGTACGGCATCGACATGCCCACGCCCACCGAATTGGTGGCGCACGACCGCACGGTCGAAGAAGTGCGCGAGTTGATTGGCTGCGATGCCCTGATTTACCAGGACGTGGACGCCATGAAGCTGGCCGTTCGCCAGGCCGCACTCAACGGCTCGCCCAAGCTCGATGGCTTTGATGCATCTTGCTTCGATGGCCAGTATGTGACCGGCGACGTGTCCCTGGAAGACATTGTCCGTTTGAACCAAAACCGTGTGGGACAAGAAGAAGGCGAGGACGACAACTCGCGCCTGGCCTTGCCCAACACTGCTGATTGATGGCCCCTCCATGAGCACCCAAAAACCCGATTTGCCGCAAGGCCTGCACCTCGACACCCTGGCCGTTCGCGCAGCCGTGGACAAAACCCAGTACGGTGAAAACTCCGAGGCCTTGTTCATCACCTCCAGCTTCACCCAGCCCGATTGCGAAACCGCCGCGCGCCGTTTTGCCGGCGAGGAAGAGGGCTACATCTACTCACGCTTCACCAATCCCACCGTGGCCAGCATGGAAAAGCGCCTGGCCGCGCTCGAGGGCTCCGAAGCCTGCATTGGCACGGCCAGCGGCATGGCTGCGGTGCTGTTGCTGTGCATGGGCTTGCTCAAGAGCGGCGACCATGTGGTGTGCTCGCGCTCGGTGTTTGGCTCGACGCTGAAACTGATTGGTTCCGAGTTTGGCAAATTTGGCGTTCAGACCACCTTTGTCAGCCAAACCGACCCCGACGAATGGCGCCGGGCCATGCAGCCCAACACCAAGCTGTTGTTCGCCGAAACACCCACCAACCCTTTGACCGAAGTGTGTGACATTCGCGTGCTGGCCGACATTGCCCATGCGGGTGGCGCTGTGCTGGCTGTCGACAACTGTTTCTGCACGCCGGCCTTGCAAAAGCCCATCGCCTTGGGCGCAGACGTGGTGGTGCACTCTGGCACCAAATACCTGGACGGCCAGGGCCGCGTGATTGCCGGCGCCTTGTGCGCCAGCGAGGCCATGGTGCGCGAGAAGTTCATCCCGGTCATGCGCAGTGCCGGCATGAGCCTGTCACCGTTCAATGCCTGGGTGGTGCTCAAGGGCCTGGAGACCCTGGGCATTCGCATGGAGGCGCAGTCTCAGCGCGCGCTGGAGCTGGCGCGCTGGCTCGAGTCGCACCCCCGCGTGGCCCGCGTTTATTACCCGGGCTTGCCCAGCCATCCGCAGCATGCTTTGGCCATGGCGCAGCAATCGGGCAAGGGTGGGGCGGTGGTGTCGTTTGACGTATTCGGTGACACACCGGAAGTGGGGCGTCGCAATGCCTGGCATGTGATTGACAGCACGCAACTGATGTCGGTCACCGCCAACCTGGGCGACGTGAAAACCATCATCACCCAACCGGCCAGCACCTCGCACGGCCGCTTGAGCGAAGAACAACGCCTGGCCGCTGGCATTCAGCAGCACCTGATTCGCGTGGCCGTGGGCCTCGAGCACCTTGACGATTTGAAGGCCGACTTGTCGCGCGGCCTGGACACACTGTAAGCACATGACCGCTGTTCGCACCCGCTTTGCCCCGTCGCCCACGGGCTTTATTCACCTGGGCAACATCCGCTCGGCTTTGTACCCCTGGGCCTTTGCGCGCGCCACCGGTGGCACCTTCATTTTGCGCATCGAAGACACCGACCTGGACCGCTCCACCCAAGCCGCGGTGGACGTCATTCTGGAAGGCATGCGCTGGCTCGGCATGGACCCCGATGAAGGCCCGTTCTACCAGATGCAGCGCATCGATCGCTACAAGCAAGTGCTGGCAGAGCTGCAAGCCGCGGGCCATGTTTACCCTTGCTACATGAGCGTGGCCGAACTCGATGCCCTGCGCGAGCGCCAGATGGCTGCCAAAGAAAAGCCGCGCTACGACGGCACCTGGCGTCCCGAGCCCGGCAAGACCTTGCCCGCCATTCCCCCCGGCGTGCAGCCTGTGCTGCGGTTTCGCAACCCCACCGATGGCGTGGTGGCCTGGGACGACAAGGTCAAAGGGCGCATTGAAATCAGCAACCACGAGCTCGACGACTTGGTCATCGCGCGCCCCGACGGCACGCCCACCTACAACTTCTGCGTGGTGGTGGACGACATCGACATGCGCATCACCCATGTGATTCGCGGTGACGACCATGTGAACAACACGCCGCGGCAAATCAACATCTTCCGCGCTTTGGGCCATGAGCCGCCGGTGTATGCGCACTTGCCCACTGTGCTGAACGAGCAGGGCGAGAAGATGAGCAAGCGCAACGGCGCCAAGCCCGTCACCCAATACCGCGACGAAGGCTATTTGCCCGAGGCCATGGTGAACTACCTGGCGCGTTTGGGCTGGAGCCATGGCGACGATGAAATTTTCAGCCGCGAACAATTTTTGTCGTGGTTCAACCTCGACCATTTGGGCCGCAGTGCCGCGCAGTTTGACGATGCCAAGCTGCGCTGGGTCAATGCCCAGCATTTGAAGGCCATGCCCGATGAGGCCCTGGCTTTGGCAGTCACGTCCTTCTTGGCGCAGCAGGGCTTCACGCCCGATGAGCGCCTGGTGCCCATTTGCGCACTCTTCAAAGACCGATGCGACACACTGGTGGTGTTGGCGAATTGGGTCGCTGCTTTCTATGGTGACGTGCAGGCTTCTGCTGAAGAGTTGTCACAGCATGTCACCCCAGCGGTCAAACCTGCTTTGACCATGCTGAGCGAGCGTTTGCAAAGTGTTGCCTGGGACAAAGCCTCCATTGCGGCGGTCATCAAAGAGGTCCTGGCGGCCACGGGCTTGAAAATGCCGCAACTGGCCATGCCGGTGCGTGTGTTGGTGATGGGAACAGCCCAAACACCCTCGCTGGATGCGGTGCTGGCGCTGAGCCATCGCGAAATGGTTTTGAGCCGCTTGGCAAAAGCCTGAAAAATAGGTTACAATCTTTTTCTCGACGCCCAAACGGGGGTATAGCTCAGCTGGGAGAGCGCTTGCATGGCATGCAAGAGGTCAGCGGTTCGATCCCGCTTACCTCCACCAGAAAGCGTCGAGTTGGAAACAGTCCAGGTTTTGACCCTATCGTCTAGAGGCCTAGGACATCACCCTTTCACGGTGAGTACCGGGGTTCGAATCCCCGTAGGGTCGCCAAGTTTGCAGCACTTGGCAGCCGGTTGCAAAACCGGTTGCGAACGTTGCACCACGCGGAGT
>CAINMN010000265.1 GCA_903850735.1 uncultured Burkholderiales bacterium | reverse complement strand
TGTGGATAACTCAAGTGGTTCGCCGGCTTGTGTAGTTATCCACAGAAAAAAGGCAAAACTCAAGACCTGACCCCATGTCACCCCCCCCCACCAAAGGAGTAGCTCATGAAAATTGTCATGCTGCATGGCATCAACCACAACATGTTTGGCAAGCGCGATCCGAAGCAGTACGGGACGATCACGCTGGACCAGATCAATGACAGCTTGCATCAGCTGGGCAAAGAGCTGGGCGTGTCGGTGGAGTGTTTCCAGACCAACAGTGAAGGCGAGATGTCCGAGCGCATTCACAAGGCTTATTTCGACAATGTGGACGCGGTGCTGATCAACGCCGGCGCCTGGACGCATTACAGCTACGGCATCCGCGATGCCTTGGCCATTCTGACCTGCCCGATTGTGGAGTTGCACATGTCCAACATCCATGCGCGCGAAGCCTTCCGCCATGTGTCGGTGTTTGCAGAAATTGTGACCGGACAAATTTGTGGCTTTGGCGCAGACAGCTACCTGCTGGCGCTGCGTGCTGCGGTCAACGCGGCCAAAGCCAAGGCCAAGTGAGCCAACGCACGCCACGCACATTGACGCAGAGGCCCAGGAGTTTTTCTTGATCACCGGACACACAGAAATCATCGCGCACATTGGGTACCCCACCCACAGCTTCAAGGCGCCGATGATTTACAACCCTTATTTCGACAGCGCCAACATTGACGCCGTGGTGGTCCCCATGGGCTGCAAGGCCGAGGACTATCCCGTCTTTCTGAAATCTGTTTTCAACCTGTCGAACATTCGCGGCGCTTTGATCACCATGCCGCACAAGGTCACCACGGTGGGCTTGCTCGACGAGGTGAGTGCGGCGGTGAAGGTGGCAGGGGCCTGCAATGCGGTCAAGCGCTTGCCCGATGGCCGCTTGGTCGGGGACATGTTCGATGGCGAAGGCTTTGTGCGCGGCGTGTTGCGCAAGGGACTGAAACTGCAAGGCGCACGCGTGTTGGTGGTGGGCAGTGGCGGTGTAGGCTGCGCCATTGCGGCGTCGCTGGCCGGTGCTGGGATAGCCGCCATCACCTTGTACGACGTCAACGACGCATCGGCCAAAGCCTTGGGCGCACGCCTCAAAGAGCACCATCCGCTCATCGACGTGCAAACCGGTTCGAACGACCCGCAGGGTTTTGACTTGGTGGTGAACGCCACGCCCATGGGCATGAATCCTGGCGACCCTTTGCCCATCGACATGGACCGCGTGTCGACCAACACCTTCATTGGGGAGGTGGTGATGAAGACCGAGATCACGCCTTTTCTGGCGGCGGCACGCGCCAAAGGCTGCGCGACCCAGGTGGGCACCGACATGTTGTTCGAGCAGATTCCGGCCTATCTGGAGTTCTTCGGCTTCCCCACCACCACCGCAGAAAACCTGCGCGCGCTGGCCACGCTGAAATACTGAAACCATGCCGAGGGCCTTGCGCCCTCCGGTATCATCGCCGCTTTGCCCATGTCGGGCCATGTCGAGGAACACCATGTACAAAAACCTCAAGGCCGCAGGCGTGGCCTTTTCTTTTTTGCTCTCCCTTTCTACCAGCGCACAGACACCCCCTCTCAAGGTGGGTTTTGTGTACGTCGCCCCGTTGACCGAAACCGGTTGGGTGCGCCAACATGAAGAAGGGCGAAAAGCGGTCGAGGCTGCGCTGAACACTGCAGGCGCGCTCCCCAAGGTGCAAACCACCTATGTCGAAAACGTGGCCGAAGGCCCCGATGCGGAGCGCGTCATCCGCGACCTGGCGCGCCAAGGCCACCGGCTGATTTTCACGCCCAGTTTTGGCTACATGGAGCCCACGCTGAAAGTGGCGGCCGAGTTTCCCGAGGTGAAGTTCGAGTCCATCACCGGCTACAAGCGCAGCGCCAATGTGGCGACCGCCAATGCCCGCTACTACGAGGGCCGCTACCTGGCCGGCATTGCCGCCGGTCGCATGACCCAAACCAAGGTGGCGGGGTATGTGGCGGGTTTCCCGATTCCGGAAGTGCTGCAAGGCATCAATGCCTTCACGCTGGGCCTGCGCTCGGTGAACCCGCAGGCCGAAGTGCGCGTCATTTGGCTCAACGCCTGGTTTGACCCCCCGCGCGAGCGCGAAGCCGCCATCACCCTGTTCAACCAGAACGCCGACGTGGTAGCCTTTCACACCGGCTCCAACGCCGTGATGGTCGCGGCCCAGGAGCGTGGCAAGTTCGCCATTGGCTACCACTCGGACATGCGCAAGGTGGCCCCCGACGCCCAACTGCTGACCGTGACCCACCAATGGGGCGCTTATTACAGCCGTCGCGCCCGCGAAGTGCTGGAAGGGCGCTGGGCCTCGGGCGATGTCTGGGGCGGCGTGCGCGAGGGCATGGTGCGGGTAGAAGGCTTTGGCAGCAAGGTACCCAAAGCGGTGCAGGACGAGGTGCTGCAGCGCCAAAAAGAGCTGGCCGCAGGGCAGTTGCAACCCTTCACCGGCCCGATTTCCGACAATGAAGGCCGACAGGTCGTGGCACCGGGCAAAAAGCTGACCGACCCGGAAATTCTCGGCATGAATTACCTGGTGCAAGGCGTGGTGACCAAGCCCTAGTGCTCTTAGAATGCCCGTATGAGCATCAAATCTGACAAATGGATTCGGCGCATGGCCGAGCAGCACGGCATGATCGAGCCCTTCGAGCCCGGCCAGGTGCGCCAGCGCGACGGGCACAAGATCGTCAGCTACGGCACCAGCAGCTACGGCTATGACATTCGGTGTGCGCCTGAATTCAAGGTGTTCACCAACATTCACAGCACGGTGGTCGACCCCAAGAACTTTGATGAAAAGAGCTTTGTCGACATCGAGTCCGATGTCTGCATCATTCCGCCCAACAGCTTTGCGCTGGCCCGCACGGTGGAATACTTTCGGATTCCTCGCAATGTGCTGACCATTTGCCTGGGCAAGAGCACCTATGCGCGTTGCGGCATCATCGTCAACGTGACCCCGTTCGAGCCGGAGTGGGAGGGCTATGTGACGCTGGAATTCAGCAACACCACCCCGCTGCCCGCCAAGATTTACGCCGGCGAGGGCTGCGCCCAGGTGCTGTTCTTCGAGAGCGACGAGGTTTGC
>CAINMN010000264.1 GCA_903850735.1 uncultured Burkholderiales bacterium | reverse complement strand
GGTCATCGGTCTTCATGGCGTTGGCAATGGCTTCAAAACCGGTAGGCACGTTGAAGTAAACCGTGGGTGGGATCTCGCGCAAATTGCGCAATGTTTCTGCGATCAGCGCGGGTGTGGGCTTGCCTTCGTCGATGTACAAGGTGCCGCCGTGGTAGATCACCATACCCACGTTGTGGTTGCCGCCAAAGGTGTGGTTCCACGGCAGCCAGTCGACCAGCACCAACTCTTTTTCAGCCAGTACAGGCATGGATTGCGCCATTTGTTGTTGGTTGGCACACCACAGGCGCTGCGTGTTGATGACGGCTTTGGGCAGCTTGGTGGAGCCGCTGGTGAACAAGAATTTGACAATGGTGTCAGGGCCAGTGGCCGCGATGGCTTGGTCGACCTGTGCGGTGGCCGTGGTGGCCACCAGGTCGTGAAAGCCCGTCACCGCGCGCGCTGGGTTCAGGTGGCCCTCGGCCAGCACCACTTCCACATCGTGGCCCACGGTCGCCAGAATGGCTTTGCCGTAGCGTGCTGCATCGCTGGCGAAAACCAGCCCCGGTGTGACCGTGCGCAAGACATGCTTGAGCTTGTCATAGTCCTGGCTGATGAGGGAGTAGGGGGGCGAGGTCGGCACAAAAGGCACGCCGGCGATCATGCTGCCCAGCGCCATCAGGGCATGCTCCAGGCTGTTTTCGCTGAGGATCACCACCGGCCGCTCGGCGCTCAGGCCACGATCCAACAAGGCTTGTGCAATGCTGCGGCCTTGCGCCCAGGCCTGGGCGTAGGTGATGTGTTGCCAGTCACCCAAGCTGCCATCGGCCAGCTTGACGCGACGCGCCATGAAACTGCGATCGGGGGCTGTCTTGGCCCAATGCTGCAGGCGGTCGGTCAGGCGGTCTGGGTAAGCCTGGAGTTCTTGGTCTGCCTTCAGGTAATGCGTGCCGGGCACGCCATCGCGCAGGCTCACGCGGGTGACGCCAAACTTCAGGGGGCGAAACGATGCTGTCATGACGAACTCCGCTCAGGTGGGTCAGGGGCTCAGGCTTTTTGGACTTTGCCGGCCTTGCCTTCGAGGAAGGCGCGCACACGGGCTTTGGCTTCGGGGGCCGACTGCACAATGGCTGAAATCATGGCTTCAGACATGAAGCCTTGATCGGCGGGCTGTTCGGCAATGCGGGGCAGGGCGTGCATCAGGGCATAGTTGGTCAGCGGCGCGTTGGTGGCAATGTGGGCTGCCAGGGCCAAGGCTTTGTCAAAAGCCGTGCCCGCGGGAACCAGGTATTGCGCCAGGCCAATGCGTTCGCCGTCCACGGCGTTGTAGACGCGGCCGGTCAGCATCATGTCGGTCATGCGCGCCACGCCAATCAGTTTGGGAATGCGCACCGAACCGCCGCCCCCCACAAAAATGCCGCGGGAACCTTCTGGCAAGGCAAAGAAAGAAGAATCATCGGCCACGCGGATGTGACAGGCGCTGGCCAACTCCAGGCCACCGCCGACCACGGCACCGTGCAAGGCCGCGACCACGGGCACCGGGCCAAACTGCACGCGCTCGAGCGCGGCATGCCACAGGCGCGAGTGGTGCATGCCTTGCCCGGCATCGCGTTCTTTGATTTCCGACAGGTCCAGGCCCGCGCAAAAATGGTCTCCCTCGCCATGGATCACGACGGCCTTGGCTTCGCTGGGCAAGTTCTCGAAGACATTGCGCAAGGCAATGATCAGGCCGTCGTTCAAGGCATTGCGCTTGCTGGGGCGGCTCAGGCGGATGACGGCCACAGCGTCACGCATTTCAAAGGACAGATCGGGGTTGGCGTGCAGAGGGGATGAAGTCATGCGAGCTCACTTTGTAAACAGCGTTGAACCAAGAATAAAGTTATTCTGAATAACTATATTGTCAGGAGAATCCAAGCTTGCAATCTAAGTGCAAACCCTAGGATTCAACGCTTCAAAGTGGTCAATGATTCAAGGTTTATGAACCTGGAGGCGCACCATGCCTGGCTTGCTCTCACACATTGACCCGGAAGGGCTGCTGGAGTTTTCAGTGGTTTACACCGATCGGGCGTTGAACCACATGTCGCAGCGCTTTCAAGGCGTGATGCAAGACATCTCTGCCATTTTGAAAGAGGTTTACCACGCCAAGTCGGCGGTCCTGGTGCCTGGCAGCGGCACCTTTGGCATGGAAGCTGTGGCGCGGCAATTCGCCACAGGCAAAAAAGCGATGGTGATCCGCAACGGTTGGTTCAGCTACCGTTGGACCCAGATTTTCGACATGGGCCATATCCCCGCAGAGTCCACGGTGCTCAAAGCCCGCCGCTTGCATTCTGGCAGTCAGGCCCCCTGGGCGCCTTGCCCAGTGGACGAAGTGGTCGCGGCCATTCGTGCCCAAAAACCGGACGTGGTCTTTGCACCCCACGTGGAAACGTCCGCAGGCATGATCTTGCCAGACGATTATTTGCGTCAGGTTTGCGATGCCGTGCACGAGGTGGGCGGTTTGTTTGTGCTGGATTGCATTGCCTCGGGCGCCATGTGGGTCAACATGGCGAGCACGGGGGTCGATGTGCTGGTCAGCGCGCCCCAAAAAGGCTGGAGCGGCTCGCCCTGTTGCGCCATGGTCATGCTGAGCGAGCGCGCGCGCGTGGCCATCGAAGGCACCAGCAGCAGCAGTTTCGCGTGCGACTTGAAGAAGTGGCTGCAAATCATGGAAAGCTATGAAGCGGGTGGCCATGCCTACCACACCACCATGCCCACCGATGCCCTCACACGCTTGCGGGAGGTCATGCAAGAAACGCAGGCTTACGGCTTTGAGAAAGTGCGTGCGGAGCAAATCGAGTTGGGTGTGAAAGTGCGTGCGCTGCTCGAGCAGCGGGGCTTTCGCAGCGTGGCGGCCGAAGGCTTCAAGGCGCCAGGCGTGGTGGTCAGTTACACCGATGATGTCAACATTCACAACAGCAAGAAATTTTTGGCTTTGGGCTTGCAAACCGCGGCCGGCGTTCCCTTGCAGTGCGATGAGCCTGCCGATTTCATGACCTTCCGCATCGGCCTATTTGGCCTGGAAAAGCTGCACGATGCAGACCGCAGCGTGGCCCATTTGGCGGCGGCATTGGACCAAATGGGATTCCCCCACAACGTGCCGCTGGCGGCCTGATTTTTTCAACTGATCAAAGGTGATCCGTGACCCTGAACCGACGCAATCTTCTTCAATCCACCCTGGCCACGACCTTGCTCGGCGCAGTGGGGCAACAAGCTTGGGCCCAAGCGCAAATCGAGTCGCTCAAGATCATCACCGGCTTTCCGCCGGGCGGAACGTCCGATTCCATTTGCCGTCGTGTGGCCGAAAAAATGGCCCCTGGTTATGCCAAGGCCGCATTTGTGGAAAACAAAACCGGTGCGGGTGGACAGATCGCGATCCAGTTTGTCAAAACAGCCCCCGCCGATGGCTCGGTGCTGCTTCAGACGCCCATGTCCATGCTGGGCATTTACCCGCACATCTACAAAAAGTTGACCTATGACCCCGTCAATGACGTGATGCCGGTGTCGTTGGGATGCACCTTTGACTTTGGTTTTGCGGTTGGCCCGCTGGTGCCGGCCTCGGTGAAAACCGTGCCCGAGTTTTTGGCATGGTGCAAAGCCAACCCCAGCTTGGCCAATTTCGGCTCACCCGCGGCGGGCTCGGTGCCGCATTTCATCGGCGCCCTGATGGGGCGCGCTGCCGAGGTCGATTTGCGCCACGTGGCCTTCCGTGGCACACAGCCGGCCATTCTGGACATGATCGGTGGCCAGATCGCTGCCGTTTCAGGCCCCATTGGCGAGTTCACCCAACACGTGGCCGCTGGCAAGTGCCGCTTGCTGGGCGCCACCGGTGCCAAGCGCAGCCAGTTTGCGCCGCAGACGGCAACCTTGACCGAACAAGGCATGAAAGACTTTGTGTACAGCGAGTGGTTTGGCTTTTATGTGCCGGCCAAAACCCCCACAGACATCGTGAACCGCCTGAATGCCGCCTTGCGCGTGGCGCTGGCAGCGCCAGAAACCGTCAACGGTTTGGCCGTGATGGGCTTGGAAGCGCAATCGTCATCGCCTGCCGAGTTGGCTGCGCGCTTGAAGGCCGACACCGAGCGCTGGGCGCCGCTGGTCAAAACCATCGGCTTCACAGCCGAGGGTTGAGTCAGCGATTCGATCAGGGCCGGCTTACTCGCCGGCCTTGATGTTGTTCTCGCGAACCACCTTGCCCCAGCGGTCCACTTCATTGCGAATGAATTTGCCAAAGTCATCGGGGCTGGACGAGGCGACTTGCACGCCCATTTGAGACAGACGTTCCTGCACGGCTGGAATTTTCAGAACCTTGGCCAGCTCTGCGTTCATGCGGGCCACGATGGGAGCGGGTATGCCTGCAGGGCCCAAAAAGCCCCACCAAGCCTGTGCCTCAAACTCCGGCAAGCCTTGCTCGGCCACCGTGGGCACATCGGGCAGTTGTGGCATGCGTTTGGGTGAGGTCACGGCCAGGGCGCGCAAACGGCCAGCGGCAATGTGGGGAGCCCACAAGGCATAAGTGGCCAGGGTGACCGGCACATGGCCGGCAATCCCGTCGGCTGCAAGCGGGCCGCCGCCTTTGTACGGAATGTGCGTCCAGTCCACCTTCAGTTGGCTGCCCATGGAGGTCATGGCCAAGTGTGCCAAGCTGCCCGAGCCAATGGTGCCGTAGCTGATGTTGCCCGGTTTGCTGCGCGCCGCTTGCAACAACTCGGAGAATGATTTGTGCGGCGTGGAAGCATGCGCAGTGACGACCATGGCGCCAGTGCCAATGAGCATCACTGGCGTGAGGTCTTTCAGCGTGTCAAACGGCATGTTCGGAATCAGGCTGGGGTTCACGCCATGGGTGTCGAACACCATGACCCAGGTGTAGCCATCGGGCGAGGCTTTGGCGGCAGCCGATGTGCCGATCGAGCCCGATGCGCCCACGCGGTTTTCGATGACGATGGACTGGCCCAAGGCCTGCTGCATGTGGGGTTGCAGCAAACGTGAAATTTGATCCACGGTGCCGCCCGTTGGGAACGGATTGATCCACTTGATGGTCTGGTTTGGCCACGCAGCGGTTTGCGCGGCAACATTCAAGCCCAGAAAACATCCGAATGTCGCCACGATGGCGGCAGATTTAAACCAACGATGCAGCATGCAGCAACTCCATGAGAGATTTGAAAACCAGTGGATGCTACGAAGCTTGTGCTGCCTGCGGCATCAGGGAAACCCTTGTCAGGCTTCGAGTCCCAACAATTCAACGTCAAACTTCAGCGTGGCGTTGGGGGGAATAACCCCACCGGCGCCGCGGGCACCATAGCCCAACTCGGAGGGAATGATCAAGGTTCTGTGACCGCCGATCTTCATACCCTGTACGCCTTCGTCCCAGCCCTTGATGACCATGCCCGCCCCGAGGGGAAAAGCGAAGGGGTCATTGCGGTCTTTGCTGGAATCGAACTTCTCGCCTTGCTCGCCGTTTTCATACAGCCAACCGGTGTAATGCACGGTCACATATTGGCCAGACTGTGCGGTCTCGCCAGTGCCTTCTTGGGTGTCGATGTACTGCAGGCCAGAGGGGGTGGTGATCATGAAAGACTTTCAGTGAATTTGAAAACAGGGGAGTGTACTCAGGTGCTGTCTCACATCAGCACTTCAATAAGGAACGGCCCCTCTTCGGCAAGGGCGGCTTGGAAGGCTTGGGCCAGCGATGTCAAATCGGTGGCCTGGCGACCCGGCACGCCATGGCCCTTGGCCAAGGCCACCCAATCCAGGTTGGGGCGGTCCAGGGTCAGCATGTCTGTGGCGTTTTTGCCCGGGGTTCCCGCGCCCACGTTCTTCAACTCGCCGCGCAAAATTTGGTAGGCGCGGTTGGCGAAGACCAGCACTTTCACATTCAGGTTTTCGCGTGCCATGGTCCATAGCGCTTGCAAGGTGTACATGCCGCTGCCATCCCCCTCAAGCAGGATCACGGGGCGACCGGGCGCGCCGACGGCGGCGCCCACCGCGCCTGGCATGCCAAAGCCAATGGCGCCCCCCATCACATTGAGCCAGTCGTGCGGTCGCGCATGCGTGGTGGGCAGATCAAAGCCACGTCCAGTAGAGACCGACTCATCGACCACCACCGCGCCTTCAGGAATCAAGGCGGCCAGCAATCGGCCAATGCCCACGGGATCCAGGGCGCCAGAGGGCAGGTCGGTGTGCTGGTAATCGGCAACGCCAATCGCTGGCAGCGCGTTGGCTTGCAGGCGGTCGGACAGATCGCTGAGCGCTTGCACAATGTCCTGGCTGGCATCCGCCAGGGCCATGACCTGGGTTTTCGCTGCCGTGAGCACACTGGGTTTATCGGGGTAAGCAAAGAAAGCCACCGGCTGCTTGGCGCCCACCAAGATGATTTGGTCGAAGTCTTTGAGCATGGCCACCGCCGCATCGACCGCATAGGGAATGCGGCGGGTGATGACGCGGCCAGCGCCGCGTTGCAAGCGCGGTGTGTTGTATTCGGACAGTACGTCGCAACCCGTGCGGGCGGCAATCTTGCCGACCCAATTCAGCGCGGGCTCCCGCACCCCGATGCCGCCCAGCAACAAGGCTGTTTTCCCAGGCCGTTGCAAGGCCTGCGCCACTTGCTCGATGACCTCGCCGGCCACGGCCGTTCGTTGTCCGGAGTAGGGCGTGGTGTCGATGCCAGAGCCTTCCTCCCACGCCGTGTCGGCCGGCAAGATCAGCGTGGCAATCTGTCCTGGCGCTTGCCGCGCCGCATGCACCGCCAGGGCGCCATCGTGGGCCACCGTCTTGGCGCTTTCTGAGGTTTTGACCCAGGCTGACATGGGTGTGGCCACCCCGCGTATGTCGGAGGTCAAGGGTGCATTGTGGGCAATGTGGTGGCGCGCATGTTCCCCCACCACATTGACAATGCCCGAGCCTGCTTTTTTGGCATTGTGCAAATTGGCCAGACCGTTGGCCAGGCCCGGCCCGAGGTGGAGCAGGGTACAGGCCGGCTTGTCGGCCATGCGGTAGTAGGCGTCTGCGGCGCCGGTGGCAACGCCTTCAAACAGGCCCAGAATGCAACGCATTCCTTCGACCTTGTCCAGGGCTGCCACAAAGTGCATTTCGGAGGTGCCGGGGTTGGAGAAGCAGACCTCGACTTCTTGTGCGAG
This sequence comes from uncultured Burkholderiales bacterium, assembly GCA_903850735.1. Lineage (GTDB taxonomy): Bacteria > Pseudomonadota > Gammaproteobacteria > Burkholderiales > Burkholderiaceae_C > Limnohabitans. The sequence goes on along the minus strand of CAINMN010000264.1, from coordinate 42,077 downwards.
CAAAGTGCGCGCCAAACTTTCTGCGCCGTTCATCATGGGAGTCCTATGGGTGTGAAGCTGAGGGAATCATCCAAGCATACAGGCGACAGGGCTATCCCGTCTTGGCTTGACACCCTTGGTGCTTCTGGTTACACCCTCGCTCAATGAGCACAGAAAGGACGCAAGGCATGTTTTTCGGAGAAATTGAAGGTGGCGGCTTTGAGGTGATCGAGCCCGAGTTCGCGCAATGCTTTGTGGGGCATGCACGCTTGGAGCGCTTGTGGACGGGTGGGCGTTGGTCGGAAGGGCCCGCCTGGTTTGGCGGTGGGCGTTACCTGATCTGGTCTGACCTGCCCAACAACCGCATGATGCGCTACGACGAAACCGACGGCTCGGTGTCGGTGTTTCGTGCGCCCTCGGGCTATGCCAACGGCAACACCGTGGACGCCATCGGCCGACTGGTCACTTGCGAGCATTTGAACCGGCGGGTCACGCGCACCGAGCACGACGGGTCGATCACTGTGCTGGCAGACCGCTATGCAGGCAAGCGCCTGAACTCGCCCAACGATGCGGTGGTGAAGTCGGATGGCTCGGTCTGGTTCACCGACCCGGACTACGGCATCATTGCCGACTATGAGGGCGCATGCGCCGAGCGTGAGCAAGCGGGTTGCAACGTGTACCGAATTGACCCGCATTCGGGCGAGGTCATTTGCGTAGCTGATGATTTCGACCATCCCAATGGCCTGGCTTTTTCCCCGGATGAAAAACAGCTTTTCATCGCAGACAGTGGCGCGACCGAAGGCGCAGATCGGCCCAAACACATTCGCCGATTTGACGTCCATGCCGATGGCACGCTGTCAGGTGGCTCTGTGGTGTTCGCCACCTGTCCCGCAGGCTTTTTCGATGGCATTCGCATTGACCGCGCAGGCCGTGTGTGGGCCAGTTCTGCCGAGGGCGTGCAATGCTACAGCCCGGACGGGCGCTTGATCGGACGTGTGCGTGTTCCCGAGATGGTCGCCAACTTGACATTTGGTGGCCGTATGCGCAACCGACTGTTCATTTGCGGCACGACTTCGTTGTATGCTGTTTATCTTAAGATCAACGGCTGAGCCGGGTTGAAGGCCAACAAGGTTGGGGCTTACCTGCTTGTTGTCAGCCGCAATCGCGGTTAAATTGTCATTCACAGTTTCTGGGAGACAAGAGAGATGAACATTCGATCTATCGCAAGCGTCAAGCCCGTGCCCCTTGACCGCAAGCGCCTCACCGCCCAGGAGGCTGTGCAACATGCTGCTGCCATGGTGCCGCGCTTGGCCGAGCGTGCCGCCGAAGCGGAGCGCATTCGCAGAATTCCCCAGGCCACCATCGACGAGTTGCACGAAACCGGCCTCATGCGCCTGATGCAACCGGCTCGCTTTGGCGGCTCCGAACTGGGTTTGGATGCCTTGATGAACGTGGTCACCGAAATCGCCAAGGGCTGCACTTCCACTGCCTGGGTGTATTCCAACCTGGCCTCTCACTCATGGAACATTGGCCAGTTCGACATGCGCGCGCAAGAAGACGTTTGGGGCACTGACCCGGATGCCTTGGCCGCCACGGGCTTGGCTTTCCCTTGCGGTCGCGCCACGCCCGTCGAGGGGGGCTACAAGCTCTCCGGCAAATGGCCGTTCGCCAGCGGCATTGATGCCTCCACCTGGATGCTCGTGGGCGCCATGGCCGAGTTGCCAGGCCGCGCGCCGGAGCGTCGGTTCTTCCTGGTGCCACAGTCCCAGTTCAGAAGCCTGGACAATTGGGACACCTATGGCTTGACGGGGACCGGCAGCCACGATGTGGAAGTCAAGGATGCCTTTGTCCCGGATCACCGCAGTGTGTCTGCCGAGGTGTTTGCAGCCGGGCAAAATTTGCCCGGGGCCACGCTTTACGAAAATCCGCTGTACGCCATGCCCACGTTTGCTGCGTTTGCTTATGTGCTGTCCATTGTGCCGATTGCCACATCGAAAGCCGTGGTAGAGCAATTCACCGCTGCCATGCGGGCTCGCGCCAGCACCTACACCGGCACCCGTTTGGCGGAGTTGAGCTCGGTGCAGGCGCGCATTGCCGAGGCCGCCGCTTGCGTGGAGTTCGCCGAAACTGTGGTGCGCCGCGATTGGCAAGAGCTCGAGGCTGAGGCCAACCAAAGAAGGTACCCCAGCATGGAAACCAAATTGCGCTGGAAGCGCAATGTCGCCTTTGCGGCGCAGCTGGCGGTGCGTGCGGTAGACGTCCTGATGCCCGCGGCAGGCGCCGGGGGCTTGTCCAAATCTGCTGCCTTGCAGCGCCAATTCCGGGACTTGCATGCGGCCTCCAGTCACATCGGCCTGACCTGGGACGTGCATGCCGCAGCCTATGGCCAAAGCGCGCTGGGCTTGCAGCCCAACGCTGGTTTCTTGCTGTGAGAAACCCTTCGGTTTTGACGGGTAATGATCGGCTGATTACTTGCGTGTTTGCCCTAATGCCGGCGCCGAAAGAAACAGTTATGTTCGTGGCTTCAAAGTGAGCTTCAGAGAATTCTTATGCCGATCAAAGACCTGAACCATTTCTTCATTCGTGCCAACGACCTGGAGGCGACCAAGCAGTTCTTTGTGGACAACCTTGGCTTCGAGGTCATGCAGCGCCCCAACTTTCCGTTTCCTGGCTACTGGCTGGGTGTGAACGGCTCCATCCAGGTTCACATCGGCCCCTCGGGCATTCCCGACCGGCAGCACTATTACCTGGGCACGCCGGACGACGCGGTGGATGGGCAGACCGGTGTGATCGACCACGTGGCCTTTTTGGCTGACGACCCTGCGGCTTTCATCAAGCGACTCGATGACAAAGGCGTTTCATACCGCCCGCGTCACTTGCCCGATTCCAATTTGTTTCAATTGTTTTTGCGTGACCCCAATGGCGTCATGATCGAGTTGAATTTCTTTGGCGTGGAGGATGTCTCGGCTTTCGGGGGTGAAAACTATTCCGAAATGACGCGCGTCAGCGCCAGCTAATGTCTGTTTTTGTGTGTGCGTGAATCAACAGTAAGAGGAGATCTCAATGGATAAGACACGTCGTAAGGTTCTTGGCACCGCAGGTGCTGCTGTCATGGCCGCTAACATGGGCGTGGGTGTGGCCCATGCACAGGGTGCGCCCGTCAAGATCGGCATGAGCATGCCGCAAACCGGTGGTTTGGGCGCAGGCGGGCAAGCCGCTTTGCTGGCCTTGCGCATGTGGGTGGAAGACGTCAACGCCAAAGGCGGTTTGCTGGGTCGCAAGGTCGAATTGATCGCCTATGACGACCAGAGCAACGGCGCCAACACCCCGGGCATCTACACCAAGCTGCTGGACGTGGACAAGGTCGACCTGCTGATCGCGCCCTATGCCACCAACGTGACGGCCCCCATCATGCCGCTGGTGAAAGAGCGTCAGAAACTGTTGATGGGCAACTTCTCGTTCCAAGTGAACGCCAAGGTGCAGCACGACATGTGGTTCAACAACGCCCCCTGGAACGATGCCAAAGGCTGGTCCGAGGGCTTCTTCGACATGGGCAAGAAGGCCGGTGGCAAGACCGCTGCGATTTTTGCGGCCGACGCTGAGTTCCAGCAAAACCTGGCCAATGGCGCGCGCGACATCATCAAGAGCTCAGGCTTGAATTTGGTCTATGACCAAAACTACCCGCCCAACAGCACCGACTTCTCTTCCATCATTCGCGCCGTGCGTGCGTCACGTGCAGAAGTCATTTTCGTGGCCTGCTACCCCAGCGAGGCCGTGGCCATCATGCGCTCGGTCAACGAAATTGGCTTGGGCTCGCAGGTGCAATTGTTCGGTGGTGGCATGGTGGGCTTGCAGTTCACCCCCATCATGCAAAACTTGGGCAGCCTGCTCAACGGCGTGACCAACTACAACTCGTATGTGCCCGGCATGAAGTACCCTGGCATCGACGAATTCTTCAAGCGCTATTCTGAACGTGCGACCGCCGCGAAGGTGGATCCCTTGGGCTTTTATTTGCCCCCCTTCAACTACGCAACGGGCCAAATGCTCGAGGCGGCCGTCAATGCCACCAAGTCGCTGGACCACAAAAAACTGGCCGAGTACTTGCGCAAAAACACGCACCAGACCATTGTCGGCCCCATCAGCTTCGACAAGAACGGCGAGCGTGCCAAGTCTGCCGTGGTTCAGGCCCAGTTCCGTAACGTTCTGGACAACAACCTTGACCAGTTCAAGAGCACCGGCAAACAGATCGTGGTCTGGCCCGACTCTGAAAAGCAAGGTGATTTGATCACGCCGTTCGACAAAGCCCGCAAGGCCACCTGATCGATTCTTTGTTCAGCAGGGGCGGGCAGTCCGTCCGCCCCTCTTTATTGAGCGCTTATGTTTTCATTTGAACTTCTGTTCGAGGCGGCCCTGTTCGGCATCTTGCTCGGCTGCTTCTATGCCGCGGTGAGCCTGGGCTTGTCTGTGGCTTTCGGTTTGCTGGACGTTCCTTATGTGGCGCACCCTGCGCTGCTCATCGTTGGGGCGTACTTCACCTACATGCTCTCTGGCATGGGCATTGACCCCTTGCTAGCGGGGGTGTTGCTGACCCCCGTGTTCTTTCTGGTGGGCGTCTTGCTCTACCGCTTTTATTACGAGACCTTTGAAAAACGTGGCGCGGATGCCGGTGTTCGCGGTCTCGGCTTCTTTTTCGGCATTGCCTTCATCATTGAAGTGCTGCTGATTCTGGCTTTCGGTGTGGACCAGCGCAGCGTGCGCGCCAGCTACATCGGCAGCAGCCTGGAAATTGGTGATTACCGCTTCCCCTACCGCATGCTGATCGCCTTTGGCGTGGCCTTGCTGTTGACCCTGGTTCTCACCTTGTATTTCTCCAAAACCTTCAACGGTCGTGCCATCAAGGCGGTGGGGCAGGATGAGGCAGCGCTTCGCTTGATGGGAGCCAACCCGGTCAAGATCAAGCAACTGGCGTTTGGCATTGCCACCGCCGTGAACGCCCTCGCGGGTGCCATGCTGATCATTGTGGGGCCGGTCGAGCCCGCCATGGACCGCATTTACATTGGGCGCACCTTCTGTGTGGTCGTGTTGGCCGGTCTGGGCAGCATGAGCGGCACCCTGGTGGCGGGCCTCATTTTGGGGGTTGTCGAATCGGTCGTGCTCATGACCCTGGGGGCGTCTTGGGCGCCTGCGGTGGCCTTTGGCCTGTTGTTGTTGATGCTGGGCGTTCGTCCGCAAGGTTTGTTTGGAAGGTAAGGCGCCATGAAATTCTGGTTAAGTTGCGCCGTCATGACCCTTGTGGTTTTTGCTCTGGCCATGTCGGGTATCAATGAGTACCTGTTCTTTGCAGGATTTGTCATTCTGCAGTTCATCATCCTGGCCACCGCCTGGAACATTTTGGGCGGCTATGCCGGCTATGTGAATTTCGGTGTGCCGGCCTTTGTGGCGGTGGGCGCCTACACGGCCGTGGTGCTGTTCAAGGCGATCCAGGCCCCGTTGATCGTTCAGATCATTGGCGGTGGCATTCTCGCGGGTGCCTTGGGGCTAGGGGTGGGTTTGCTGACGCTGAAATTGCGCGGCATTTTCTTCTCCATTGCCACCGTGGCGGTGGTCTTCATTCTGGAGACCGTGGTCATGAACTGGCGCTATGTGGGTGGGGCGACGGGCTTGCAGTTGACCCGTCCCACCGATTTCTGGATCTTCGATTCCTACACCCGCATGCTGTTCTTCGTCATGGGCTTGCTGGCCATTGGTGCGGTGGCGATTGCGCGCTACATCCAGGACTCCTACCTGGGCCAAGGCTTGCGGGCCGTGCGTGATTCGGAGGAAGCCGCAGAGTGCTCAGGCGTTCCCACTCTGAAAATCAAGCTGATTGCCTGTACGGTGTCGGGCGCCTTGATGGGCATTGCCGGTGCGCCGATGCCGATGTACTTGAGTTACATCGAGCCCACGTCCACCTTCAACCTCAGTTACTCCATCTCAGCCTTGGGCATGCCCATCATTGGCGGCACCTCCCATTGGTTGGGGCCGCTGATTGGTGCCATTTTGCTGGGCACGATTCAGCAGGTGGTCACTGTGACCATTTCCAGCGAATTGAACGTGCTGGTGGTGGGTGTGTTGTTGGTCTTGTTTGTTGTGTTGGCCCCTGAGGGTGTGCTCGGACTGGTGAAAAAATGGAAGCAATCCTCGAAGTAAGCAAAGTCGCCAAGCACTTTGGCGGATTCACAGCCCTGCATGAAGTCAACCTGCAGGTGGGTCGCGGCGAGCGTTTGGGTCTGATCGGCCCCAACGGATCGGGCAAGACAACCTTGATCAGCTGCATTTCTGGTGCGCTTCAAAACGACGGTGGCTCCATCAAGTTTGAAGGCCGCGAAATGACCGGCATGAAAGCTTTCGAGCGCACCCGATTGGGCATTGCCCGCAGCTTTCAGATCCCGCGCCCCTTCAAGAGCATGACGGTGCTCGAAAACCTCATGGTGCCCTTGGCCTATGTGGGCGGCATCAACGGCAGCAAAGCCGAAGCCGAGGGCATGCACATCCTGGAGCGCATGGGCCTGGCCAGCAAAGCCAGCACCATCTCAGCGCAGCTCTCACAGGTGGAGCTGCGCAAGATGGAGTTGGCACGTGCCATGGCGGCCAAGCCCAAGCTGCTGATTTCTGACGAAGCCCTGGCCGGATTGGCCGGAGCAGAGGTCGATGAGGTGCTGCAAATTTTGTTCGACCTGAACGAGTTGGGCATCACCATCATCATGATTGAGCACATCATGCAAGCGGTCATGAAGTTCTCGCATCGCGTGGTCTGCCTGGACACAGGTCGCATCATCTGCGAGGGCACGCCTGAAACCATCATTCAAAACCCGGACGTACAGAGGGCTTACCTTGGCGATTAAGCTAGACATCAAAAACATCCATGCAGGGTATGGCGCAGTGCGCGCCCTCATGGGCGTGTCCCTGGAATTGAACCAGGGCGAGACGGTGGCCTTGCTGGGCACCAACGGCAATGGCAAGAGCACGCTGATGAAATGCGTGATGGGCATGGTCAAACCCGACCAAGGCGAAATCGTTCTGGAGATTGATGGCGTCAAGCACGACTTGACCAAGCTCTCCACCGAAGAGATTGTCAATTTGGGCGTGGCCTTGGTTCCCGAGGGCCGGCGCCTGTTTCCCAAGCTGACCGTCGAGGAAAACCTGTTGCTGGGCGCGTTCCGAGAGCTCGCCCGCCCTCAGATTGCAGACAACCTGGCGTTCTGTTTTGAGGCTTTCCCCTTGCTCAAGGAGCGTCGCACGCAACTGGCCGGTTCCATGTCAGGGGGGCAGCAACAAATGTTGGCCATTGCCCGCGCCCTCATGTCCAGCCCCAAGCTGCTGCTGGTGGACGAGCCCTCCGTGGGCCTGTCACCCTTGTTGGTCTCGACCACGATCACCAAGATCAAGGAGCTCAAAGAGAAGTACCAGCTGACCGTGTTGATGGCCGAACAGAACTTCAACCAGGCGGTTCGCATTGCCGACCATGGCTACATCATTGTGCACGGTGAAATCGTGTTCAAGGGCGATGTCGATGCCATCAAGAACAATGAAATGGTCAAGAACTTCTACCTGGGTGTGGCCACCTGAGCCAACCTAGGCCGGCTTGAAGCGGCACTGAGCGTGCCGGCTTGAGTGTCATGAAAACGATGAGGCGCACGCCATGAAATCACCGGACTTTGATTACTTTCGTGCCAACACGCTGCAAGAGGCGCTGACCTGCCTTCAAGCGCACGGCAGCAACGCCCAATTGCTGGCCGGCGGCCAAAGCTTGTTGGCCATGCTGAATTTGCGTCTGGCCTCGCCGCACATCCTGATCGACATCAGCCGCATCCCTGGGCTGTCCAGCATCGAGCGCCATGGCAGTGTGCTGCGCATAGGCGCCTTGGTCACCCACCGGCAGTTGCTGGATTCGGCAGAGGTCGCCGCCTCGGTGCCCTTGCTCGCGCAAGCTGTGCCCTACGTGGCGCACCTGGCCATTCGCAATGCAGGCACCATTGGCGGCAGCCTGGCGCTGGCCGATCCGGCGGCAGAGTATCCGTCGGTGGCGTTGGCACTGCAGGCCACACTCATCGCCACCTCCTTGCGTGGCGAGCGTCGAATCGCCGCCGCGGATTATTTCCAGGGCTTGTACCAAACGGCCCTGGCAGAAGATGAAATTCTCACGGCTGTTGAATTCCCGGTGGCGACACCCGAGCAGCGCTTCAGCTTTCAGGAGTTGGCGCGCCGCCGCGGCGACTACGCGATGGTGGGCGTGGCCTGTGCCATCACCTGGTCGGCGGGGCGTGTCAGCGACGCGCGCATCACTTTTTTGGCGATGGGCGATGGCCCGGTGTTGGCCTCGCATGCCATGAAAGCCTTGGTCGGCACATCATTGGATGCTGCGGCCATTCAAGCCAGCCAGCAAGCTTTGTCGCAAGACCTGGCGCCCGCCGGCGACTTGCAAGCAACGCCTGAGACCAAATGTCACCTGGCCCGCGTCTTGATGGGGCGTGCCCTGAACCCGCTGAGGAGCGCCGCATGAGCGAGAAAAAAGTCAGCACCCATTTCACGCTGAACGGCGTGGCCACTCAGCGCGACGTGCCTGTGCGCTTGCATTTGGTGGATTTTTTGCGCGAAGAGTTGGGCCTGACCGGCTCGCACCTGGGCTGTGAGCACGGCGTCTGTGGCGCTTGCCAGGTCATGGTGGATGGCCAGCCGGTGCGCGGTTGCCTCACGCTGGCGGTGCAAGCCGATGGCCGCCAGGTGCAAACCGTGGAAGGCTTGTCAGACAGTGGCGAGTTGGCCGAGTTGCAAGCAGCCTTTTTGGCGCACAACGCCTTTCAGTGCGGGTTTTGTTCCTCCGGCATGCTGATCACGGCGCTGGACATCGTGCGCCATCACCCCCAGGCTGACCGCGACGAGATTCGCGACCTGATTTCAGGCAACTACTGCCGTTGCACAGGCTACCAAGCGATTGTGGATGCGATCGAGTCTGTGCTGAAAGCCCACCGTGCGCTGCCCCCGCAGCGCTTGACTCAAGGAGCCGCGTCATGAATGCACGTTCCGAATTGCCATTGCAGGCCGATGGCAGCCAAGTTCAGTCCAGCTTCGTGGGCCAGAGCATCCCGCGCTCGGGAGCCAAAAAACTGCTGCAAGGCCGTGGCGCCTACCTCGACGATGTGCGTGTGCCGCGCCTGGCCCATGTGGCGTTTTATCGCAGCCCGCATGCCCACGCCAAAATCACCCAGATGGACTTGACCCAGGCGCGCAAGCAGCCCGGCGTCATTGCGGTGGTCGACGGTCGTGCTGTGGCCGAGTTTTGCACCCCCTGGGTGGGCGTTCTCGGGCATTTGAAAGGCATCAAGTCGGCGCCACAGCATGCGCTGGCCATTGACCGCGTGTGCTGGCAAGGCGAGGCGGTGGTCGCCATCGTCGCCGAAACCCGCCGACAGGCAGAAGATGCGCTGGACCATGTGCAAGTCGAATGGGAGCCTCTGCCCGCCGTCACCGACATGAAGGCCTCGCAACGGGGGGACGTCATCATCCACCCCGATTTGGGCGACAACATTTGCTTCACCCGCTCCCTGGAAACCGAGGGCTTTGCAGAAGCCTTTGCCAACGCCGAAGTGGTGGTGGAAAAAACCTACGACTTCAGCCGTCACACCGGCGTGACCAACGAGCCGCGTGCCATTCTGGCCGACTACAACCCGGCAGAGCATTCGCTCACAGTGCACCACGGCACCCAGGCGCCGAACATGATGCAGGATATTTTTTCCCGGCATCTCAACATTCCCGAGTCCAATGTGCGCGTGATTTGCAAGGACGTGGGCGGCTCCTTCGGCATCAAGGTGCACGTTTATGCCGATGAAATGGCCACCGCAGCGCTGTCCGTCATGCTCAAGCGACCGGTCAAATTCGTGGCAGACCGCATCGAGTCTTTCCTGACCGACATCCATGCTCGCGAGCACACCGCCACGGTGCGACTGGCGTGCACCCGCGCTGGCGACATCATTGGTTTTGACCTGGTGGACTTGACGGGCATTGGTCCTTACTCGGTTTACCCGCGCACCAGCGGCATCGAAGGCAACCAGGTGGTGAACCTGACCGGCGGCCCTTACAAGCACAAGCACTACCGCGCCAAGCTCGATGTGGTGTTCACCAACAAGAACGTCACCTGCCAATACCGCGCAGTGGGACACCCCATTGCCATGGCCTTGACCGAGGGCATTGTCGACGAGGCCGCGCGTGCCATCGGCATGGACCCCGCCGAGTTCCGTCGTCGCAACCTGATTGCGGACGACGCCTATCCCTACACTTTCCCCTCAGGCATCAAGTTTGAAAAGCTCTCGCACCAGCAGTGCATGGACAAATTGCTGAACGTCATGGACTACGAAGGCTTGCGCAAAGAGCAGGCCGCGTTGCGCGAAAAGGGCATTTACCGCGGCATCGGTTTGGCCGCCATGATCGAGGTGACGAATCCCTCGCCCGCGTTTTACGGCGTGGGCGGTGCCCGCATTTCTGCGCAAGACGGCGCCACGCTGCGCCTGGACCCGGCGGGCATGGTCAATGTGCTGGTCAGCGTCACCGAGCAAGGGCAGGGCACGGAAGCCATCTTTGCGCAAATCGCAGCAAGCGCGGTCGGCGTCAGCATGGACCGTGTGCGTGTCATCACCGGTGACACCGCCGTCACGCCTTACGGCGGTGGCACCTGGGCTTCACGTGGTGCAGGCATCGGTGGCGAAGCCGTGTTGCAAGCGGGCAAGGTTTTGAAGTCCCACATCCTCGATGTGGCGGCTGCCATTTTGCAAGCGGACAAAGCCACGCTGGACGTTCAAGGCAACGACGTCGTCGACAAACTCACGGGCAAAGTGCATATGCCTTTGCAAGAAGTGGGGCGCGTGGCCTATTTCCGCCCTGACACCTTGCCCATGGATTTTCAATCCGAGTTGACCGTCACCCGCCATTACACGCCCAGAGAATATGGCTTCACTTTCACCAACGGTATCCAGGCTTCCTATGTCGAGGTGGACATTGAAACCGGCTTTGTGAAGCTGCTCAAGCACTGGTGCATTGAAGACTGCGGCACCGTCATCAACCCGATGCTGGTGGATGAGCAAATTCGCGGCGGCATTGTGCAGGGCATTGGCGGCGCGTTGTTCGAAGAGTGCCTGTACAGCGAAGACGGCCAACTGCTCAACGGCTCCATGGCCGACTACCTGGTCCCCATGGCCGGCGAGATGCCCGACATTGTGGTGGGCCATGTGGAAACGCCCACACGCACGTCAGAGCTCGGTGCCAAGGGCGCGGGCGAGGCTGGCACGGCAGGCGCGCCGGGCGCGGTGATGAATGCCATCAACGATGCCTTGGCATCCTTGGGGGCCAACGTCAGCGTGCAGCCCTTCACGCCGCAACGCGTGCTGCAAGCCTTGGGCAAAATTTAAACCGAGCTCGTGTGGGCCACGCCGTCGATTTCGACGGCGGTTTCCATGATCAGGTTGTAAGGGTCGGCAAAATGTGTGGCCCAGGGCGCCATCTGCGGTTCGGGCAAATTGATGACCGCTCCCAATTGTTGCGCCATGGTCACCGCCTTGTAGCCCACCGGCACCCGCATGCGGCTGTAGGCGGCCAGCGCTTGCGGGACCTGCTGGTCAGCGGCTGTCAAAGCCTGAACCAATGCCAGGGCATCGCCCGCCGCCTTGGTCACGCCCTGGCCCACATGGGGGCGTGCCACAAAGGCAGCATCACCGAGCAAGGCGACGCGCTGTGTGCCCATGGTGTCGGTGACGCCATCCAGAATGGTTTGAACAATCAGGTCAGGCGCCTTGTCCACAATTTCTGCCCACACGGGGTGCAAATGCGCATGGGCCGCATCTCGGGCTTGCTGTCGGATCTTGGGCCGCAAAAGGTGCGGCGGAATACCTTCGGGGTGATGCCGGCCCTGCGCGTCGGTGAGGATGTCGCGCAAGGTTTCTTCCGAGGTGCGGCGGTACCACACAAAATTGACGTGGACCGTGTTTTGATGGTCTGCGCCCAGCACCGGGTAGCCCACAATTTGCTCACCGGGAATTTGCGAGAAGGCAAAGTTCTCGCCCACCCGCTCGCAAGCCAGGGCGCTCAGCGCCTCACGCAGGACCAGGCCGCGCCAGGCCACATAACCGGCATAGCGCATGGGCGGTGCCTGAAAGAGCTGTCGGCGTGCCTCCGAACGGTTGCCGTCAGCGGCGACCACCAAGTCGGCTTGCAGCACCCGGCCATCGTGCAAATGCACTTTGGCCGCTTGTTTGGTATCGCCGTCCTCGATGCGCACCACGCCAGACGACAGGTGGTAGCGCTCGGCGGGAAAGGCTTCCAGCAAAATGTTCAACAAGCGAGACCAGGAGGTGAAGTTTTGCGGCAGCTGGACTTCGCTCAGGATCTGGCCGTGAGCGTCAAATGCCAGGCGCCGAGAAATTTCAATGCCCAGCCGGTTTTCAAATTGCGCGCCCGCCAAGCGCATCACCTCGCGCAGGCCGGGGTGGGTCACGATGCCCGTGCCTCGGCTCGTGAGCGGGCTGGCGGCTTTTTCAACAAGCATCACATCCCACCCAGCCCTGTGCAGCAGGTTGCCTGCAAAGAGTCCCCCCATGGAACCCCCAATGATCACAGCGCTTGGTTTGTGCATACTCTTATCCTAAAATGAGAAAAGTGAAAAATAGCAAATCTTCATCGGGAACGCGACTGGATCCTGCTGTGCGTCGCCAGCAAATTCTGGAGGCCGCCATCGTCTACTTTGCCGAGGCCGGCTTCGGTGTTCAAACCCGTGAGTTGACGCGTCGCATTGGTGTTTCTCAACCGTTGCTGTACCGCTATTTCCCGTCCAAGCAAGACCTGATCGACGCCGTGTTTGACGCCGTGTTCATGGGGCGCTTCGACAACAACTGGATTGACTTGTTGCGTGAGCGCAGCATGCCTTTGCGCGATCGACTCTTGCGCTTTTACGGTCAGTACGCCAAGGCTGTCTACCGGCCGGAGTGGATTCGCATCTACATGTATGCCGGTCTGGCTGACAAGGGCTGGAACCAAAATTACATGGCTTTTGTGCGCAAGAAATTGCTCAACGTCATGTGTGAAGAACTCCGCACAGCCTTGGTGCCTGCACACCTGCTGAAGGACGCTCCACCCATCACTGGCCGTGAGATCGAGTTCGTGTGGAACCTTCATGGCAGCATGTTCTATTGGGGCGTGCGTCAAAATATTCTCAAATTCAAGTCGGTCAGCTCGTTTGAGGTTCGAACGAAGGATGCCATTGACTTGTTCCTCTCGGGGGCGGCGATTCACTACCCCCTGATAGTGGAAGAGGCTGTCAACAGAGGCAAGAAAAAGGCCCGTTGAATCTCACCGGGCGCGTTGTCCTCAAGCTTTTGGCGCAGGCACTTGCTGGCTGTACCAGTCCGCGATTTTTTCACCCGTCATGATGGCAACTTCGGGCTTGGCCAAAACCGCATCGAGCAAGCGCTCAAAGGCGTCAATCCGATGCGGGACGCCCGTGATGTAGGGGTGCACGCTGATGGCCATGACGCGAGGCGCCTGCGCGCTGTCTCTCCACAGGCGGTCCAATTGCAGCACGCCACGGTGGTACAGCTCATCGCTGCGGTGGTTCTGAATGGCCATCAGGGGGATGTCATTGATTTCCACGGTGTAGGGCACGGAGAGCACAGGCCTTGGCTTGGCCTGAATCCAGGTGGGCTGATCGTCAATGACCCAATCGGCCACATACTCGATGCCTGCCGCTGACAAATGGTCCAGTGTTTCATCGGTTTCTGTCAGACCGGGGCTTTCCCAGCCTCTCGGTGGTTTGCCCGTGAAGTCGCGAATGCTGTCAATCGTCTGGCGAATCGCCAGTGCCTGGTCTTCCACGCGGTGCATAGGGCCTTGCACATAGCTGTGTCCCATGAACTCCCAGCCCGCATCAAGCGCAGCTTGTGCGACGCGCGGGTAGGATTGGCAAACGATGCCGTTGATGGCCAGGGTGGGCACAATGTTGCGCGAGACCAGGGCATCGTGAAGGCGCCAAAAGCCCGCCCGCATGCCGTACTCATGCCAGGACCAGTTGGGCAGGTCGGGCAGCAGCGGCTGGCCCATGGGGGGCGGCAGCACGGTGCGCGGCATGGCGCGCTCGATCGACCAGTGCTCCACGTTGACAATGATCCACACCACCATGCGCTTGCCGTCGGGCATCTTCAATGGCGGACGATCGGGCATGGCCAGGTAGGGCGCACGGTCACTGAGCAAGCGAGGTGTGGTCATCGGGGGGCCTTAAAGTTCATCAGGGCGTCTGGGCAGACGCTTCGTAGTTGTGAATGAAGTCCTCGGGCACCGCAGGGCCCCAGAGGTACATTGAATCTTCGGGAGGGTAGTCGCCAGCGGGCCACTCGGTGTCTGCGCCAATGAAGTCGATGTCGTAGGAAAATTCGGTGAAGCTGCCCCAGGGGTCCTGGGCGTAGTAAAAATAGTTGGAGCCAATCACGTGGCGGCCCACGCCCCAGCCTTTGCGATGGCCCGCGTGGTACATCTGTTCCATGCCCAGCCCCACCTCGTCGATGTTGCGCACCAGCCAGCTCGAATGGTGCAGGCCTGGGCCATTGGATTTGGCCATGGCCAACAAATGGTGGTCACTGGCATGGGCGCCATGCAAAAAGGCAATGACGTCCAGCGACTTGTCGGACAGGCGAAAGCCCAAGGCCTTGGTGTAGAACTTCACGGCGCGGGGCACATCGGTGACAAAAATCAGGATGTGCGACATGCGTTGAGGGTGCACTTGTTGCGTCTGGCTGCGCATGGGGCTGACGCCCACCTCAATCGCATTGTTTAGGAAGGTGGAGTCCAGGCGCGGCGCTTTGGCCGTGGGCGTGACTTTTTCGCTGACCAGCACCTGAATGGGCATGCCATCCGGGTCGGCGACCCAGAAGCCTTGGCCATCGGAGCGGGGGTGGGGCGCCATCAGGTCATAGCCTGCCGCCAGCACCTGTTGTCTGAGTGCGGCCTCGTCTTCAGCATAGACGCCCACGCTGTAGTACTCGGTTTTTTTGGGACCTGATCCCTGGTGGATGATGCCCCAGCAATGCGCTTGTCCCTGGGTGAAAAGATGCAGCTGGTCGCTGTGCCTGACCACCTGCAAACCAAAGGAGGTGAAGTAGGCCTCGGCCACACCCAAATCTGGCACCGACAGGGCAAAGCGAAGCACGGAATGGATTGCCGTCACATTCGGTCTTTTCACATGGGTCATGGCCGCTCCTGTACAAAGCCGGGATGAACCCTAGTTTAGGGCACTGATGATCGCTCGACCACTGGGGATTTCACTGTATGCTCACCCCCCAGCGAGATTTGCAAGAAAGCCTGACATGAATGCATTGAACCGATCGGCCAAAGGGGTCTACCTGATCACGGTGACGCCTTTCACCGCCGCGGGTGGCCTGGACCTGGACAGCACCGACCGCATGGTGGATTTTTGCCTTGAAAAGGGTGTGACCGGGCTGACCATTCTGGGCATCATGGGCGAGGCGACCAAGCTCACGGCAGAAGAGTCCCGTATTTTTGTCCAACGCGTGTTGGCGCGCGTGGCCGGCAAGGTGCCCGTGGTGGTCGGCGCTTCGGCGCCAGGCTTTGCGCCCATGCGCGAGCTGACCGAAAGCGTCATGGCCATGGGCGCGGCGGGCGTGATGGTGGCGCCACCTTCCACCGTGCGCACCGATGACCAAATCGTGGCCTATTTCGACATGGTCAATGAAACGCTGGGTGCGAACGTGCCTTGGGTGTTGCAAGACCACCCCGTGGCCACCGGCGTGCAAATGTCGGCATCGGTCATCCTGCGCATTTTGAAAAATTCGCCCACTTGCGTGATGCTCAAGCATGAGGACTGCCCTGGCCTGGCCAAACTGTCGTCGATTCGCGCAGCCTGCGAGCGTGGCGATGTGCAGCGTGTGTCCATCCTGACGGGCAATGGTGGCGGATTGTTTTTGCCGGAAGAACTGAGCCGGGGAGCCGATGGCGCCATGACGGGTTTTGCCTACCCCGAAATGATGGTGGATGTGTGCCGTGCCCATGCGGCAGGCGATGTCGAGCGCGCGCATGACCTGTTCGATGCCTATCTGCCGTTGGCACGTTATGAACAGCAGTCCGGCGTGGGGCTGGCGGTGCGCAAGCATCTGCTGGCACAGCGTGGCGTGATTGCTTCCGAGGCTGTGCGCAAGCCCGGCCCCAAACTGAGTGCGGCCGATGTGGCCGACATCGCCCGCTTGGTTCAGCGACAAGAGCGTCGCCTGGCCGAGCTGGGTGCCTGATATTGGATTGAACAAGGACATTGCATGTTGATTCGTTGCGCATTTTTTCGTGGCCATGTGAAACCCGGCATGGAGGAAGACTTCTTCCGCCATGTGCATGACAAGCTCGTGCCCTTGTGGTCCCAGTTTCCCGGCGTGCAAGAGGTGAGGGTGTTGCGCCAGCGTGAGAGCGATGTCGAAGATCCCCATTTGGCCATGGTCATGGCCATGCGCTTTGAAAGCATGGAAGCGATTGAAAAGGCCTTGGCTTCCGACATTCGCTACCAGAGCAAAGAAGCGTCCAAGCGCTTGTTTGAAATGTTTGACGGCTCGGTTTTCCACACCGTGTTTGATGCGGAGCAGTTCAAGCCTTGAAGGCTTGCAGGTTGGACCATGCGCCAGGCAGGCTTGCAAGTTTCGGGCTTGTCTTTCCATCAGCCCCATGCACAGCTGTTCACCGATTGGTCGGCCACTTTCCCGCCAGGCTTGACCTGGGTCACCGGGGAGGAAGGCACTGGCAAAACCACTTTGCTGCGCTTGATTGCAGGCGATTGGCCCATCGCCAGTGGATCGGTCATGTGGCTAGAAGACGAGGCCGCGCGCGCTCTGGTGCTCGGCGATGTTTATTGGATCGACCCTGCCGCCAGCGCACGAGACGACCTGACGGTGCATGCGTTTGCGGCTGAGTGCCAATCGCGCTTCGCAGGCTGGTCCGAAACGGCTTTCAAGCATTGGGCCAAGACATTGGCCTTGACCGAGCATCTGGACAAGTTTTTGTACATGCTCTCCACGGGCAGCAAGCGCAAAGTTTGGTTGGCAGGGGCCTTGGCCGCCAATGCCAGGGTGACTTTGCTGGACGAGCCCGAAGCCGCGCTTGACCAAGCCTCTCGTCAGGCTTTGCGATCACAACTGGCACGCTGCAACCAGGTCGAGCAAGGCGTGTGGCTGGTGGCCAGTTACAGCTGCCCGATCGAAGGGCAGCCAAAACAGACGCTGCGCTTGCCCTCAGGCTGACTCAATCCACCGTCGCGCCAGAAGCCTTCACCACAGCGGCCCAGCGGTCAATCTCTGCTTTGAAAAAGGCGCTGGCTTCGGTCGGCGTGTTCACCACGACCTCGAAGCCGAGGTTGTTGAAACGTTGCATCATGTCGGCCGCGCGAAAGCCTTTGGCAATGTCGGCTTGCAGCTTGGTCACGATCTCTTTGGGCGTTCCTTTGGGCACAGCGACGGCTTGCCAGGAGGTCACGTCAAAGTCCTTGAGGCCGCTCTCCAGCATGGTGGGCACATCTGGCAATTGGGGCATGCGCTCTTTCGAGGTGACGGCCAGGGCTTTCATTTTGCCGGCGCGGATGTAGGGCACCACGGTTCCGAAGTTCTGAAAAGAGGCCTCGATGTTGCCCGCCATGATGTCGGTCTGGGCCGCTGCGCCGCCACGGTACGGAATATGGACGCCGAAAGTTTGCGTCTGAAGCTTGAACATTTCAGCCGACAAGTGGTCGCTGGAGCCCGAGCCCGATGAGCCATACGACACCCGACCTGGGTTTTTCTTGGCATAGTCCACCAGTTCTTTCACCGAGTTGGCGGGAAAGTTGGGCGGCGTGATCAGCACATTGGGCGTGCGCACCGCCACCGTCACGGCCTCGAAGTCGCGCATCACGTCGTACTTGGGATTCTTGTACAAGCCCATGTTGATGGCAAAGGTGCCAATCGAGCCGACCAGCAAGGTGTAGCCATCGGCAGGCGACTTGGACAGGGCTTCTGCCGCGATCGAGCCATTGGCGCCGGGCCGATTTTCAACCAGGGTCGTATAGCCTGCTTCATTGAGCTTTTGGGACACGGCGCGGGCCACGATGTCGCTGGTGCCTCCCGCCACGAAGGGCACCAAAATTTTCACGGGTTTTTGCGGATAAGTTTGCGCCACCGACAAGGTGCTTGCACAACTCAGCAAGCCCAGCAGCACAGCCTGGATGGTTTTCTTCATGGTGTCTCCTTTTGGATTCAATTGCGTTGGGGTTTTTTGGCAAGCATAAAGGACAAAGAGCCCAAACCTGCCACCAAGGCCAGCAGGGTGAACCCTAAACGGTAGTTGCCGGTCAGGTCAGCCAACATGCCTGCCACCATGGGGCCTGCCACTTGGCCTACCGCAATGATGGCGGCGGAAAGTCCCAAAATCATGCCAATCGCATTGCGGCCAAAGTAGTCGGCGCGGATGGCCTGCATGAAAGGTCCTCGCAGCCCCCAGGCCACGCCATGAAATGCGGCAAAGGCTGCCAAGGCTGACACATGGGTGGCATAGGTCAGGCACAGCAACCCCACCATGTGCGAGACCATGCACAGCGCCGCGACCACCCGCTTGTCATAGCGGTCACCCATGCTGGCCCCCAGCAGCACCCCACCCATTTGACCCACGGTCATGAGCATGATGACCAGGCCGGCCTCCGACACCGAATAACCCAGCCCTTCCTTCATGTGGGTGATGGCGTGCACATTGACGGCGGTGACCACCAGCAAGGCCAGCCCGTGCCCGATGGCCAACATCCAAAAGGCCTGGGTTCGCAGGGCCTCTTTGGCGGTGAACTCGTGGGCGATGGGCTGTTTGCTGTTGTCTTCCTGGAGGGGCGTGTTGCTGGCAAGGGGCGCAATCCCGTCGATGAACTCGCCGTGGTCCTCGGGGCGGCGACGGATGATGCGTGCCATCGGAATCCCCACCACAATAGCCACCACGCCCGAGCCCAGGGCTGCGGCACGCCAGCCAAAGCTTTGCATGACCCAGGCCACCACGGGCACGGCCAAGCCACCCATCGCCAGGCCCAAGCTCATGATGGACAAAGCACGGGCACGGTAGCGCTCAAACCATTGCACCAGGGCCACAGAGAGCGGGAAATAGCCGCACAGGCTGGTGCCAATGGCCATCAGAATGGCGCTGACATAAAACCCGGTGAGGGTGTCGATTTGGCTCAGGCACAGCAAACCCACGCCAAAAATCAGCATCCCCAGGCGAATCATGGACTGCGGACCGAAGCGGTCGACCACCCAACCGAGCACCGGGCCGATGATCGCGGCTTCCACCGATTGCAAGGCAGCCGCGCCGGACAAGGCTGTTTTGCTCCACCCCAATTCGTCCGACAGGGCGGCAATGTAGAGGCCTAAGGACTGCATCAGCAGGGCGGCCAGCAGAAACTGGATGCCACAGGCTGCAGCGGTCATGCGCCAGCCATAAAAGATCTTCACAAGCTCAAGGTCCGGTTTAGGTGAGTGACATCAGTTTCCCATGCGTGCCCCGCGGCGGCTGTTAGATGGGTGACTGGCCAGATTGTCCCAGACCCCTTTCTGCCGTTACGCTAGCGTTATTTGCTTCCCCTGATTCTGACGGAAAGGTTGTTCATGGCGCATCAAGCCCTTATCACCGGTGCCTCCAACGGCATTGGCCGTGCCATTGCCGCGCGGCTGGCAGCCGATGGCTTTCAAATCATCACGGTGGACCGTGTTCCCCCTAAGCAGGCCTTGCCGGGTGAGTTGTTCTACGAGGCCGATCTGGCGGACCCTGGCAGCACCCGCGATACCCTGGGGCGCATTGTCGAAAAGCACGACATCTATGCGCTGGTGAACAACGTGGGCAAGGTCATGCCAGCGCCCATCGAGGGCACCTCCATTGAAGACATGCATGCCGTGGTGGCGCTGAATCTGGGGTCCACGCTGTTGTGCACCCAGGCTGTTTTGCCGGCCATGAAAGCACGCCGCGCGGGTCGCATTGTCAGCATTTCCAGCCGTGCTGCACTGGGCAAGGAGCTGCGCACCGCCTATGCTGCCACCAAGTCTGCGCTGCATGGCATGACCAAAACCTGGGCCCTCGAATTGGGTCGCCACGGCATCACGGTGAATGCCATTGGCCCCGGGCCCATCGACACAGAATTGTTTCGTCAGGTGAACCCGCCCGACAGCCCCCGCACCCACGCCATCATCGAAGCCATTCCCGTCAAGCGCATGGGCACGCCGGACGATGTGGCGCATGGTGTGGCCAGCTTTGTCGACCCGCGCGCGGGCTTCATCACGGGGCAGGTGCTCTACATCTGCGGCGGCATGACCGTTGGCCTGGCCGGCTGAGCGTCGCTCAGCGCGGGCGCGACTCGGGCAGAAACCGCACGCCCTCGCGCGCCATGCCCCCACTGACGCCAATCGGCGTGCCATCGGCGCGCCAGCAGGCCGCGCCTTCCAGGCGACCGTCGTCGTGGAAGCGAATGGCATTCATGCCGCCGCCCACGTTGCTCACGGGCAGGATGTCGTGCCCTCTTGCGGCCAGCGCTTGGGCGGTGGCCTGCGAAAACGCGGGCTCCAGTTCCAACCCATAGCCTTGCGTCCAGATGCGTGGCGCCTCGACCGCCTGTTGCAAGCTCATGCCATGGTCGAGCAAATTGACCACGGCCTGCAAGGCCGAGGGGAAAATTCTCAGGCCCCCTGGCAAACCGAGTGCCAAGACGGGGCGGCCATCGCGCAACACAATCAGGGGCGCCATCGACGAAATCACCCGCTTGCCCGGTGCGAGTGAGTTGGCCCGGTCCGGTCGCGGGTCCAGCACATACAAGTAGTTGTTGGGAATCATGCCGGTGCCCGGCACCATGTAGCGCGCGCCAAACACCGAGTTGATGGTTTGGGTGGCGCTGACGATGCAGCCTTGGGCATCGGCCACCGTGACATGGGTGGTGTTGGCGCTTTCTGCGGGCACCACACCCGGCGCCCAATCTTGCGCCCTGGCCATGTCAATTTGCTGGCGGCGTTCATCGGCATAGGAGCCAGACAACAGTTTGTCGATGGGGACGGGCACAAAGTCCGGGTCGGCGGTGGCTGCCGAGCGGTCGGCAAACGCAATCTTCAGCACTTCGGCCAGCAGGTGCACGCTGTCCACGCTGCCAAAGCCCATGGCTTTGACATCGAAGCCTTCCAGAATTTTCAACATCTGACCGATGTGCAAGGGGCCGGCGCAGGGCGGCGGGGGACCGGTCACTTCAAAGCCGCGGTACATGGCGCGCAGGACCTCGCGGTCGCGGGTTTGGTAGCCACGCAAATCGGCCAGGGTCACATACCCATCGTTCTTGGCCATGTCACTGACCAAGGCCTGGCCCAAGCTGCCACCATAGAGTGAGGCTGGCCCATCGCGGAGCACCGTGCGCAAGGTGTCGGCATAGGCGCCTTGAACCAGGCGGTCACCGGCTTGCAGTGGGCGGCCGTCCGGCAGGAAGACGCTGGCAATTTCCGGGTCGAGCAGCAGGTCTGCGGCGTTGTCGGTGATGCAGTTGCTCAAGTAACGCGTGGCCACAAAGCCGCGCGTGGCATGGCGCAATGCAGGTTGCATCACATCGTCCAGCGACAGCGTGCCATGGCGTTCCAGCATCTGGCACCAGGCCATCAAGTTGCCGGGCGTGGCCATCGCGGCACGGCCCAGGCTGTTGCGGCGTCCCACGGTTTCCATGGTGCCCGGGGGCGCCATGGGGTCTGGCGTGAACGTGGTGGACGTGATGTTTTGCGGGCATACCCCTTGGCCTTCGATCACGGTTTGTTGGCCGTTGGGCAGTCGCAGGTGGGCAAAGCCGCCGCCGAGCAGGCCGACCATCATGGGTTCGACCACCGACAGGGTGAACAAGGCAGCCACAGCTGCATCGACAGCGTTGCCCCCGGCGGCCAACATTTCCGTGCCGGCCGCCGAGGCCAGCGGGTGGTTGGTGACCACCATGCCGCGTGCGCCGAAGGCAGGTTGCTTGTCGGTGGAGAAGGGCGTAATGAAGGGCGTGCTGGAGGTCATGTGCTCAGCTTAATCAGCGCCGACGGGCAGGCACGTCACCCGTGAGACAAATCTGGCGTGGCTATCGATTGCGTGATTGACAGCCTGCGGCCTTCACTCGACACTGGCCTTTTTGCGGGGGATGGCGTGTGTTGAATCTTCAAGGAAAAGTAGCGCTGGTCATGGGCTGCGGAGCAGTTGCCGAGGGCTGGGGCAATGGCCGGGCCAGTGCCACCTTGCTGGCGCGCCAGGGCGCCCAGGTTTATGGCACCGACCTGCAACTCAGCCATGCCGAAAACACGCGGGACATCGTGCGCGCAGAGGGCGGCACCATGGAAGTGGCGGCGTGCGATGTGACGCAGGCCGAGCAGGTGAACCGGGTGGTGGACGATTGTGTGCAGCGCTTCGGTCGCATTGACATCTTGGTGAACAACGTGGGCCTGTCGCAACCCGGCGGCCCGGTGGACATGCTGGAGTCGGTGTGGGACAGCCAGTTGGAGGTCAACCTCAAAGGCGCCTTTCTCGCATGCAAGCGCGTGCTGCCCCTCATGCAAGCCCAGGGCGGTGGGTCGGTCATCAACATCTCATCGGTGGCGGGTCTGCGCTATGTCGGCAAGCCCCAGGTGGCTTATGCGGCGGCCAAGGCCGCATTGATGCAATTCACGCGCACCACTGCGGTCATTCATGCGCCCGAGGGCATCCGGCTGAACTGCGTCATCCCCGGCCTGATGCACACCCCCCTGATTGAAGGTCTGGCTGCCAAGTACGCGGCCGGCGACACCGCGGGCTTCATTGCCCACCGTCACCAGCAGGTGCCCATGCAGCACATGGGTGACGGCTGGGATGTTGCCCATGCGGTGTTGTTTTTGGCGGCCGATGAAAGCCGCTACATCACCGCCACCGAAATCTTGGTAGACGGCGGGCTCGTCGCCGCCACACGTTGACACACAAAAAGGAGACTCCATGACTTTGTTTGACCTGACAGGCCAAGTGGCCGTGATCACCGGATCGTCGCGCGGCATCGGCCGCGCCATCGCCGAGCGCATGGCCGAGCACGGCGCACGTGTGGTGATTTCTTCCCGCAAGGCGGAGGCATGCAACGAGGTGGTGAAAGCCATTGAGGCCAAGCACGGGCCGGGCCGGGCCATTGCGATACCCGCCAACATCTCGGCCAAGGCGGACCTCGAGAAGCTGGTGTCCGAGACCCGCCGCCACTGGGGGCGCATCGACATTGTGGTGTGCAACGCGGCCAGCAACCCTTACTACGGGCCGATGGCGGGCATTGGCGACGACCAATTCCGCAAAATTCTGGACAACAACATTGTGGCCAACCATTGGCTGATCAATTTGACCGTGCCTGAAATGAAAGAGCGCCGCGCGGGCTCGATCATCATCGTCTCTTCTATTGGCGGCTTGCGCGGCTCTTCCGTGATTGGCGCCTATTGCATCAGCAAAGCCGCCGACATGCAGCTGGCACGCAACCTGGCGGTCGAATACGGGCCGCACAACATCCGCGTCAACTGCATTGCCCCGGGGTTGATCAAGACCGACTTTGCCAAAGCGCTGTGGGATGACCCGGCCATGCTCAAGGAGCGCAATGCGACCACCCCCCTGCGGCGCATTGGCGAACCCGATGAAATTGCGGGCGCGGCGGTGTTTTTGGCCTCTCAGGCGGGGTCCTTCATGACCGGCCAAAGTCTGGTCATTGACGGGGGTGTCACGATTTAGTTATTTTTTTTATAAAACCTGTCCACCAATTTCTGGCTGGGTGCGTTGTGTCTTCATCATGTATGGAGAAAACCGCATGGAAAAGAAAGCCACCCAGCCGGCGCCCGCCCGCAACGGCATGGACCAGTGTTTGCAGCAAATGAACGACGAAGTCAGCCAAATCAAGGCCAGCTTCAATCGAATTCGCGCCCTCATGGCCCAGGAATACGAGCAAAAGCACCGCCCGGCTGCCCGCATTTACTCAGGCGTGAGAGCACTAAAGGCCTAATTTAAGCGCGTTTTTCATCCCCATCGTCACCCAAAGGTGACAGGCTGAACTTTTCAGCCCATCCGTGGCAAGCTAACATCCGGTTCATCTTGGGATGTCAATCAAAGGTTCGCCATGGATGTCGGAGCAAAAGGCTGGCTCACAGCCGAAGAAGACCAAGCGCTTCGCGCACGCTCCAATGGCATGGGCTTTTACCTCGTGCTCCATGCCTGGCTCACCATCTTTTTGGCCATGGCCGTTTTTGTGGCTTGGCCCAATCCCCTCACTTTTTTGCTGGCCGTCGTCCTGATTGGCGGTCGTCAACTCGGCTTGGCCATTCTGATGCACGATGCTGCCCACCGCTTGTTGTTCAAAAACACCCGCTTGAACGACTGGATTGGCTTTTACCTTTGCGGCTCGCCGGTGGGGGCCAGCCTGGCCTTGTACCGCCCCTACCACCTTCAGCATCACCGCCACACCCAGCAAAAGGACGATCCCGATTGGGTTCTGTCTGCACCCTTTCCCATCAGCCAGAAAAGCTTTGTGCGCAAGATGCTGCGCGACTTTTTCGGCGTCACGGCTTACCAGCGCCGCCTGGAAGGCTTTCGCTACAACATGGGCGAGGGCACCACAGCTGAACGTTGGGCCCGGCTGTGGCGGGTCGATGGCCATTTTTTGGTGGCCAACAGCCTGTTGCTGCTGCTGCTGTGGGCTGTGGGCTACCCTGAGCTTTTCTTCACGTTGTGGCTGCTGCCGCTCATGACCTGGTACCAGGTCATCAGCCGCATTCGCAACATTGCAGAGCATGCGGTGGTGCCCGACAACGACGACCCTTTGCGCAACACCCGCACCACCCTGACCAACCTGGCCATGCGCGCCATCCTGGCGCCTTATTGGGTGAACTACCACCTGGAGCACCACCTTCTGGTGGTCACGCCTTGCTGGAAACTGCCTGCGGCGCATCGCCTGCTGTGCGCGCGCGGCCTGCGCGACCGCATGGAAGTGGTGCAGGGCTACCGTGCGGTCTTGCGTCAGGCCATTTCGAATCCCCATGACGGCCCGCACCGTGGGCGCGAGCGCAAAGTCTCCATGATTTGAAACGTCAGGGCGAAGTCACCAGCTTGGGGGCGCCAGCGCGAAACCATCGCACAGACAAAGCCAGCGCCAGCAACAACAGAAGCAAGGCGACGCCCGCCATCACCACGCTGACTTCGGTGTCTTTGCGCTCCAGCGTGAACTGGCTGGAAAGATGCTCGTAGACCTTTTTCAATTCATTGGCCGTGCCGGCCTTGAAGTATTCGGCCTCTGTGACTTTCGCAACAGCCTTCAGGGTTTCCTCATCCACTTGCGTGAAGAATGAATAGCCCTCATAGCCTGGAATGAAGCCGTTGGGGGTGCCAAAGCCCACGGTGTACACCCGAACCCCCAAGTTGGCGGCCAGCTTGGCGGCTTCGAGGGGGTCGGGCCCCGTGGTGCGGCGACCATCGGACAGCAGCACAATGGCGCCGCCGGTGTAGGAGCCTGGCGGCACCGGGACGATTTCTTTGGGCGGTGCGCTTTTGCGCCGGTCTTCCAGGCTTTGGCCTTGGGACTCAGCAAGGCCACGTTGTGAGGCACCGCCATACAAGGTGCTCTCGAGTTGGATCGGGGCGTCCGGGCGCAGGGTGGACAGTGCCATCAACAACCCACTGCCCGTGGCCGTGCCGCGTTGCAATTGAAAGCGGTCGATGGCCGCCACCCAATCCTCGCGCCGATCGCTCACATGCTGGACCACTTGGGCCGTGCCGGCAAACGACACAATGGCCACCCGCACGCCTGCAGGCAAGGCTTGTAAAAATTCCTTGGCGGCTTTTTGCGCGGCCTGAATCCGGTTGGGCTCGACATCGGTGGCCAGCATGCTGCGCGACACATCCATGGCCATGACCAGGGTCATGTAATCGGCGGGCAGGGTGATGCGGGCCACTGGACGGGCCATGGCCAGCAAGGCCAGCACGAAAGCCAAAAACACCAGCGCGGGCGGCAAGTGACGGCGCCAGCGCGAAGAGGAGGCCATGGCCTCATGGATCAGGCGCAAGGACGAAAACGTCAGCACCTGGCGCCGACGCCGGCGAATCAGGTACAGGTAAAAGCCCAGCAGCAAAGGTGCCAGCAACAGGGCCCAAAGCATCTCGGCTTGGAGGAAATGCATGTGAGGTTGGAAGGTTAATCAAGTCTGCCGCCAATTTACCATTGAACCCTGTGTTATGGTTAATTCATGAAACGCGCCGTGGTGTTCAGCAAACGTCCCCGTCCCAGCGAGGCGGAGCGTCACATCGCGGCGGATGAAGCAACTCAAGGGGCAAGCGCTGAAAAAAAATGGCGTTGGGACCGGGTCGCAATGTTCCTGATGGGCTTGCTCGTGGCTGTGCTGGCTTTTGAGGTGCGCGAAGCTTGGACGCCCGCCAAACCAGAGCTGACCCAAAAAGACATTGACGCAGCGGTTCTGCATGCCTTGACCACACAAGATTTGCCTTCCCCCACCGCCAAAGCCGCTGCGGCGGTGCAAGGCGCCGTGGTGCGTGTGCAAGGCTTTGAGCCAGATCCCAAAAAACCCAAAGGCGAGGACAAAGAGAGTGGCGTCGGCACCGGCGTGGTCATCAAGGATGACGGCACGATTCTCACCAATTACCACGTGGTCTGGGGTGCCAAGCGCTTGGTGGTGACCTTTGCCGACGGCACGGAGTCGCCCGCCCATGTGGTGGGGGTGCATCCTGACAAAGACCTGGCGGTGGTCAAGCCGCAAAAAATCCCAGACGATTTGCAACCGGCCATCTTGGGGTCGTCCCGACAGTTGGTGCCGGGCGATGGTGTGGTGGCCGTGGGTTTCCCCTATGGCATAGGCCCCTCGGTGTCGGCGGGTGTGGTGTCCGGCTTGGGGCGCGAATTTTTGTCGCCCGAAGGGGGCCGTCGCTTGGCGGGCTTGATTCAGTTTGATGCGGCGGCCAACCCTGGCAATTCGGGCGGGCCCTTGGTGAACCTGGCAGGTGAGGTGGTGGGCATTGTCACGGCCATCCTCAATCCCACCTCGGCGCGCACCTTCATCGGCATTGGTTTTGCAACCACCATCGAGGAAGCCGGCATGGCCGTTGGCATGCCTCCCTTTTAACGAATTTCAAAGCAAGGAAATGGCATGAACACTTCCACCGATGTCTGGCGCGGCCAGCCCAACGCCAACCCAGCGGCTGCGCAGGCGGCCGCCCAAATGCAGCATGTGCTGTACGAAGTCAAACGCGTGGTGGTGGGACAAGATGCTTTTCTGGAACGCGTGCTGGTGGCGTTGCTGGCACAGGGCCATTTGTTGATCGAGGGCGTGCCCGGCCTGGCCAAAACCCTGACGGTGAACACCTTGGCCAAAACACTGCGCGGCTCCTTCCGTCGCATTCAGTTCACCCCTGATCTGTTGCCGGCCGACTTGGTGGGCACGCGCATCTTCAATCAAAAAACCAGTGAGTTCAGCACCGTGTTGGGCCCGGTGTTTGCCAACCTGTTGCTGGCCGATGAAATCAACCGCGCGCCCGCCAAAGTGCAGAGTGCCTTGCTGGAAGTGATGCAAGAGCGGCAAGTGACCCTGGCCGGCGAAACCCACCGCGTGCCCTTGCCGTTTCTGGTGATGGCCACGCAGAACCCGATTGAAACCGAGGGCACCTACCCCTTGCCCGAAGCGCAAGTGGACCGTTTCATGATGAAGGTGCTGGTGGACTACCCCACCGAGGACGAAGAGTTTGTGATCGTGCAGCGTGTGATTGGTGAGCCGGCGCAAGTGACCGGCGTGGTCACGCCAGAGCAGTTGATGGCCTTGCAAGCCCAATGTCGCCGCGGCTATGTGGACCCCGGCCTGGTGCACTATGCGGTGAAGTTGGTGGCGGCCACGCGTCAGCCCGAGCGTTATGGGCTGGAGGACATGAAACGCTTTTTAAGTTTTGGCGCCAGCCCCCGTGCCACCATCGGCTTGATCGAGGGGGCGAGAGCCCTGGCGTTTTTGCGAGGGCGCGATTACGCCTTGCCCGAAGATGTGGCGGACCTGGTGCCCGATGTGTTGCGTCACCGGCTGGTGTTGTCCTACGAAGCGTTGTCTGAGGGGCAGAGCCCCGACAGTTTGATTGCGCGCATCATGCAAGCCGTGCCGGTGCCTGACAAGCCCTTGGAATCTCATGCTCGGATGGCTGCGTCAGCTTAAGCGTCAGCGGCAGGCAGAGCCTGCGGCGGCGGCAGTGTCTGGCACCGCGCCTGCGCGGGCCGACATGGACGCTTTGTTACGACAACTCGAGTGGACCGTGCTGCGCCGACTCGACGGCGCACTGCAAGGCGATCACCGCAGCCTGTTTCGTGGCGCAGGCTTGGACCTTGCCGATCTGCGCGAATACCAACCGCATGACGATGTGCGCCACATCGACTGGAATGTCACGGCACGCCTTCAGGTACCCCATGTGCGGGAGCACCAGGAGGACCGCGAGGTCAGCGCCTGGTTTTTGCTGGACATGACGGGCTCCATGGGCTTTGGCTCCCAAGGGCAGAGCAAGCGCGCCTTGATGTTGTCTTTCGTGGGCGTGATGGCACAGATGCTGATGCGCCGCGGCAACCGCGTGGGTGCGCTGATCCTGACAGGGGAGGCTTCTTCGCCCATTCGCCATGTACCTGCGCGGATGGGGCGTCGGCATTTGCTGCACTTGATGGACACCGTAAAACGCGTGCCCCTGCAGGCGTCTCACCACGAGACCGCCCTGGGCACTTGGTTGCACCAAGCCCAATCTTTGCTCAAGCGCCGATCGCAAGTGTTTGTGCTGTCGGACTTTCTCAGTGAACCGGGTTGGGAGCAAGCGCTCAGCGCCCTGGCGCGGCGACACGACGGCATTGCGGTGCGTTTGAGCGATCCGCTGGAAACCAAGTTGCCCGCAGCTGGCCTGATGTGGCTGGAAGATGCCGAGTCCGGCGAACAGTTGCTGCTGGACACCTCCGATCCCGCTTTCAGGCAACGCTATGCCGACCTTGCGCTGGCGCGTGAAGAGGCCTTTCATGCTGCCCTGACCCAAGCCGGCATGGATGGCTTGGCCATTGCCACCGACGAAGATCTGGCTTTGGCGGTGCGGCAGTTCGTGGCGCTGCGCAAGCGCAGGAGCTTGCATGCCTGATCTTTTCAGTGTGCATTTTTTGTGGCCGCCCTTGCTGGCCAGTGGCGTACTTGTGCCGATCTTGCTGTGGGTTTACCTACGGCTGCAACGCGCAAGCGCCGCTGCGCCTGCTGGGTTCAAAGCCAAGTGGTTGTCGCATGCGCCCCTGATCTTGGTCTTGCTGGGTTTGACTTGCCTTTGTCTGGCTTTGGCGCGGCCGCAAGCGGTCATGCTCACGCCCATGCGAGAGGCCACAGTCATGCTGGCCATGGACATTTCCGGCAGCATGCGCGCCAAAGACCTGGAGCCCAGCCGTTTCGAGGCCGCCAAAGCGGCAGCTGAGCGTTTCATCGAAGACAAGCCCGCGCGTTTGCGGGTGGGCTTGGTCACCATCGCTGGCACGGCGGCGCTGGCACAAGCGCCGACCGATCAACGCGATGACTTGCTGCGTGCCCTTGAAAATTTGCCACTGCAATACGGCTCCGCGCTGGGCACGGGCGTGTTGATTTCCCTGGAGGCTCTGCTGCCAGGTGCCAACATTGACGCGCAAAAAATCATCAACGAGGCGATGGATGGCAAGCCCGCCAAGCCGCCAACGCAGCCTGTTCCCTCACAGCCAGCCCCGTCCACCAACCCAGTGCCGCAGGGGCGCTCCATGGCGATTGTGTTGCTCAGCGATGGCCAGGGCAACATGGGGCCAGACCTGTTGGCCATGGCCAAATTGGCGGCGGAACACAAGGTGCGGATTTACACCGTGGGTGTGGGCACGCCAGAAGGCGCCATTGTGCAAGCCCAAGGCCGGTCTATGCGTGTTCGCTTGGAAGAAGACATGTTGCACAAGGTGGCCGCCGAAACGCAAGGCGAGTATTTCCGGGCCAGCAGCGCACAAGATTTGCACAAAATTTATGACATGCTGGGACACCGCTTCCGTTTCGAAAAACGTGCGGTGACCGAGGTGACCGGTGCCATGGCCGCTTTGGGTATGTTGTTGGCCCTGTGGGGTTGCTTGCTTTCCTTGCACCGCTACGGCCGCATCCTCTAACCCCAGCGTCATCGCCAGCGCTGCGCGGCGATCTCCCTGCGGCGTGAGATTGCCGCGGCCCTTTGGGCCTCGCAATGACAAGGGTCAGGGTTTGGCGATCCGGCCGGTGAGCGGGTATTGCGGGTCGTTGTAGCCATGGGTGGAGGCATAGCCTTGGGGCACCCAATGATCCACCACGGCTTCATCTTCTGCTGACAGCTTGACAGACATGGCCGCCAGATAGTCCTGCCATTGGGCCAGGGTGCGTGGCCCACCAATGACGCCCTGGATGCGTTGGTTGTTCAGCACCCAGGCAATGGCGAATTGCGTCGGGCTCATGCCACGCTGTGCGGCATGCTCACAGAGTGCTTGCGACACTTCGAGCGACTCTGGCCGGAACTCGGTTTGCAAGATGCGCTTGTCACCGCGCGCCGCGCGGCTGCCAGCTTCGGGGGCCGCGCCCGGCTTGTATTTGCCCGTGAGCACACCTCGTGCCAACGGGCTGTAGGCTACCACGCCCACGCCATAGTGGTCGCAGCAGGGCAGCAGCTCGGTTTCAATTTGGCGTGTGACCGCGCTGTAGGGCGGTTGGCACACAATGGGTTGTGGAATGCCCATGTGCCTTGCCGTTTCCACCATGCGCGCCACGCGCCAGCTGCGGAAGTTGGAGACGCCGTAATAACGAATTTTGCCCAGCTCGATCAGCCGTGCGAACGTGCTCAGGGTCTCTTCAATGGGCGTGCTTTCGTCGTCACGGTGCATGTAATACACATCGATCCAATCGGTTTGCAAACGCTGCAGGCTGTTGTCCACCTCTTTCAAGAGCCAGCGCCGTGACAAGCCACGGTCGTTGGGTTCCTGGCCAATGGGATTGGCCACCTTGGTGGCCAGGATCCAGCGGTCCCGGTCCTTGGCAATCAGCCGGCCCACCATGCGCTCCGATTCGCCGCCGGCATAGTTGTCGGCCGTGTCGATGGCGTTGAGGCCGGCGTCGCTTGTGGCATCCACAATATTGCGCGCTTCGGCCTCATCGGTTTGGTCGCCAAACATCATGGTGCCCAGCCACAGGGCAGGAACTTTCAGGCCGCTGAGGCCCAGGTTGCTGAATTCAATGGCCGCCATGGCGCTTCACTCCACCACCAATTTGATTTGCTTGACCACGGATTCAAAGGCTTCGAGCTCGGCCTTGATTTGGGCCGCCATTTGTTGCGAGGTGTTGCCCATGGGCTCCGAGCCAGCCTCCAGCATTTGCTTGCGCACATCCGGTTGCTGGATGATTTTCACAATTTCGGCATTGAGCTTTTGCACGATGGCGGGTGGGGTGGCAGCTGGCGCCAGCAAGCCAAACCAGGTGCCCACATCAAAGCCCGGCAAGGCTGTTTCCGACAAGGAGGGCACATCGGGCATGGCCGATGAGCGCTTGGCCGTGGTGACGGCCAGTGCACGCAGTTTGCCGGCTTTGACTTGCGGCAAGCCGGAGGTGACGGTGTCAAACATCAACTGAACCTGGCCACTGAGCAAGTCGGCCACGGCCGGCGCACTGCCTTTGTACGGCACGTGCACCAGATCCACGCCGGCGCGCAGCTTGAACATTTCACCAATCAGGTGGTGGGCCGTGCCGGCACCGGCCGAGCCGTAATTGAGCTTGCCGGGTTGGGTTTTGGCCAGAGCAATGAATTCAGCAATGTTTTTGGCAGGCACCTCGCTGTTGACCACCACCATGTTGGGCACCATGGCCACCATGGTAATGGGCGCGAAGTCGCGGTCGAAGTGGTAGGGAATTTTGGCGTAGACCTGTTGGGCGATGGTGTGGTGCGCAGCGCCCATGAGCAGGGTGTAGCCATCCGGTGCGGATTTCGCCACGATGTCCGCGCCCAGCGTGGCACCCGCGCCAGGTTTGTTTTCGATGACCACGGGTTGCCCCCAGGACTGCGTGAGCCTTTGGCCAACCAGTCGCGCCAGCATGTCGGTGGTGCCACCGGGGGCAAAGGGCACCACGATCTTGATGGGGCGTGCGGGGTAATTGGCGGCCGCTTGGGCAAAAGTCGAAGAGGCCATCGCCGTCAAACCGATGGCCAAGGCCACGCGTGTCAGTATTTTTTTCATCTTTGTCTCCTGGGGTTCATTAAACAATACGTTGGCCGTATTTGGCCAGCGCGGCTTGCGACAAGGTCAAGCCCAGGCCTGGGCTTTGTTTGAGGTGCAGCACGCCGTTGCGAATTTCCGGCGGGTCTTCATACAGCTCGGCTTGCAAGGGGTCACGCTCCGGGTCGGTGAAGGCTTCCACAATGCAGCCCGCAGGGCTGGAGGCCACGATGTGGGCATGGATGAAGCAATCATGGTGCGGGGCGACTTGCACATGGTTCAGTTCGCACAGGCCGGTGAGCTTGCGGCCTTCGGTGAAGCCGCCCATCATCGTGCAATCAAACTGCAAGATTTGAATGGCCTGTTCTTCCAGCATGGCGCGACAGCCGTAGCTGGTCATCTCGCTTTCGCCGCCCGACAAGGGGATGCGTGTTTTCTGCGCCAGCAGTTTCAGCCCCCGCCGATCATCTTCCCAGCGAATGGGCTCTTCCAGCCAGCGCGGGTTGAGGGCTTCCAGACGGTGTGCGGCATCGATGGCGGTGGGCAAGTCCCAGGCGCGGTTGGGGTCGATCATGAAATCGCGGTTCGGGCCAATCACTTCGCGCATCACGGCCATGCGTTCCACATCCTCAGGGACAGGCAGGCCACCGGCCTTGGCCTTGAAGCCAGTGTGGCCTTGGTCGAGCAGCATGTGCATTTCATCGCGCAGCTCCGCATGGTCTTTGCCTTCGCGGTAGTAGCCGCAGGTCACATAGGCCGGCACGCTGTCACGGTAGCCGCCGAACAAGCGGTAAAGCGGCAGGCCCGCCGCCTTGCCCACGATGTCCCAGCAAGCGATGTCCACGGCCGCTGAAATGCGGATCAGCGCTTCGCGCGACCAGCCTTTTTCATTGGCCACTTTGCTGGTGGTCAGGGCAAACAGTTTTTGGTAGAGGCGCTCGGGCGCGAGGGCGTCTTCGCCAATGATTTGCTCGGCCAGGCCGCCCTTCCAGGCCTTGATGGCGAAGTCAATCGGGGTGTAGCTGGTGGCCAGCCCAAAACCCTCGATGCCTTCGTCGGTGTACAGCCGCACCAAAATTTCATTGGCGGTGGGCACGATGAAATGGCTGGTCCAGTGGGGGCGTTCGGGTGCTGGCGCGCGCAGGGCAAACACTTCCAATCGGGTGATCTTCATGCAGGAGTTCCTTGTGGTGTTGGGACTGTGCGCGATGCCGCCCAATGCCTCAGTCGCCAGCGAGACATTTTGCATGTGCACAATGGCAGCTTGTCATCCTTTGCTCGAGACTGCCCGTGCCACTGCCATCACCTCAACCCCGCGCCCCAGAACATACCCGCCAAGTGAGTTTTCAGGGCTATCGCCGCGACGATGGCTTGTGGGACATCGAAGGTGAAATGAAAGACACCAAAAGCCTGGTGTTCGATTTGCAAGAGGAGGGTGTGTGGCAACCGGGCGAGCCCATCCACCATTTGGCCATCCGATTGACCGTGGATGCCCAATTGTTGATCCATGACATTGCCGTTGCCATGGACAGCACGCCGCACCGCGAGTGTCCGACAGCCGCCGCTGCTATGCAACGCATGGTGGGCTGTACCCTGGGCGCGGGCTGGCGCAAAGCCATTGAGAAGAACCTGGGTGGCGTGCAAGGCTGTACGCATTTGCGCGAACTGCTGTTCAACATGGCGACCGTGGCTTTTCAGACCATTCAAGGCGCTTTCACTTCACCCGACCCCACAAAACCGCCACCCCATCTGGGGCGCTGCCACGCATGGGATCTGGCGGGGCCGTTGGTCGAGCGACAGTACCCTGTGTTCTTTCGACCTAAGGGCAAGCCCTGATCTTCATGCTTGGGGTTGTCACGGCTGTTCAAGTGGGGCGGTAGTCGCTATGTTTGCGCAGGCATGCCCCGTTGGCAGCTTTTCAACAAGGAGAAACCATGCGCCGAAACTGGCTTCGCTCCCTCGCTGCGATCGCTTGCTTGGCAAGCAGCACCCTGACTTGGGCCCAAGCGCCTGCCAGCGCCTGGCCCAACAAGCCCATCCGCTGGGTCATTCCCTACACGCCGGGCGGCTTGACCGACAGCACCACCCGCATGGTGATTCAAAAGGTGCAGGAGCTCACCGGCTGGCAAATCGTCATGGAGAACAAGCCCGGGGCGAATTCTTTGCTGGGCTCGGAATTTGTGGCCCGCGCCCAACCAGACGGCTACACCTTTCTCACCGTCATTGCGGCCCACGCGGCCAATGCCACGCTCTATGCCGGTCGCATGCCGTACGACCCGGTGAAAAGTTTTGCGCCAGTGTCCGTGGTGGGCATCACCCCGCTGATTCTGACGGCCAGCAACAATTTTCCGGTCAAGGATGTCAAGGAATTGATCAGTTTTGCCAAGGCCAATCCCGACAAGGTGTCTTTTGGTTCCTCGGGCATCGGTGCCGCCGCGCACTTGACCACGGAGTTCCTGAAATTGAACACCGGGACCCAAATGGTGCACGTGCCCTACAAAGGCACCGCGCCCGCTTTGCAAGACCTGATGGGCAACTCCATTCAGATCCTGGTGGACACCCCGGTGTCGCTGATGCCGCATGTGCGCAGCGGCAAGATCAAGGCCCTGGGCATGTTCTCGTCCAAACGCATCCCCAGCGCGCCCGAGGTGCCCACTTTGGCCGAGGCTGGTGGACCGCCACTGGAGGCTTCCACCTGGGTGCTTTTCCTGGCACCTGCCGGTGTGCCCAAAGAGATCGTGGCCCGGCTCTCGGCTGAAACTGCACGTGCCTTGAATTCGCCCGAATTGCGCGCGCGCTTTGAGGCCTTGGGCCTGGAGCCTGTGGGCAGCACCCCTGACCAAGCGGTGAAATTTTTGGACGATGAAATTGTCAAATGGGGCAAGGTCATCACCTCTGCAGGCGTGAAGGCCGAATAAGCCAATTTCATTCAGCATGCTTCTGGCGAGCCCACCAAGAGCGAGGCTTTGGGCTTGGGCGACCACGAGTTTGTGCCGTGGCACCTGTGCGTGGTCAGCTGAGGGCTGCTGTCATCACATCAGCAAAGCTTGCAATTCAGGCAAGCCGCTGATGGCTTGAATGCGCGCAGCGATGTCTGGCGTCACCGCGGCCGGATCACACAACGAGTAAACATGCATGCCTGCGGCCAAGCCCGCCATCACGCCTGGCAGGCTGTCTTCCACCACGGCACACTGGTGGGCAGGGATGCCCAATTGTTTGGCCGCATGCCAGAACAAATCAGGGTCTGGTTTGAAAGTGCCGATATCGTAGGCGCAGTACAAGTGATCTTTGAAAAAAGGCAGCAAGCCGGTCAAGCCCAAGGTGAGCTCTGCTTTTTCGCGTGGGCCATTGGTAGCGATGGCGAACGGCAAGGCCAGTTGTGACACCAAGTCCAAGGCGCCGGGCATGGGCTCTAGCGCTTCACGAAAGCGTACCGCCATGCAGCGACGCAGGTGGGCCGTGAACGCCACCTCAAAATTCTCGGCAGGCGCCTGTGGCAAACGGCTTGCAATGCTTTGCACGCACAGCGCCATTTTTTTGCCGCGAAACGCGTGATGGGCCTCTTGCAGGCTGATGGTGACGCCCAGTTTTTGGGCCTCTTCATGCATCACGTTCAGGCCATGGGTTTCGCTGTCGACCAGGGTGCCATCCAAGTCAAAAATGAGTGCAGCAGGCTTGAAAGACATGGCGGGAAACACAAGCGGGGTTCAGTCTGCCTGAATGTTGGCCGCCTTGACTACCCGTTGCCACTTTTCAATTTCGCTGCGCAAAATTTTGGCGAAACCTTCAGGCGTGGTGGGAAAGGGGTCAGCCCCGGCTTCGTGAAACCGCTGACGCGTTTCAGGCAGCGACAAAACTTTCACGATGTCTTTGCTCACTTGGCTCACGATGTCCTTGGGTGTACCCGCTGGCGCGACCACCGCTGCCCAAGAGTAAGCCTCATAGCCCGGCAGGCCAGATTCGGCCAGGGTGGGCAAATCAGGCATCAGGCTGTAGCGCTGTGTGCTGGCCACCGCCAAGGCCTTGACCTTGCCGTTGCGGATAAAGGGCAGGGCGGTGGGGGCATCGCTGAACATCAGCGGCACTTGACCCCCGAGCACATCGGTCATGGCGGGCGCACTCCCTTTGTAGGGGATGTGGTTCAGGGTGGTGCCAGCCAACATGTTGAAAAGTTCCGCCGAAAGATGGGTGCCACCGCCATTGCCGGCTGAGGCATAGGCCAGGCTCTTCGGGTTTTTCTTGGCATAAGCGATCAACTCGCTGACCGATTGAACTGGCAAAGAGGGATGCGCCACCAAAATGACCGGGAACATGGCGCCCCCACTCACAGGCACAAAGTCGCGCTCGATGTCATAAGACAGCTTGGGCTTGAGGCTGGGCAGGACCGAGTGGTGGATGCTGCACAAGAAAAAAGTGTTGCCATCGGGCAAGGCTTTGGCTGCGTATTCCGCGCCGACGATGCCCCCGGCCCCGGCCTTGTTTTCCACCATGACTTGACGGCCCCAGAGTTCGGTGAGCTTTTGCGCCAACAAGCGTCCGGTCAGGTCGACAGGACCGCCCGGCGGAAACGGCACGATCAATCGGGTGGTGCGGGTGGTGGCAGGCGTTTGAGCCAGTGCAGGCAGTCCTGCCAGAGCCAGCGAGGCAGCGGCGCCCCCCAAAAGTTGTCGACGGGCTTCAGAGGTCATGTTTTCTTTCCTAGTCACCTAAGCAATAGACCATCTTAATGGGAATTCGTATAGTGTTTGAGCAGAGTTGTCACGGATTGAACAAGGAACTTCATGCAGGCATTTCAACGACTGACCGTGCTCGACATGAGCCAAGGCATCGCAGGTCCCGTCAGCGCCGGTATCCTGGCGCGGCAAGGTGCCCGTGTGATCAAGGTCGAACCACTGGGTGGCGATTGGATTCGCGGCACAGGGGCCAGCCAGCAAGGCATGAGCGCCAATGCCCTGGCCGGCAATTTCAACAAGCGCGGCGTGGCCATTGACGCTGCCAGCGCCTTGGGGCGCGAAGCCTTGCTGCGCATGATTACCCAAGTCGATGTGCTGGTGGAAAATTTTCGCCATGGCGTGATGAAAAAATTGGGTTTGGACTACGAGGCCTTGTCTGAACTCAATCCCCGCCTCGTGTATTGCTCCATCACCGGCTTTGGCACGCAAGGCCCGCTGAAAAGCAAGCCGGCCACCGATTCTGTCGTGCAAGCCTATTCCGGCATGGCCGTGGTCAATGGCGATGCCGAGCGGCCACGCCGCATGGGCTTGTATGTCCCGGACAACATCAGCGCCTTGTATGCGGCACAAGCCATCAGTGCTGCACTGTATCAGCGCACGGAAACCGGGCGCGGGCAGCACGTCGAGATTTCCTTGGTGGAATGTTGTGCGGCTTTCCAAGCCGGCCCGATGGTGAATGCGTATTTGTTTGACCGCAACCCCTCTGAAAAGGTGGCGGTATTTGCTCCAGCGGGCGAATTCCGCACGAAATCAGGCTGGATGGTGGTGGCATGCAGCAACGCCGACATGTTCATCCGCTTGGCCAAGGCGGTGGGGCGCGACAACTGGCTGTCTGACCCACGTTATGCCGACAGCGATGTGCGCAAGCGGTATTTGAAAGAAATCAATGCCGATCTGGGCGAAGCCCTGGCGCAGGACACGCGCGAGGCCTGGATGCAAAAGCTGGAAGCGGCCGATGTGCTCGTGAGCCCGGTCCACGATTACTTCGATCTGTATGACGATGCGCAAATGCAGGCCATGAACTATTTTTGCAGCGTCCCCCAAGCCCCTTATGGGGAGGTGAAAGTGCCGCATTTGCCTGGGGCTTCGCGCGATGTCAAGCCCGCACCCCGCTTGGGTGAGCACACCCAGGTTGTCTTGCAGGAGATGGGCTTCAACGAAGCCGAAATTGAACACATGATCCAACAGCGTGCAGCCTACCAAGGAGAGACAAGCGCATGAATACCCCCACATCCTCTCAACGCCGTGCCCTGATGGGCATGGGTCTGCTCGGTGCCCTGCCTTTGGGCTGGGCGCAAACGGCGGCCTACCCCTCGCGCGCCGTGCGCATGGTGGTGCCCTTTCCACCGGGCGGACCCACCGATGTGTTGGCGCGGATTGTGGCCACCAAGTTGGGGGAGCGCTTTGGGCAAGCCTTTGCCATCGACAACAAAGCGGGCAGCTCGGGCATGATGGGTTCCGCCGATGTGGTCAAGGCCGCACCCGATGGCTACACCTTGCTGGGCAATGCCTCCATCCATGTCATCAACCCCAGCCTCTACCCCAAGATTCCCTTTGATGCCTTGACCGACTTCACGCCCATCACGCAACTGGCCCACGTGCCATTGATCCTGGTGGTCAACAACGACTTGCCCGTGCGTTCGGTCAAAGAATTGATTGCCTATGCGAAAGCCAATCCTGGCAAATTGAACTTTGCTTCCTCGGGCAATGCCGCAGCGCCTCACCTCGCAGGCGAGTCTTTCAAGCTGGCCACCGGCATCGACATGCAGCACGTGCCCTACAAAGGCAGCTCGCCAGCCTTGACCGATTTGATCGGCGGGCAGGTTCAGCTGATGTTTGACTCCATGCCTTCGGCCATGCCCTTTGTGAAGGCGGGCAAGCTGCGGCCCCTGGCCGTCACCACGGCCAAGCGCTCCTTGGCCGTGCCTGACCTGTCCACCGTTGCAGAAGCCGGCGTTCCCGGTTACGACATCAGCACCTGGTACGGCCTGTGGGGGCCCAAAGGTTTGTCCAAAGAGGTGACCGACAAGTTGGCCAACGAGGTGGCACGCATCCTGAAACTGCCGGACGTCAAAGAGCGCTATGCCGCGCTGGGCGCGGAGCCGGTTGGCAACTCGCCCGAGGAGTTCGCGGCTTATTGCAAGAGCGAATTGCTCAAATGGGCCAAGGTGGTGAAAGACTCGGGCGCCAAGGCCGACTGAGCAGCCCCGCGCCCGTCAGCCTCAATCCAGGGTGGCGCCCGAGGCCTTGACGGTGCGGGCCCATTTGTCGACTTCGTTGCGCACAAACACGCCAAACTGATCAGCCGTGTTCCAGGAGGCCGCAAAGCCTTGCGCACTGAACTTGTCGCGCACCTGCGGCAATTGCATGGCTTTGCGAATTTCTTCGTTGAGTTGCACAACGACGGCCTTGGGCGTACCCGCTGGCACAAACACGCCATTCCAGGCAAACACTTCATAGCCCGGCAAGCCCGACTCTGCGATGGTGGGCACATCTGGCGCGGCCGGTGTGCGTTGTGGGCTGGTCACCCCCAGGGCTTTGAGCTTGCCGGCGCGCACAAAGGGCATCGCAGACAAGGTGGTGTCGAACATGATGCCCACTTGGCCGGTCATCAGGTCGCTGAGTGCCGGTGCACTGCCTTTGTAGGGCACATGGACCATCTTGGTCCCCGCCATGCTGTTGAACAGCTCGGCCGACAAATGCGTGGACTGACCATTGCCTGAAGAGGCAAAGTTCAAACTGCCCGGCTTGGCCTTGGCCATGTCGATCAGCTCTTTGACGCTGTTGGCAGGGAATTGCGGGTGGGTGACCAGGACCAGGGGCCCTTGCGTCAACAAACTCACGGGCGCCAGGTCCTTTTGCACGTCGTAGTTCAAAGACTTGAAGAGCGACATGTTGATGGCATGGGCCGTCGTGCCAATCAACAAGGTATAGCCATCGGCAGTCGATTTTGCAACATGCTCTGCGCCAATGTTGCCGCCCGCGCCTGCACGGTTGTCAATCACAAATTGCTGGCCGGTGCTTTCTGCCACTTGCTGAAACAGCACGCGCGCCACGATGTCGGTGGGACCACCGGGTGGGTAGGGCACCACCACGCGCACGGGTTTGCTGGGGTAAGGCTGTGCCTGGACGGACGCGGCCAAGAGGCAGCTCATGGCTGCCCACAAAAGCGATCGAAGGGTTTGTTTCATGGCGGCCTCACACCGTGGCAATGGGGGTGGCTGGCGAGCCGACAGCACCGGGCAAGCGCAGGGGCGGGGCGGTCAGCAAGAAGCGCGAGCGCTTGTGTGCCCGCAGCCAGTTGGCCAAGGGCGTCAGATGCCAAATTTCACCCAGGTGCACCCCGAGTTTGAACAGGCAGTGCTCGTGAATGGGCAAGGTGGCACAGGGTCCGGCTTTGGGCGACGCCGGATGGGCTTCCACCGCATAGTTGTCGGCAATCAAGGCCACCAGGCCCGAGTCGGTGATCCACTGCAACAAGCGAGGATCGCGGCCTTCCAGCACCGCGCAACTCTTGTCCAGCAGTTCGCCATCCGGCTGCTTGTTCATTTCCAGCAGCATTTCAGAAAAGCCCGTGTGCAGGCACACCATGTCGCCTTGTTCGACGCTGATATGGTCTTTTTTCATGATGTCCATGAGCTGCTCATAGTCGATGTTGACGCGCTGGCGCCCCACATGGGCGTGCAGGTCGATCATCACGGCACGGCCTTGCACGCAGCGCTCGGACATTTTGTCGATGCCCAGGGCTTTGGCTTGCGAGGTGGACTCGCGGGGAATTTTGGCGAAGTCAAAAATGCCGGCGCCTTCGCCGCTGGCGGGGCCGACCACGTCGATGCCTGCGCGAAAACCGTTGTAGTACACCGGCTCGGGTTGGCCGTCGCCGTTGGCATCGAACATCGAGCCCACATGGGCCAGGCTGTCCCATTGCGTGCTGTACTGCAAGTGCATGATGACCAG
The DNA here is from genome assembly GCA_903850735.1 of uncultured Burkholderiales bacterium. Taxonomy (GTDB): domain Bacteria; phylum Pseudomonadota; class Gammaproteobacteria; order Burkholderiales; family Burkholderiaceae_C; genus Limnohabitans. The sequence goes on along the minus strand of CAINMN010000264.1, from coordinate 1,106 downwards.
GTCATCGCTGATCACATCGGTGCAGCTGGGGTCGTCACACCACAGTTGGTAATTCAAATTGGGCTTGCCGTTGCGCAAGGTCGGTCGCAACACCGGCGGCAAGCGACGGGGGTTCAGCACGTTGCCACCGGGCACATCGAGCGGCAAGCTGAGGTTGAAGGTCAAGCCTTCTTTCACTTCGGCAATGCCTTGACGCACTTTGTCGGGCGTCAGCAGGTTCATCCGGCCGTATTGGTCGTCGGGTCCAAAGTCGCCCCAGGTCGAGCCGGGTGGGCGTTGTTTCCAGCGAGGGTTGGGGCTTGTCATCTGTGGTCTCCTTGTTTTAGAACTTGCCGTACTTCAAATAGGCTTGCACCGGGTCCATGCCGCCACGAATGGCATCGCGCACCAGGTTTTCGGTGCTGGCCACTTGCTCGGTTTTGTCCAGCACATCTTGAATCATGGCTTGGGGAATGACCACCAGACCATCCCGATCGCCCAGAATGTAATCGCCTGTGCACACCGTCACAGTGCCCAAGGTGACGGGCTCTTCATAACGATCGGGGCGCCAGCGCGCCACGATGTCCGAGGGCGTGAAAAAGCTGTGAAACACCGGAAAACCTTGGTCCAGGATGAAATCTGTGTCGCGGCAGCCACCATCGACCACATAGCCCAGAACGCCTTTGTTTTTCAGTGTTTCCGCCGACAATTCACCCATCAGCGCGACTTCTTTGTTGTTCGGTTGGCAAACCACCACATGGCCTGCGGGCGCTTTGGAAAGCAAGGTGGTCCAGCCCAACAGGCTGTCATGGCGAGAGATGGTGCGGTCAATGTGGCCCGAGACGGTCCACACGCGACCGGCCACTTTGAGGGTGGGGTCCAGGGGGCGCAGCTCGGTGGGCAGCACGCAATTGTCGTGACCCAAGCCGCGCAACACATCGTGCACGGCGCCGGTGTAGAGTTGGCTGAGTCGCTGGGTGATCGAATCGAGGGCTTGGGACATGGTGGTGGGTGTGGTTCAATTCAGAAAGAGTCACTTTAGGATGAGTAGGGGGCATTGGCAAGTCATGCACACGACAGTGAAATTTCTTCGCAACAGCTTCATCGGTTTCTTTTTAGGGTTCTTG
>CAINMN010000263.1 GCA_903850735.1 uncultured Burkholderiales bacterium | reverse complement strand
TTGGATGAACCGTGGCTTTTGGCGACGATGTCGGTGATGCCCATGTATTCAAACACAGCGCGCATCGGGCCGCCAGCGATGATGCCGGTACCCTTGGGGGCCGGGGCCATCATCACAACAGCGGCGCCGTGGTGACCGGTCACGTTGTGGTGGATGGTGCCGTTCTTGAGCGACACCTTGGTCATGTTGCGGCGGGCTTCTTCCATGGCCTTCTGCACAGCAGCCGGCACTTCTTTGGATTTGCCCTTGCCCATGCCGACGCGGCCATCGCCATCACCGACCACGGTCAACGCTGCGAAACCAAGAATACGGCCACCCTTGACCACCTTGGTGACGCGGTTCACCGCGATCATCTTCTCGCGCATACCGTCGTCACGACTGTCGTCTTGCACTTTAGCTTGAACTTTTGCCATGTTATTTTCCGATCTGCTTAGAACTGCAAGCCCGCTTCACGCGCGGCTTCGGCCAACGCCTTGACGCGGCCGTGATAGGCGAAGCCGGAGCGGTCAAAAGCGACCTTCTCAACGCCAGCTGCCTTGGCTTTTTCTGCAATGCGCTTGCCAATCAATGTGGCGGCGGCGGTGTTGCCGCCCTTGCCCGAAGCGCCCAGGTCCTTGCGGACTTCGGCTTCGGCCGTGGAAGCGGCGGCCAGCACTTTGCTGCCATCGCCAGAAATGACGCTGGCGTAGATGTGCAGGTTGGTGCGGTTCACCATCAGGCGTGCGACGCCCTGGGTGGCAATACGGATGCGGGTCTGACGGGCCCGGCGAAGACGCTGCTCTTTTTTGGTCAACATGTTGCAGCTCCTTATTTCTTCTTGGTCTCTTTGATCGTGATCTTCTCGTCCGCATAGCGGATGCCTTTGCCCTTGTAGGGCTCGGGCGGACGAATCGCACGAATCTCAGCGGCCACCTGACCCACGCGCTGACGGTCAGCGCCCTTGATCAGAATTTCGGTCGGCGCAGGCGTCTCCACCTTGATGCCAGCCGGCATGTCGATGTTGACGGGATGCGAGAAACCCACAGCCAGGTTCAGCTTGGTGCCTTGCGCCTGGGCTTTGTAGCCCACGCCCACCAGGGACAACTTCTTCTCGAAGCCCTTGGTCACACCCACCACCATGTTGTTCACCAACTGGCGCAGCGTGCCGCTCATGGCGTTCGCTTCGCGAGACTCGTTGGCGGGCACGAAGGTCAGCTTGCCGCCTTCGTTTTGCACCGTCACCAGGGCACTGGAGGCCACGCTCAGGGTGCCGCCGGCACCTTTCACGCTGATCTGGTCTTCCTTGATGGACACATCCACGCCTTGCGGGATGGTCACAGGCATTTTTCCTACTCGGGACATTTCGTCTCTCCTGCCATTAAGCGACGTAGCACAACACTTCGCCACCGACACCGGTTGCGCGTGCTTTGCGGTCGGTCATCACGCCTTTGGGGGTGGTGACGATGGCCACGCCCAGGCCATTCATGACCTGAGGAATGGCGTCGCGGCCCTTGTACACACGCAAGCCAGGACGGCTGACGCGCTCGATACGCTCAATGACCGGACGGCCAGCGTAGTACTTCAGGGTGATTTCGAGTTCGTTCTTGCCGGACTCGGATTTGACTTGGAAGCCGTCGATGTAGCCCTCGTCCTTCAGCACTTGCGCGATGGCGATCTTCACTTTGGAAGATGGCACCATCACGGTGGGCTTGGCCACCATTTGCGCATTGCGAATACGGGTCAGCAGGTCGGCGATGGGATCACTCATGCTCATGTTGAATCTCTCCTGCCTGATTACCAGCTGGCCTTGGTGATGCCGGGAATGTTGCCTTCGAAGGCGAGTTCACGGATCTTGGCGCGGCCGAGGCCGAACTGACGGAAGGTGCCACGCGGACGACCGGTGATCTCGCAGCGGTTGCGCTGGCGAGTCGGGTTCGCGTTGCGGGGAAGCTTCTGCAAACCCAGACGGGCAGCAGCACGCTCTTCATCGCTGCGCTTGGCATCGTTGGCGATGGCTTTCAGTTCCGCGTATTTCTTCGCGTACTTGGCCACCAGTTTTTCACGCTTGAGCTCGCGCTCGATCAAAGCTACTTTAGCCACGTGCCACCTCAGTTCTTGAACGGGAAACGGAAGCCCGCGAGGAGTGCCTTGCACTCGTCATCGGTCTTGGCCGTCGTGGTGATGCTGATGTTGAGACCGCGCAAGGCGTCGACCTTGTCGTACTCGATCTCAGGGAAAATGATCTGCTCTTTGACGCCGATGTTGTAGTTGCCACGGCCATCAAACGCACGACCCGAAATACCACGGAAGTCACGCACGCGGGGCAGTGCCACGGTGACGAAACGGTCCAGGAATTCGTACATGCGAACGCCACGCAGCGTCACCATGCAGCCAATCGCCTGGCCCTCACGGATCTTGAAGCCTGCGATGGCTTTCTTGGCCTTGGTCACCACCGGCTTTTGGCCAGCGATCTTGGTCAGGTCGCCCACGGCGTTGTCCATGACCTTCTTGTCAGCCACCGCCTCGCTCACACCCATGTTCAGGGTGATCTTGGTCAGACGCGGCACCTCCATGGGTGACTTGTAGCCGAACTTGGCGGTCAACTCAGGGACCACCTTATCACGATAGTGTTGTTGCAGTCGTGCCATGGTCATGCCGCCTTGATTTCTTCGCCATTGGACTTGTAGACGCGAACTTTCTTGCCATCGGCAAGCAGTTTGACGCCCACGCGGTCAGCCTTGCCCGTGGCGGCGTTGTAGATCGCCACGTTGGACTGATGGATCGGCATGGCCTTTTCGACGATGCCACCGGTGGTACCGGCCATCGGGTTCGGCTTGGTGTGCTTCTTGACCATGTTGACGCCGTCCACCAACAGGTGGTCGTCATCCTTGCGCAGCGCGACGACGCCACGCTTGCCTTTGTCACGCCCGGCGAGGACGATGACTTGGTCGCCTTTGCGAATCTTGTTCATGAACAGTCCTTACAGAACTTCAGGAGCCAAAGACACGATCTTCATGAACTTCTCAGTACGCAATTCACGCGTAACTGGGCCG
>CAINMN010000262.1 GCA_903850735.1 uncultured Burkholderiales bacterium | reverse complement strand
TTGCTGCCCAGCGAGGCCATTTCCAGCATTTCTTCAAAGCTGACCGTCAGCAAGCGACGGGCTTCGGGCACCACGCGGGGGTCGGTGGTGTAGACGCCATCGACGTCGGTGTAAATCAGGCACTCATGGGCTTTCATGGCGGCAGCCACGGCCACGGCCGAGGTGTCAGAACCGCCGCGCCCCAGGGTGGTGATGTGCCCTTGATCGTCGATGCCCTGAAAGCCGGTGATGATGACCACGCGACCGGCGTTCAGATCGGCCTTGACGCGCGCGTCGTCAATCGACTCGATGCGGGCCTTGGTGTAGGCGCTGTTGGTGCGAATGGGCACTTGCCAGCCAGAATAGCTGACAGCGGGCATGCCTTCGGCTTGGAGCGCAATGGCCAACAGCGCCGAAGAGGCTTGCTCGCCGGTGGCGGCCAACATGTCTAGCTCGCGGTAGTAGCCGGTCTCGGCTTGTGAGGGCGCCAATTCTTTGGCCAAGCCCAGCAGGCGGTTGGTTTCTCCGCTCATGGCGGAGGGAACCACCACCATCTGGTGGCCGGCGCGGGCCCATTTGGCGACGCGTTTGGCGACGTTGCGAATGCGCTCGGTCGAGCCCATCGACGTGCCGCCGTATTTGTGAACGATCAATGCCATGGTTGTACTAGGTGCTTAAGGCAAAACCTCGGGATTGTACCAATGGAGACAGTCCTCCTCGCGGCGCACCTGCCCGCGCCCGATCTTCAGGGCAATGCGGTGGCCTCGGGTTCTGCAAGCATCGACCTGGCGCAGCAATTCATTGAGTTGCACGGTGCTGGCCGGGCTGCCCTGCTGGGCCAGCCAGTGGCGCAGCGCATTGGCCTGCCGCGCGTGGCTGAGTTGTTGCAACAGTTGGATGCGCGGTGGCGTCCCCAAGGTCTGCAAATCGAACTGCGCCAACTCGTCGAGCAACACCTGAGCCTGGGCTGCATGGGCTGCACTGCGCGCAAAGGTCTGGCGAAAAGTGGGAAAGGCGTTGGCCAGCGCAGGAAGAATTTCAGCGCGAATGCGGTTGCGTGTGAATTGAAGGTCCTGGTTGCTGGGATCCTCGATCCAGCGCACCTGGCGCTCGCGCAGCCAGTCGCGCAAAGCCGCGCCCGACTCCCCCAACCAGGGCCGATGAAAGTGCAAGCCTGAGCGCAGGGCCACCGCGGGCATGGCCGACATGCCCGGCAGGCCGGCGCCACGTGACAGCGCCAGCAGCACAGTTTCCACCTGGTCATCGGCGTGTTGGGCCAAGGCGATGTCGCGCACTTCATCGGGCCAGTGGGTGGCCACGACATCGGCCAGCGCCTGGTAACGGGCCTTGCGGGCCGCATCTTCCGGGCTTTCGCCGGGAGCATGCCGCGCCTTGACGCGTTGCACCACCAGGGGCACATTGAGTTCTTTGCACAAGGCCAGGCAATGCCGCTCGAAATCATCGGCCGCGGCTTGCAGGCCATGGTGCACATGGATGGCACGCACCTGCCCCGGCCAGCGTTCGGCGCAGGCCAGCAACAAGGCGGTGGAGTCGGCGCCGCCACTGAGCGCGACGGCGAAAGGCAAGCCGGGCGTGAAATGCGCCAGCGAGGGCGCTTTAACGGGCGTCGGCTTTGGTGTCGGTGAAGCGGCCATAGCTTTGCAGGCGCTCGTAGCGGCGGTCCAGCAATTCTTTGACCTTCAGGTCGCTGACTTGGCGCCACGCGTCGTTCAGGCCGCGCTTGAGTTGGGCGGTCATCTGGCGGTGGTCGCGGTGTGCGCCACCGACCGGCTCGTTCACAATTTTGTCGATCAGCCCCAGCGCCTTGAGGCGATGGGCCGTGATGCCCAGCGCTTCGGCAGCGTCCTCGGCACGCTCGGAGGTTTTCCAGAGAATGGAGGCACAGCCTTCGGGGCTGATCACCGAGTAAATCGAGTACTGCAGCATCAGCACCTGGTCGGCCACGCTGATGGCCAAGGCGCCGCCTGAGCCACCTTCGCCAATGATGGTGGTGATGATGGGCACTTCGAGTTGCGACATTTCAAAAATGTTGCGGCCGATGGCCTCGCTTTGGCTGCGCTCTTCAGCGTCAATGCCGGGGTAAGCGCCCGGGGTGTCCACAAACGTGAAGACGGGCAGCTTGAATTTTTCGGCGGTCTTCATCAGGCGCAAGGCCTTGCGGTAGCCCTCGGGGCGGCTCATTCCGAAGTTGCGGGCGGCGCGCTCTTTGGTGTCGCGTCCTTTTTGGTGGCCCAGCACCATGCAGGGCTGGCCATTGAAGCGGGCCAGGCCGCCCACGATGCTGAGGTCGTCGGCAAAGTGGCGGTCGCCGTGCATCTCGACAAAGTCGGTGAAGATGTCGGCAATGTAGTCCAGCGTGTAAGGGCGCTCGGGGTGACGGGCAATCTTGGTGATTTGCCAAGGCGACAGGTCACCGTAAATGTCTTTGGTGAGCTGCTGGCTTTTCTTGGACAGTTGCTCGATTTCCTGGGAGATGTCCACCGCAGACTCGCTTTGGACATAACGCAGCTCTTCAATTTTGGACTCGAGCTCGGCAATCGGCTGCTCGAAGTCAAGGAATGTTCTTTTGCCCAATGTTCTCTCCTGGGGTCAGTAAGCCACCGGCAACGGATCCAGCGAACGCCAAATATACCAAGTTGCAACACTGCAATACGGCGACCAGGCGGCGGCGACCTCGCGCGCGTCGCTGCGGCTGACGGCTTCCCCCGAAAAATAGCTCTGGCTGATGCCATTGATCAGGCCCACATCGTCCAACGGCAAGACGTTGGGGCGCATCAGGTGAAAGATCAAAAACATTTCGGCGGTCCAGCGGCCAATGCCGCGAATGGCCACCAACTCGGCAATGATGGCCTCGTCGTCCATGGCTTGCCAATTGGTGACGTGCAGGTCGCCATTGTCGAAGTGCAGGGCCAAATCAACCAGGTATTCCACCTTGCGCGCCGACAGGCCGGCTTCGCGCATGTCGTCCACTTTGAGTTTGAGCACCTGGCGCGGTGTCAGGCGGCGACTGAGTTTGGCAAAGCGGTCCCAGACAGTTTGGGCGGCCTTGACCGAAATTTGCTGACCCACAATGCTGCGCGCCAGGGTGACGAAGGCGTCGCCACGGGTTTCCAGGCGGGCGCTGCCGAACTTGGGGATGAGGCGTTTCATCACCCGGTCTTTTTTCATCAGGTGCTGACAGGCTTCGTCCCAATAAGAGGGAACGACCGGCACGATTTCGCGGGTGGTGGGCATCAGCCACGCTCCCAGGTGGTGCCGCTGGGGCTGTCTTTGAGCACGATGCCTTGCGCGGCCAGGTCTTGGCGGATGCGGTCGGCCTCAGCAAAGTCGCGCGCTTTTTTGGCGGCGGCGCGCGCCTCGATCAAGGCTTGAATGGCGGCTTCGTCCAGGGACGCGCCCGCTTGCAAGAAGGCTTTGGGGTCGTCTTGCAACAAGCCCAAGACACCGCCCAAGGCCTTCAGCAAGCCAGCCATCTCGGCCGAGCGGCTGCGGTTGACTTCCCCAGCCAAATCGAACAGCACGGCCACGGCGTCGGGCGTGCCAAAGTCTTCGTCCATGGCGGCTTTGAAGCGCGCGGCATGGGGCTGCGTCCAATCGATGGTGATGGCAGCCGGGGCCACGGCATCGAGTGCGGTGTACAAACGCTTCAAGGCATTGCGGGCATCGGTCAAGTGCACATCGCTGTAGTTCAGCGGGCTGCGGTAGTGGCTGCGCACCACAAAGAAGCGCACGGTTTCGGCATCAAAGCTTTGCAAGACATCACGGATGGTGAAGAAATTGCCCAGGCTTTTGGACATCTTCACGTTGTCCACATTGATGAAGCCGTTGTGCATCCAGGTGCGGGCCAGCGGCTGTCCGGTGGCGCCTTCGCTTTGGGCAATTTCGTTCTCATGGTGCGGGAACTGCAGGTCGGCCCCGCCACCGTGGATGTCGAAGGTCTCGCCCAGCATCTCACAGCTCATGGCGGAGCACTCAATGTGCCAGCCAGGGCGGCCTGCGCCGTAGGGGCTGTCCCACTTCACATCGTCGGGCTCGGTGGACTTGGCGCTTTTCCAGAGCACGAAATCCAGCGGGTCGTCTTTGCCATCGAGGACCGCCACGCGCTCGCCGGCGTGCAGCTCATCCAGTGTTTTGCCCGACAGCTTGCCGTAGCCCTGAAATTTGCGCACCGCGTAATTCACGTCGCCACTGGGGGCGCGGTAGGCCAGGCCTTTGGCTTCGAGCTGTCCAATGATGGACAACATCTGCGGCACATAGTCGGTGGCGCGTGGCTCATGGGTGGGGCGCTCGATGCCCAGGGCGTCGGCATCTTGATGCAAGGCATCGATCATGCGATCGGTCAGCGAGCGAATGGTTTCGCCGTTTTCCAAGGCGCGGCGAATGATCTTGTCGTCAATGTCGGTGATGTTGCGCACGTAAGTGACGCGGTAGCCGCTGGCGCGCAGCCAGCGCTGCACCAAGTCGAAGGCCACCATGGAGCGGGCGTGCCCGAGATGGCACAGGTCGTAAACCGTCATGCCGCACACATACATGCGCACATGGCCGGGTTCGAGCGGGGAAAAAGATTCCAGCGCACGCGTGAGCGTGTTGTGAATGCGAAGCGTCATGGGTCAGGGCGTGGGCCAGATCACGAAAGGATCGAAGGGGATATCCAAGGAGGCAGGTCTTTGACTGCTGGACTACAATGGCCATCAGTATAAATCGCCTGTCTGACGCGTGCCTCCCACGTGTTTTCCCTGATTTTTTAACCTAGCTTCGGGCCATGCATCCTGCCCCGTCATTTGCCTTCTTGGGCCTCTTTTGCACACGCGCCTTGGCACGGGTGCTGGTTGGCGTGGCCTGCCTTGTGGGTTGCTGGAGCGCTTGGGCGGTAGACCACAACGACGTTCAAAAGTTGCTGCGTCAAGCCAAAGACAAAGAAGCCCTGGCCTTGGTGGAAACCGCCCTGGCCACCAAACCGCGCGACCCGCAAATGCGTTTTTGGAAAGGCATGCTGCTGGACCGACAGGGCCAGCGTGACGCGGCTTTGCAAATCTACCGCGACCTGGTGCAAGAGTTCCCCGAGTTGCCGGAACCCCACAACAACCTGGGCGTGATTTTGGCGGCCAAGGGCGACATCGACGGCGCCAAGGCGGCCTTTGAAATGGCCATTCGCACCAACCCCTCGTATGCCATTGCCCATGAAAACCTGGGCGATGTGCTGATGCAACTGGCGCGCCAGTCTTACCAGCAAGCGCTCAGCCTCGACCCCAAACTGGGCTCGGCGGCACGCAAGCTGGAACAACTGCAACCCGCCTTGAAACTTCTGCAAGGTCAACCATGACTGTGAACCGTCGCCGCCTGGCCCTCGCCGGCCTGGTGCTTTTGAGCGCTGCCACCCAAGCTTGGGCGCAAAACCTGCCGCGCGTGAAATTCACCACCACGCAAGGCGAGGTGGTGGTCGAGTTGTTTGCCGACAAGGCGCCCAAAACCGTGGCCAACTTTTTGCAGTATGTGAACGACAAGCATTACGACGGCACGATTTTTCACCGTGTGATCAACAACTTCATGGTGCAAGGCGGCGGCTATGACAGCCAGTACCGCGAAAAGGCCACGCGTGCACCGGTGCGCCATGAAGGGCGCGAAGCCCTGGAGGCCGGTGGGCCGCGCAATGTGGTGGGCACCCTGGCCATGGCGCGCACCAACGACCCCCATTCCGCGACCTCACAGTTTTTCATCAACGTGAAAGACAATGGCTTTCTGGACCCCACACCCATTCCGCCTGGCGACCCGGTGGCACGCTTCGAGTACGGTGGCCGCACCTACAACAACGTGCCGCGCGCCAACCTGGAAAACTCGCCTCAGTTGTTTGGCTACACCGTCTTCGGTCGTGTGGTCTCCGGCATGGAGGTGGTGGACCGCATCAAGAGCCTGCCCACCGGCTCGGGTGGCCCCTTCCCCACCGACGTGCCACGCACGCCGGTGATCATTCAATCTGCAACTCTCTTGAAATAAACACCATGAGCACCCCTCTCCAAGTCGAACTGCACATCAAGAACCATGGTGTCATCACCATCGAGCTCGATGGCGAAAAAGCCCCCATCTCGTCGGCCAATTTCATGGGCTACGTGGCCAAGGGCCATTACGACAACACGATTTTTCACCGCATCATCGACGGCTTCATGATCCAAGGCGGCGGCTTCACCCCCGACATGGAGCAAAAGCCCTGTGAAGAGCCGATTCAAAACGAAGCCAACAATGGCTTGAAGAACGACAAGTACACCTTGGCCATGGCGCGCACGCAAGCGCCCCACTCGGCCACCGCACAGTTCTTCATCAACGTGGCTGACAACGGCTTTCTGAACCACACCGCGCCCTCGCTGCAAGGCTGGGGCTATGCCGTGTTTGGCAAAGTGGTGGGCGGCACCGAGATCGTGGACGCATTGCGTGGCGTCAAGACCGGCCGCCGTGGCTTCCACGACGATGTGCCGAAAGAAGACGTGGTCATTGAAAAGGCCGTGATCATCTGAGCCGCATGGCCGCGCAGCGTCCCCTGCCCCCGTTGCCCCCGCTGCAGAGGGTTGACGCACGGGCTTGGCGCTGCATCGACTTTTTGTCAGACCTGCACCTTCAGGCCAGCGAGCCTGACAACTTCAAGGCCTGGGCGCAGCACATGGCGAGCACGCCGGCCCAGGCGGTGTTCATCTTGGGCGACCTGTTTGAAGTGTGGGTGGGTGACGATGTGCTGGCGTCGGAGAGCGGCGCCTTTGAGCGCGAATGCGTGGCGGTGCTGCAGCAGGCGGCGCAACGCCTGTCGCTGTTCTGGCTCTGCGGCAACCGCGATTTTTTAACCGGCGAAGGCTTTGCCAAGGCGGCCCAACTGCGCGCGTTGCCAGACCCTTGCTTGCTGCAAACGGCCGAGCAAACCGTGCTGCTCAGCCATGGCGACCGACTGTGCCTGGACGACCATGACTACCAGCAGTTTCGCCAGGAGGTTCGCACGCCCGCTTGGCAACAGGCTTTTTTGTCGCGCCCACTGAGCGAGCGCCAAGCCATCGCGCAAGGCTTGCGCCAGCAAAGCAAACACCGAAAACAAAGTGGCGTTTCTTATGCCGATGTCGACTCGGACGCCGCACGCCATTGGTTGTCGCAAGCGCAGGCACAGGTTTTGTTGCATGGCCACACCCATCGTCCAGGTGACCATGACCTGGGAGACGGCCTGTCACGCTGGGTCTTGAGCGATTGGGACTTGCACGCGCAGCCGCCGCGCGGCGAGGTGCTGCGCTGCGAGCAAGGCGTGTGGTCGCGCGTGACGGTGCTGCCGCACCGCACAGCTTAGTTTTTCAACAAAGCCTTGAGCGCGTTTTGCAAACGACGCGCCTGATCGGCATCAAAGCCGGCCGACAACACTTTCGCCGTGTCTTGGGCCCAGGTTTGCGTGGGCGCGGGGTCGTTGCGACGGGTCAGCAATTGCAGTTGCAAGGCACGGCGATCGGCCATGTGTTGCGCCGGGGTGGGCACCTCGGCCGCAATTTCCAAGCGCAACAAAGCGGTGGGCGCGTCGTCGCCACGAGCGGGGGCGCTCAGGGCCTGTGACCAGGCCTGGCGTTGGGTGGCTGAGACGCGCGAGCTCAGATCGCGCAACGCAGGCAGTTGCTCGGCATCGCGCTTCTCCCAGGCCGTGAGCAAATGGGTGAGGGTTTCGCCATGGGCTTGGGCTGCCAATTTGCGCAGGGTTTGCTGCGCCAACTCGAGGGCCTGGCGTTGCGCGCGGAAGGCGGCGTCGCCCAGGCGCGGGCCACGCGGCTCGCGGCTGTCGCGGAAATCGCCACGGCCTTCACGGCTGCCATCGCGACCCCCGTCTCGGCCCCCTTCACGCGGGCCGCGGGCATCGCGGTTGCCAAAGCCAGGCTTGCCGCTGGGTCGGCCATCTCGGCTGGGGCGGCCATCTCGGCCCAGGGCCACAGGCTCGGCTTTTTTCATGCCGGGGCGGTCATCGCCGCGCACCGCCACCACAGGCTTGGCGGGGCGCGGGGCAGGCGCGGGTGCCGGTGCGGGCACGTCTGCGGCTTCGGCCGTGGGAGTTGTTTCGCTCGCAGTCTCAGGTGCGGGCTCGGCAGTGGCCTCGGCTGAGGCTTCAGCCGCTGGGGTTTCCGCTGCTGAAGTTTCCTCCGCAGGTGCGGCTGTCGCGGTCGTTTCGTCCGCAGGCTTGCCCACCTCGGCAGCAGCCTGGCCTTGGGCTTGCCCACGCAGGGCTTGCTCCAAGGCTTGCATGGCCGCACGAATGGCGCCAGCGTCGCCCTTGGCGCTGGCGGCTTCCAAATCCTTGGAGGCTTTCAGCACCGCTTGGTCGTGCGCGGTCAGTGCCGCCGCCGCTTGCTCGCGTTGCTGTGTTTTGCGCTGGAAGGCATCGTCGATGGGCTGGCGGAAGGCGTCCCACAGTTTTTGTTCCTGACGGCGGTCCAAGGTCACGCTTTGTGACTCGACTTGCCAGCGTTGTTGCAAAGACTTGACCGCGTCAATGCGCAGCATGGGCTCGGCACCCAGGGCCTTGGCCTCTTCGATCAGGGCCTGGCGACGCTGCAAGCTGGCTTTTTGCACGGCTTCCATTGGCGCATGGGCTGCGTGAATGGCGGCCTTCCACAAGGGCTGCAGCTCGGCAAACACTTTTTCGCTGACATGGCCTGAATCGCGCCAACGGTCGGCAAACTGGTGCAACTGGCGGTTCACTGCTTTCCAGTCAGGGCCCGCGGCATGCTGGGCAGCCCAGGCTTTGAGTTCTTCGATCAGGGCCAGTCGCTGGGCGCGGTGCTCGGCGGTTTCGGCACGCACTTTCTCCAGCCATTCTTCGACCACTTTGTGGGCCCGGTTGCAGGCTTGGTCGAAGCGTTTCCACAGGGCATGGTTGGGCAAGCCCCCCTGGTCGGTCTGCTTCCACTGCTCGCGCAGTTGGCGCAGGGTTTCTTGCATCTTGCGCCCGCCCATGACGGGCACTCTTTCGACCTCCACCCGCACTTTGGCAGGCTTGGCGGGGGCTTCTGGGGCCGTGGCAGGGGCAGCTTCCGGGCTGGCCACGGTGGCGCCCTCTTCGGTGGCGGCGGGTACCGCTTCAGGGGCCTCCACAGGGGCAGGCACGGCCACGGGCTTGGCTTTGTGTGTCACGGGCTTGAACAAGGCCTCGGCCTTGGCCACCAACTCGGCGCGCAATTGGTCGGCACGCCAGCGTTGCCAGCCCTCGAGTTCGCCGGCAGCGGCCAACACCGACTGGGCATGGTGCTCCAGCTTTTCGTCGATGGCTCGGCCGTGTTCACGCAAGGCCTGGCGCAAGGCGGCGGCCGCACCGGCACTGGCTTTGCCATGGCCTTGGGCAACTTCTTGCTCCAGCACTTGCAGCACGGCTTGCACCGCCTGGATGGCTTGTGCGCGGACCTGCGGGTCGATTTTGGGCTTGGCGGGCGCGGCTGCGGCCTGGGCTTGCTCGCCGCGGGCCACGCGAATTTGGTCGGCCCAAGCCGGCACAGCCGGCAAGGCCTGGGTGGCGTCTTGCGCCGCGCGCTCGGTTTGGGCCAAGGCTTCTTGAAACGCGTCCCACACCGCTTGCAGCTGCTGGTGGCTGGTCTGCAGCATGGGCGCAAACTTGGGGTCCACCGAGGGCCAGTCGGCATCGCTGGTCAGGCTGGCAATGTCGGCTTGCCAGCTGGCCAGGTCTTTGCCCAGGGCTTCGCGCTGGGCCTGGGCGTCTTGCCAGGGCTTGGTGGACAAGACCTCAATGCGCTGCGCGGTCAGCACCGCCGCTTCGCGTTGCACCTGGACACGGTGCTGCAGGTCCTCGATGCGCTTGACGCGCTCGATCAGCTGGGTTTTCAGGGTGGCCAGAGGCTCGCGTGACAGGGGTGCGCCCGCTTTGGCGGCATCGCGCTGCCAGGCCATGGCATCAGCCACGTTCAGGCGCGGCACATCGCGCAAGGCTTCGCCGCGCGCCACCCACTCCAGCGCCAGCGTGGCTTGGGCTTTGGCCCGCTTGAGCTCGTCCAGCTTTTCGCGCAGGGGCTTGGCTGCGCCTTTGTCGCGTGCGCTCAACTCCCGAAACACTTCCTGCATTTGCTCGGGGCTGGGGTCAGAGGCCAGCCATTCCCGCACGCGGGCAGCGCGGTCGCCCGAGGTGGGGGCGGAAAAAGCGCCCCCGGTCAGGGCATCCAGGGCTTGGGTATCGGAAGATGGGGAGGCAGAAGCAGTCACGACGTGTTATTTCTATGCAGAGCCCTCTATTGTCACCTTTTTGGCGCAGCCTCATCCCAGGCGGCGTTTCAGCTTTCAAGGCCGTGCGCACCCTTTGCAGGAAACCCCAGCCTCCATTTCAATTACTTTGGTTTTCAGTTTGTCGGCTTTTTACCTGCGGTTTTGCCTTAAAATACAATTCTCAGTTACTTGGAGCCCACGCGCTCAGGTGACTTTTTCATCCCTGCGAAGGGAAATTCTTGACCCGCTGCCGACCCCGGCTAAATCAAGTGGTGTCCTCTGGCCAGTGGCCAGCCTCACCGGCTCACTTGATGGCGTACCCCCGATGGGACGGATTGATGCTTTTCAAAGTCACCGTCTGCGTCTAAAGGAAGTGCTATGACAGCGTTTGAAAAATTGAAACGAGGGCTGCGAACTTTCGCCACCGATGTGGGTGACGGTTTCTTTGCCATCACCCACAATGGCTTGGCCTTGTTGGGCCTGATCGTGTTTTGCGCCGTGATGGTGCTGACCATGCGCCCCGACCTGCGTCAGGCGGGCGAAGCGCGCCTGATCAGCTGGCTGCAAGAGCGCCAGGACGACAGCGACGACCTCAGCGATGTGGATGCCGTGGACCGCGCCACCGCCACCGACCCCAGCTCCTTGCCCAAGCAACAGGCCAACATCGCCTATTGGCTGAGCCGCAAATACCGCGTGGCCGTGGAGCCCTTGAGCGCGCTGGTGTCCGAAGCCTACGACATCGGCCCACGCAATCAGATCGATCCCGCCCTGATTCTGGCGGTGATGGCCATTGAATCTGGTTTCAACCCTTTTGCACAAAGCCCGGTGGGCGCGCAAGGCCTGATGCAGGTGATGACCCGCGTCCATTCTGACAAGTACGAAAACTTCGGCGGCACCCATGCGGCTTTCGACCCGGTGGCCAACCTGCGCGTCGGGGTCAATGTGCTGAAAGAATGCATCACCAAGGCCGGCTCCACCGAAGGTGGCTTGAAGCTGTATGTGGGCGCCGCCAACATTCAGGACAGCAACACCGGCTACACCGGCAAGGTGCTGGCAGAGTACATCCGCCTGCAAAAAGTCGCCCAAGGCCAAAAAATCCCGTTCACCCAGCCCACCGTGACCGCCGCCGCCGGTGCCGGCCTGGAAAACCTGTGGGAAAAGGCCCAAAAACTGGCCTCTTTTGGCGAAGCCGGACAGGTTTCACGCTAAACTTCCTCTTGCGCGCAACTGGCGATAGGCGCAGTGTCGAAACACTGCCGCTGACGTGGACATGGGCAACAGGCCAAAGGCCATGAAACCCTCAACCACTGGGAAGCGCGCCGCCTGAGTTTCAGGTGTTTAGCCGTTCGCCTGGGCAGCCCTGATGCGCCATCCAACTTGCTGGGGTGGCGCGTAGGGACCGTTCAATCCGAAGGACTGCCGTCATGTTTCATCGCAATATTCTGGTCGAACAGACCGACCCCGAACTCTGGGCCGCCATCCAGGCCGAAAACCAGCGCCAGGAAGAACACATTGAGCTGATCGCCAGCGAAAACTACGCCTCGCCGGCCGTCATGGCGGCACAAGGCTCGCAGCTCACCAACAAATACGCCGAAGGCTACCCCGGCCGTCGCTACTACGGTGGCTGCGAGTTCGTGGACGTGGCCGAACAGCTGGCCATTGACCGCCTGAAACAATTGTTTGGCGCCGATGCCGCCAACGTGCAGCCGCACTGCGGCGCCTCTGCCAATGAGGCGGTGTTTCTGGCCTTTCTGAAGCCGGGTGACACCATCATGGGCATGTCGCTGGCCGAAGGCGGTCACCTCACCCACGGTATGGCGCTCAACATGAGCGGCAAATGGTTCAACGTGGTCAGCTATGGCTTGAACGCCAAAGAAGAAATTGACTACGACGCCATGGAGAAAAAGGCGCACGAGAGCAAGCCCAAGCTGATCATTGCGGGCGCGTCTGCCTACAGCCTGCACATTGACTTCGCGCGCTTTGCCAAGGTGGCCAAAGACGTGGGTGCCCTGTTCCTGGTTGACATGGCCCACTATGCCGGCCTGATTGCCGCTGGTGTCTACCCCAACCCCGTGCCCTACG
>CAINMN010000261.1 GCA_903850735.1 uncultured Burkholderiales bacterium | reverse complement strand
CGCTGGCGCCTGTTGCAAAAAGAGCGTGCCGTCCACGCTGCCTTGCTCGACGGCCTGGCCCAGATGATGACAGGGCGCTATGTGCGCGCCCGCAAGTCGGCAGAGCAGGCGTTGGCGCTAGAGTCCAGCCTGCAATCGGTGGAGCGTCACGAAGACCCCTTGCCTCGGCACCTGCCGCAACTGCGGGCGCTCGCCGAATTGATTGCCGCCGAAAGCGCCCATGCCTTGCGCGACCGGGCGGCCCGTGAAGCGCATTTGCAAAATGTCATCGCTTTGCCCACCACGCGTCAGCTGCCCGGCTTGCTCGAAGCTGTGGAAGCCGCGCGTTTGAGTGCCGCGCGCTGGGCCTTGTCCGACCGCGATGCGCCGGGCGCCCTGAACTGGCTGGCCAGCCTGCCGCAGGGCGTGGCGCGCCGCACTTTGACCTTGCGCTTGCGCCTCAAGGCCACGCGCCTGATGCAAAACAATTTGTCGGCGCTGGAGACCGCGCGCTTGCTGGCCAAGCATGGCGCTTTTTCCGATGTGGCCTCGCAAAGCCTGCTGCGCAGCTTGTCCTTGGCCTGTCTGGCGGAGTGCCATGACCGTGCCCAGTTCCAAACCGCCTGGCTGGCGCTGGACCGCGACGAGCAGGAAGACCCCGAAGTGGCTTTGCAAGCCACCCAGCGTTGGCTCAGCCTGCAAGGCGACCCGCGCGATGCTTTGCAATGGCTGCTGCCCTTGTGGAACCAATGGGTGTTGTCGCCCGAAGGCCTGCCCGAGGCCTACCGCGCGCGGCTGGCAGACGTCATGGAGCAAGCCTTCCTGGCCTTGCCGCCTGACACCGAATGGCTGGGCCGCATCGACCAGGCGCGCCAGCATTTGCCGCGTCATCTTGAGTTGCAGTACCTCAGCGGACGAGTCTGCATGCGCCATGGCCTGTGGGGCAAAGCCCAGCAAGTGCTGGAGCGTGCCGCCCCCATGCTGACTGGGTCGATCTTGCAGCGCAGGGCTTGGTCAGCTCTGGCCGAATTGGCCGAGCAACGCGGCGACGCAGAACGCGCCGCCCAAGCCTGGAAAAAAGCCGCTCAATCCTGACCCCCGTCGTTGCGAGGCCCAAAGGGCCGCGGCGACCTCTCACCGAAGCAAGAGATCGCCGCGCTTCGCTTGCGAGGATGGGATGTCAGGCGTTTTGGCCTTCGAACGGCATGTTCAATTGCGCCAGATCCTTGCGTGTTTCCACCAGAATCAGCGGACCTTCGTCCAGCACCACCGGTGCGGGGCGCTCGCGCGGCACGTGAACGGGCTTGGGTTCGGCGGCAATGGCGGCCTGGACGGCGGCCACGCGTTCGGCGTTGGATTGCACCCATTCCATGCTGGCGCTGTGGGCCAAATCGCTCAGGCTTTGCAGCGGCAGCTCGTAGCTGCCAATGCGCGGCATCCCGGTGCGCACCGGTGCGGCGGGCGCAGCGGCGGCAGGTGCTTGCTCGGGCGCGCGGTTGTCCACGGCACGCTCTTCCTGATGGAAGCGTTCGCGGCGCTCGCGCTGCGGGCGAGGGGCCGCTGCAGCCCCTTCGGCATCGCTGGGCGCGTTGCTGTCTGGGCTGGCGGCTTCGTTTTGTGGG
>CAINMN010000260.1 GCA_903850735.1 uncultured Burkholderiales bacterium | reverse complement strand
CGCTCGCGGCCATGCTCGTCATGGATGACGATTTCGCCCGAGCGGGAGATCACCACCAGTTCCTTCTTGCCATTGGTCACGTAGCGCATGGTCGGGTTGAAACCGATGCTGCCGTTGGACTTGGCTTCGACGCTGGAGGCGATGGCAGCGCGCGATGCGGCACCACCGATGTGGAAGGTGCGCATGGTCAGCTGGGTACCAGGCTCGCCAATGGATTGCGCCGCAATCACACCGACGGCTTCGCCGCCGTTGACCAGACCGCCCCGACCGAGGTCGCGGCCATAGCACTTGGCGCAGATGCCAAACCGGGTCTCGCAGGTCAGCGCAGTGCGGACCTTGACTTCGTCAACGCCAGCGGCTTCGAGTTCTTCCAGCATGTCTTCATCCAGCATCACGCCAGCCTGGGCCAGCACGGAGCGGTCTTCAGGGTGCACCACCTCTTCAGCCGTAACTCGGCCCAGCACACGGTCGCGCAGCGATTCGATCACTTCACCGCCCTCGACGATGGCGCGCATGAGCGAGCCTTCGTGGGTGCCGCAGTCCTGCTCGGTCACCACCAGGTCCTGGGTCACATCGACCAGGCGCCGCGTCAGGTAGCCGGAGTTGGCGGTCTTGAGCGCCGTGTCAGCCAGGCCCTTGCGAGCGCCGTGCGTGGAAATGAAGTACTCCAGCACGTTCAGGCCTTCCCGGAAGTTGGCCGTGATCGGGGTTTCGATGATGGAGCCATCGGGCTTGGCCATCAGGCCGCGCATGCCGGCCACCTGGCGAATCTGGGCGGCAGAGCCGCGCGCACCCGAGTCAGCCATCATGTAAATGGAGTTGAACGACTCCTGTGGCACTTGATTGCCATGGCGGTCGGTGACCATTTCCTTGGACAGCTTGGCCATCATGACCTTGGAGACCTCGTCACCCGACTTGCCCCAGATGTCCACCACCTTGTTGTAACGCTCACCCACAGTGACCAGGCCCGAGACATACTGCTGCTCGATTTCCTTGACCTCTTATTCAGCGTGCTCAATGATGGCGTGCTTTTCCTTGGGCACCAGCATGTCGTCAATACAAATCGAGATGCCGGAGCGGGTGGCCAGACGGAAGCCGTTTTGCAGCAACTTGTCGGCAAACACCACCGTCTCCTTCAGGCCGCACTTGCGGAAGGCGACGTTGATCAGCTTGGAGATTTCCTTCTTCTTGAGCGCCTTGTTGATGTTCGCGAACGACAGGCCCCGGGGCAAAATCTCAGACAGCAGGGCTCGGCCAGTGGTAGTTTCCCAAACCTTGGTGGAGGCCTCGAAATCACCAGAGGCGCGGCTCTTGGTGTACTCGGTCAGGCGCACATTGATGCGGGCGTTCAAATCGAGCTGGCCGCCGTCATAGGCGCGCTGCACCTCATTGATGTCAGAGAAGATCAGGCCTTCGCCCTTGGCATTGATGCGGTCACGGGTGGCGTAATACAGGCCGAGCACCACGTCCTGAGAAGGCACGATGGAGGGCTCACCGTTGGCCGGGAAAAGCACATTGTTGGATGCCAGCATCAGGGTGCGCGCTTCCATCTGGGCTTCAACCGACAGCGGCACGTGGACAGCCATCTGGTCGCCGTCGAAGTCGGCGTTGAAGGCCGAGCACACCAGCGGGTGCAGCTGGATCGCCTTGCCCTCGATCAAGATGGGCTCGAAGGCCTGGATGCCCAGACGGTGCAGTGTCGGCGCACGGTTGAGCAGCACCGGGTGCTCCT
>CAINMN010000259.1 GCA_903850735.1 uncultured Burkholderiales bacterium | reverse complement strand
GGCGTCTCGTCGCAGGCGTAGCCGAACATCAGGCCCTGGTCGCCGGCGCCGGTGTTCAGGTGGTCGTCGCTCGCGTGGTCCACGCCCTGGGCGATGTCGTTGGACTGCTTGTCGTAGCAGACCATGACGGCGCAGCCTTTGTAGTCGATGCCGTATTCGGTGTTGTCGTAGCCGATGCGCTTGATGGTGTCGCGCGCGACCTGGATGTAGTCAACATGGGCATTGGTGGTGATTTCACCCGCGAGCACCACCAGGCCGGTGTTGCACAGGGTTTCGGCGGCCACGCGGCTGCGCGGGTCTTGCGCGAAGATGGCATCCAGGATGGCATCCGAGATTTGGTCAGCGACCTTGTCGGGATGGCCTTCAGAGACCGATTCAGAAGTGAAGAGATAGTCGTTCGCCATGAGAAAACTCCATGTGGTTAAGGTTGACGCGTTGCCAATCCAGGATGGAGTCCGGCGAACGCTTTAGCAGTAAGCCGGGAGCTGTTGCTCACCCGCTGCCGCGAGACGCCTCGCGGTTGTCGCCCTGCAAGTTGCTTCATTAACTCGGCGACAATCAGAATTGTAGCCAAACTTGCATGATGTTGACCCTGTTTCGTCTCTTGTCCCGAATCCCGCTGACCTGGATGCAGGCGCTGGGCGGCGCTGTGGGCTGGCTGGTCTGGGCCTTGTCGCCGAGTTACCGGCGGCAGTTTTTGGCGAATGCCCAAGCGGCGGGGCTGCCGTGGGCCGAAGTTCGACCGGCAGTGACCGCTGCGGGTTGCATGGTGGCCGAATTGCCCTGGGTCTGGATGCGCCCGCACAGCTCCCAGGTCTTGGGCCGCATGGCGTGGGACGGCGCCGAGCACATGGAGGCGGGTTTGAAAGCCGGCAAAGGGGTGATTGTTCTGTCGCCCCACATCGGCTGTTGGGAAATTGGCGCCCAAGCCTTGG
The DNA here is from genome assembly GCA_903850735.1 of uncultured Burkholderiales bacterium. GTDB lineage: Bacteria > Pseudomonadota > Gammaproteobacteria > Burkholderiales > Burkholderiaceae_C > Limnohabitans. Next base: position 11,885 of record CAINMN010000259.1, on the reverse strand, counting down.
CCGAACGTTTCGGGCCCAGCTTTGGGCCGATGGTGGCCTTGTACCGCCCGCCGCGCAAAGACTGGCTCAAGCCGGTGGTGTTGATGTCGCGGCAACGCCCTTTTCTGGAGGCCGCGCCCACCTCGCTGGCGGGCGTGCGCACCTTGATTCGCGCCTTGCGCGCCGGCGGATACACCGCCATCTTGCCCGACCAGGTGCCCCCGCAAGGGCAAGGTGTGTGGGCGCCTTTTTTTGGGCGCGATGTGTACACGATGACCTTGCTGCCCAAGCTGGCGCAGCAGACGGGCGCCTTGATTTTGTTGACATGGTGCGAGCGTTTGCCAAGGGGACAGTTTTGCCTGCACATGGCCCCGCTGGACGAGCCGTCCTTCCAGGACCCCGCGGCCACCCTCGAACAGATGGCGGCCGGGATGAACCGTGCCGTGGAGCGCATGGTGTTGCACGCTCCCGGTCAATACCTCTGGGGCTACGCGCGGGCCAAGCAACCGCGAGAGGAGCGCTGAGCGTGCGGCACCCCGGCTTGGCATTGCTGGGCATGCTGCGGCATTTGCCTTTGCCCTGGCTGCGTGCTTTGGGGGCGTTGCTGGGTCACTTGTTGTACCTGGTTGTGGGCGCACGCCGTCGCGTGGTCTTGACCAACTTGCGTTTGTGTTTCCCTCTGTGGTCGCAAGCAGAGCGCGCGCGCGTGGCACAACAAGTGTTTGTGCATTTCGCCCAAGCCTGGCTGGACCGCAGTTGGCTGTGGCAGGGCACTGAGGCTCAACTTCGGCAGCGCGTGCGCTTGGTCGGCGATGTCCCCGCGCTGCAATCCGGCTTGCCCACCGTGGTCTTCGCGCCGCATTTTGTCGGGCTCGATGTGGGCTGGACCGCTTTGACCCATGCTTTGCCCCAGCGTTTCACCACCATCTACACCCAACAGTCCAACCCGGCCGTGGATGCCTGGGTGGCGCAGGGCCGTCAGCGCTACGGCCAAGGCCGGCTGTTCCGCCGCCAGGACGGCGTGAAGGCCATCGTGAATGCCTTGCGTCAGGGTGAAATTTTGTATTTGTTGCCAGACATGAACTTTGGCACGGAAGAGTCCATCTTTGTGCCGTTCTATGGCGTGTCGGCCGCCACCGTCCCGTCGTTGTCGCGCTTTGCCCGGCTAGGGCGCGCGCAGGTGGTCCCGGTGGTGACGCGCATGACCGCCGAGGGTTACGAGGTGGAAGTGATGTCGGCCTGGTCCGATTTCCCGGGTGACAGCATCGAGGCCGACACCGCAGAGATGAACCGTCGCTTGCAGGCTTGGATTGACCGCATGCCCGCCCAGTATTTTTGGGTGCACCAGCGCTTCAAAAGCCGCCCACCCGGCGAGCCGTCAGTTTACGCAGACTGAGGCTGGGCCAGAAAGTCTTGCAGCCAGCCGATCACGCGCTGGGGCTGCTCATGCACCAGCCAGTGCGTGCCTTCGGGCACGGTTTGCAGTTGCATGCGCGGCACATAAGCGTCCAGGCCCTCGATCAGCCCAGGTGGCAGGGCAATGTCTTGCAAGGCCCAGATGACCAGGGTGGGCACTTCCACGCGCAACATCTCGATGGGCAAGCTGATCTTGGCCGCTGCCGGGTCCTCAGGACGCGGTGGCCGCAAGGGGGAGGCGCGGTAATAGTTGAGCCCGCCGGTGAGGCCCTGGGACCAGACCGCACGGTACTGGTCTTTGACCGCATCGGTGAGCCAGGCATGCGGCCCGTCGGCCGCGCCCATGTTGGTGAAAAAAGGCCAGAGCCGCCGAAAGTCGTCCTCGGCCAGCAGGGCCTCGGCATCCGGTCGGATCAAAAAATTCATGTACGCGCTGGCGGCCTGTTGCTCTGGGCTGTTTTGCAGCTCGCGCAAAAAGGTGCCGGGGTGGGGCGAGTTGATGATGGCCAACTGCCGCAAGCGCCCAGGGTGCTGGTTGGCAAAGCCCCAGGCCACGGCGCCGCCCCAGTCGTGGGCCACCAGGGCCGCCAGGGGTTGGTGGGGCGACTCTGCTTCGCAGAGGGCCAGGATGTCTTGCACCAGGTGTTTGGCGCGGTAGGCGCTGACATCGGTGGGTGCGCTGGATTGCTCGTAGCCGCGCAAATTGGGGGCCACGCAACGGTAGCCGCCGTTTTCAGGGCGCGAGAAATGGGCCAAAAGGGGATCCCAGACGAAGGCCGCCTCGGGAAAACCGTGCAAGAACATCAGCACCGGACGACCTCGCTCGCCACTGACCCGGCAATTCAAGGTGATGCCGTGGGGCAGGGGGTGCGCGAGGGTCTCTGTCATGGCGTGCTTTCGGGATGGGTCCAGTTCCAAAGTTGCAAGGCGGCTTCTTCCAGGCCCTGCTTTTTCAAGGCAGAAAACAATTGCACCGAGCCGCCGCCCGCTTGCAAGCGGATGATGGACAAGGCTTTGGCGGCCTCGGTTTTGTTGAGTTTGTCGGCCTTGGTCAAGAGCACCAGAAAGTTCAGGCCTTCTTCCACCCGCGGGCGGATCATGTCGAGCAAGATTTCGTCGAGCTCGGTCATGCCGCGGCGGGGGTCGCACATCAGCACAATGCCGCACAGGTTTTCCCGCGACACCAGGTAATTGGCCATGACCTGCTGCCAGCGAATTTTGTCCTGCTTGGGCACGGCGGCGTAGCCGTAGCCCGGCAAGTCGGCCAACACGGCATCGGTCTGGCCTTGCCGGCCCAGCGCAAACAGGTTGATGTGCTGTGTGCGCCCGGGGGTTTTGGAGGCAAACGCCAAGCGCTTTTGCTGCGTCAGGGTGTTGATGGCGGTGGACTTGCCGGCGTTGGAGCGGCCCACGAAGGCAATTTCTGGCAGGGCGTAGGCGGGCAGGTGGTGCAACTGTGCCGCCGTGGTGAGAAAACGTGCCGTGTGCAGCCAGCCCAAGGCATGGCGCGCCTGCTCTGCCGGGTCGGTTTCAGAGGGGAGAGAAGGGTCGGGGCTGGTCATGCTTGGGCTCTGGTGTGGGGTTGATCAGGGACGGCCCTGGTCCAGCATTGTAGAATCACCCAGTTTTGCGCAAATCAACCAATCACTGATATGAAGCTGTTTGCCTCTTTGTTGCTTGCTGCCTCTTTGGCCGCCCCCGTTTTCTCCGCCCATGCCGAAGCGCCCAAAGCGGCCGCCAAGGCCGACCCCGCCAACGGCGCAGCGAGTTATTCGCCCGTTTGCGCGGCTTGCCACAGACCCGATGGCAATTCGATGGTGCCTGCCAACCCCAAGTTGGCCCAGCAGCATCCCGACTACCTCAACAAACAGTTGCAAGAGTTCAAGTCGGGCAAGCGCGCCAACGCCATCATGATGGGCATGGTCGCCGCACTCAGCGACGAGGACATGAAAAACATTTCTGTCTGGTTGTCGGCCCAGAAAGCAACGCCTGGCACTTCCAGCGACAAAAATCTGGTGGCCTTGGGTGAGCGCATTTACCGCGGTGGCATTGCCGACCGCCAAATCGCCGCTTGCGCGGGCTGCCACAGCCCCAATGGCGCTGGCATCCCGTCCCAATACCCGCGCCTGAGCGGCCAGCATGCCGACTACACGGCAGCACAGTTGACCGCCTTCCGTGACGGCGTTCGCCTCAACAGCCTGCAAATGACGCAAGTCGCTTCCAAGCTGAACGACCGCGAAATCAAGGCCGTGGCCGACTACATCGCCGGCCTGCGTTAAGCCCTGGCGCCCACAGCGCCTTTCGCTTCCTCTGATAATGCCCGACTGGCGCCGCAGCGTGCGGCGCGAAAGGTCGGGCATGTTTTTTCGTTCCTCAGACAACGGTTTCGTTCATCCCCACGCCAGCGAGATCACGCCCCAGCGTGTGTACCAGCAGCGGCGTGCTTTCATGCAGCACCTGGCCACGGGGGCGGCAGGGGCGAGTTTGGCGGCTTGGGCCTCGCGGGAAGCCATGGCGCAAGGTGCCACGGCCCGCCCTGGCAAGCTGGCGCCTTTGCCTGGCAAAGTCTCCACGGTGAGCGGCGCGGCGGTGATGGAAAAAATCACGGCCTACCAGGATGCCAGTACCTACAACAACTTCTACGAATTTGGCACCGACAAGGCCGATCCGGCGCGCAACGCCCACACCTTGAAAACCGACCCCTGGGCCATCGACATCGAAGGCTTGGTGAAGAAGCCGGGGCGCTGGGACTTGGCCGATTTGCTCAAGCTCAGCCCCATGGAAGAGCGCATCTACCGCATGCGCTGCGTCGAGGGCTGGTCCATGGTGGTGCCCTGGGTGGGCTACTCGCTGGCCGAGTTGATCCGCAAGGTGGAGCCCCTGGGCAGCGCCAAGTATGTGTCGTTCCAGACCCTGGCCGACCCCAAGACCATGCCGTTTGTGGGTTCGCGCGTCCTGGACTGGCCCTATGAAGAGGGCTTGCGCCTGGACGAGGCCATGCACCCGCTCACCCTGTTGTGCTTTGGCATGTATGGCGAAGTGCTGCCCAAACAAAATGGCGCGCCAGTGCGCTTGGTGGTGCCCTGGAAGTACGGCTTCAAGAACGCCAAGAGCCTGGTGAAAATTCGCTTCACCGAGCAGCAACCGGCCACCGCCTGGAACAAGGCTGCCGCCAACGAGTATGGCTTTTATTCCAATGTGAATCCCAACGTGGACCACCCGCGCTGGAGCCAGGCCACCGAGCGACGCCTGGGTGAAGACGGTTTGTTGAGCAAGAAGCGCAAGACGCTGATGTTCAATGGCTATGAGGCGCAGGTGGCGTCTTTGTACGCTGGCATGGACTTGCGCAAAAACTTCTGAGCATGCGCGCCTGGCTGCTGCGACCACAGGCCAAAGGGGTGCTGGCGCTGCTGTGTGCCTTGCCGGCGCTGTGGCTGCTCACAGGGGCGTTCCAGGACCGATTGGGCCCCAACCCCGCAGAAGCCTTGATTCGCGGCACCGGAGACTGGACCTTGCGCGCTTTGTGCCTGGTGTTGGCCGTGACGCCCTTGCGGGTGATCACCGGCACGCCTGCGCTGGCGCGGTTTCGCCGCCTGCTGGGCCTCAATGTGTTTGCCTATGCCACGCTGCACCTGCTGTGCTACGCCTGGCTGGACATGGGCCTGGAGGTGACGGACATCGCCAAGGACATTGCCAAGCGCCCCTTCATCCTGGTGGGCTTTGCCGCCACGGTGTTGCTGCTGTTGCTGGCGGCCACCTCGTATCAACGCGCCCAACGCTGGCTAGGCGCCAAGCGCTGGCAACAGTTGCACCGCGCGGTGTATGCGGTTGCCGTGTTGGCCATCTTGCACTTTTACTGGATGCGTGCGGGCAAGCAAGACTTCGCCGAAGTGGCGGTGTATGCCGCCGTCTTGGGGCTGCTGCTGGGCTGGCGTGTCTGGCATGCGCGCCACAAGCGTTTGCAACGCTGACGCTCAAACCAGTTGTTCGAACTGCATCTGGTCGGCGTGGCTTTCGCGGCGGCGAATCAGGTGCGCTTGCGTGCCGTCCACCAGCACCTCGGCGGCGCGGCCGCGGGTGTTGTAGTTGCTGGACATGCTCATGCAGTAGGCACCGGCCGACAGCACGGCCAAGAGGTCACCGCCTTGCACCCGCAGGGTGCGATCGCGGCCCAGCCAATCGCCACTTTCACAGACCGGGCCGACCACGTCGTACACCGTTTCGGGCGCTGCGCTGTTCAGGCGCAATGGCACGATTTGGTGGAACGCCTCGTACATCGCGGGGCGCGGCAAGTCGTTCATGGCGGCATCGATGATGCAGAAGTTTTTTTGCTCGCCGGGCTTGAGGTATTGCACTTCACTGAGGCACACACCGGCGTTGCCCACCAGGGAGCGGCCGGGCTCAATCATGAGTTCGCGCTGGCCGTAGCCGCGCGCGTCGAGCTTGGCCAGCAATTGCGCCCACAGGGCGTCGGCCGCGGGTGGGGTGTCGCCGTTGTAGTCGATGCCCAGGCCGCCGCCAAAGTCGATGTGGCGCAGCGGGATGCCCGCCGCCTCGATGGCTTGCACCAGGTCGAGCACGCGGTCCATGGCGTCCAGGTAGGGGCTGGTGGTGGTGATTTGCGAGCCAATGTGGCAGTCGATGCCCACCACTTCCAGGCCGGGCAGGCTGGCGGCGCGTTGGTAGACCGCCAGGGCGCGCTCATGCGCCACGCCAAACTTGTTGCCTTTGAGGCCCGTGGAAATATAGGGGTGCGTCTTGGCGTCCACGTTGGGGTTGACGCGAATGCTGATGCGCGCGCGCTGGCCCAGGCTTTGTGCCACCTCGTTCAGCACTTCCAGCTCGGCTTCGCTTTCCACGTTGAAGCACAGGATGCCCACTTCCAGGGCGCGGCGCATTTCAGCGCGCGTCTTGCCTACGCCTGAAAAAATCACCCAGGCCGGGTTGCCGCCAGCGGCGATCACGCGGTCGAGTTCTCCGGCGGACACAATGTCAAAGCCACAACCGGCTTGGGCAAACACTTGCAGCACCGCCAGCGAGCTGTTGGCTTTCATGGCGTAGTGAACACGCGCCTTGCGCCCGGCAAAGCCGCGTTGGTAGGCTGCCAGGGCCGACAGCATGGCCGCCTTGGAGTAGACGAACAGGGGCGTGCCATACGTGGCCGCGAGGTCCGACAGGCGCACGCCCTCGAGCATCAGGTCCGGGCCTTGGTAGGCCAGGTGCGGTGCACCAGGCAAAGTAGAAGTGTTCATGCGGTTCAGCGAGAAGAAGGGGGCGAGGTCGGCGGCGTGTCTTTGGACGTGCCGGGCAAGCTGGGGGTGAGAATTTGCGGCAAGGTCGCACGCTGCTGTGCTTCGGGTTCCTGGGGCAGGTAAAGGCCGCCTTTTTGGCCGCACCCCGACAGCAATGCAGCCATGCAGGGTACAAGGACAAAGGACCTGACTAGAATTTGAGCCACCATCCTGAAATTGTACGACCCCTCCCCCCCATGACCGATACCGAATTCATGAACCACGCCGAAGCTTTGTTGCGCACGGTGGAACAGCAGTGCGACCAATTCAACGACGAGACCGAGGCGGACATCGACAACCAGCGAGTGGGGGGCATGATCACCCTGACCTTCAGCAACCGCACACAGATCGTGATCAACCTGCAAAAGCCCTTGCACGAGGTCTGGCTGGCCAGCCGCACCGGGGGCTACCACTTCCGTTTTGATGGCGCGCAGTGGCAAGACACCAAGGGCCAGGGCGAGTTCTGGGGTCGGCTGCGCGAAGATGCCAGCGCCCAGGCGGGGCTGGCCTTGCCCTTCAGTTCTTGAACAAGTCGAGAATTTTGCGTTTCTCATCGGCCGCCGGCAAATCGCTGGTGCCACTTTGTGCGCCAGCGCCCGTGCCCAGGCTGGTGACGCCACCGCCGCGCGGAAACTCTTTGTAATACCAGTCGTTGCCTTCATGCACCAAGCCTGGTGGCGCGGTGGGCTCGCTCACGCTCACCCCTTGCAGGGCTTGCTGCATGTAGCTGATCCAGACCGGCAGGCTCAGGCCCCCGCCTGTTTCGCGATCCCCCAGCTTGCGCGGTGTGTCGTAGCCAATCCAGGTCACCGCCGCCAGGGTCGGTTGGTAGCCCGCAAACCAGGCGTCCATCGAGTCGTTGGTGGTGCCGGTTTTGCCATACAGGTCGGGACGTTTCAACAGGCTTTGGGCACGCGCTGCCGTGCCGGAGCGGGTGACTTCTTGCAACAGTTGTGACATCACAAAAGCGTTGCGCGGATCGATGGCACGCGCCGACTCTTCTTGCTCGATGGGGGTGTACTGTGACAAGACCTTGCCCATCGGGTCGGTGACCTTTTGAATCAAATACGGGTTGACGCGGTAGCCGCCATTGGCAAACACCGAATAGCCCACCACCATTTGCAAGGGCGTGACCGAGCCTGCGCCCAGCGCCATGGTCAGGTAGGGCGGGTGGCGTTCGGCATCAAAGCCAAAACGGGTGATCCACTGCTGCGCGTTTTGCGCGCCCACCGATTGCAAGACACGGATGGACACCATGTTTTTCGATTTGGCCAAGGCGGTGCGCAGCGTCATGGCGCCTTCAAACTTGCCGTCGTAGTTCTTGGGCTCCCAAGGCTGGCTGCCGGTGACGCTGGCATCGAAGAACAGCGGCGCATCGTTGACGATGGTCGAGGGCGTGAAGCCTTTTTCCAGGGCCGCCGAGTAAATGAAGGGCTTGAAGCTCGAGCCCGGCTGGCGCCAGGCCTGGGTGACGTGGTTGAACTTGTTCTTGTTGAAGTCAAAGCCCCCCACCAGCGAGCGAATGGCGCCATCGCGCGGGTCGATGGCGACAAACGCGCCCTCGACCTCGGGCAGTTGCGTGATTTCCCACGTGTTCTTCGGTGACTTGACGACACGGATGAGGGCGCCGGGCCGCAGCTTGATATTGGGCGGCGCTTTGTCGGCCAGGCCCGATTGCACAGGCTTGAGGCCATCGCCGGTGATCTCCAGCACCTCGCTGTTTTGGCGCATGGCGCGCACTTTGCGCGGCGTGGCTTCGAGCACCACCGCGGCCAGCAAGTCGCCTTTGTCACCTTGGTCGATCAGGGCATCGTCAATCGCGTCTTCGAGCTCGCGCGGGTCGGTGGGCAGGTTGATGAAGCGCTCGGGGCCGCGGTAGTTCTGCCGCAACTCATAGTCCATGATGCCGCGGCGCAGCGCTTGGTAGGCCACTTCTTGATCGTCGGCGCGCACCGTGGTGTAAACATTCAAGCCGCGCGTGTAGATCTCGGGGCCGTATTGCGCGAACATGAGTTGGCGTGCCATCTCGGCCACGTAATCCGCATGGGTTTGGGGGCTGGTGGCGGCGTTGCGGATTTTCAGCTCTTCTTTTTTGGCCGCTTCCGCTTGGGGCTTGGTGATGAAGTCGTTTTCCAGCATGCGCTCGATGATGTAGAGCTGGCGCGAGCGCGCACGCTTGGGGTTGTTGATGGGGTTGTAGGCCGAAGGCGCTTTGGGCAGGCCGGCGAGCATGGCCGCCTCGGCAATGCTGATGTCTTTCAGCGGCTTGCCAAAGTAAGTTTCAGCGGCCGCGGCAAAGCCATAGGCGCGCTGGCCCAGGTAAATCTGGTTCAGGTAAATCTCGAAGATCTGGTCTTTGCTCAGCAAGTGCTCGAGCTTGAAGGTCAACAGCACTTCGTAAATTTTGCGGGTGAAGGTTTTTTCGGAAGACAGGTAGACATTGCGCGCCACCTGCATGGTGATGGTGGATGCGCCCTGGCTTTTGGCGCGTCCGAGGTTGGCGATGCTGGCGCGCAAGAGGCCGATGTAGTCCACGCCGCCGTGTTGGTAAAAGCGCGAGTCCTCAATGGACAAGACCGCGTCTTTCATCACCTGCGGGATGTCTTTGAACGGGGTCAGGTTGCGCCGCTCTTCGCCAAACTCGCCAATTTGCTTGCCTTCCACCGAGTAGATGCGCATCGACAGCTTGGGGCGGTAGTCCGACAAATCGGACACATCCGGCAATTGCGGGTAGGCCATGGCCAAGGCCAGGCCGACCAGCAACACCCCTGCCACGCCAGCGGCGGCGGCCAAGCCAAAAGCCCACAGGAAAAAGCTGGCCAGCAAGCTGCCCAGGTTCGAGCGGGAGGGCGCTGGCAAGGGCGGCGTTGGCGTGGGCGATTCGGGCGGGGTTGGGCGTGGCATAGAAGGCTGTCAGGCGCTGACAGCACCGGGAAGTGAAGCCTGAATTGTAAAAAATAACCGAGTCTTCAAGCGTTGGGAATGTGCATCTTATATTAATTCCAAGGTATTCATTGGGAGAAACTGATGCACCTGTTCTCTGCCACTGGCGCGCCCCGCGTGCCCATGGGTTTGGTGCCCACGGCCCAGGGCTGGGTCATGGCACAAGTGCGCCTGGATGGGCAAGGTGAGGCCCAGCCGTTGCGCTGCCAGATGTCCCCCGACGTGCCGCCGGAGGTCAGGCAGGCGGGCGCGGCGGTGGTGTTGGCCTTGCCAGACGAGCACTTTTTCTTTGACACCTTGAGCCTGCCCAGCACGGTCGCGGCCGAAGACATCGAGTTTCAATTGGGTTTGCTTTGGGCCGAGCGCTTGCCCTGGCCCTTGGAAGACTGTGCCTGGGATTGGCTGCTGCTCTCGGAAAGCGCGGGCGAGGTCAACTGGTCGTGCTGCGCGGTGCTGAAGTCGACCGTGCAACGCTGGCAAGACTGGGCCGAAAAAATCGGGTGCAGCTTGTTGGCCATAGAACCCGCGCGACAAGCCTTGGACCGGGAAGCGCGCTGGCCATGCCTGGCGGGTGACAGCGAAGAAGCCGACAACAGCGACGACAACAGATCGCTGCGCCTGGCATGGGGACTGTCACTGCGCACGGCCGATGACAGGGCGGGCTTCAATCTTTTGCCCCATCGGGCGCTGCGGGCTGCGCAGGCGCGGCAGCGCGGGTGGCGACAACTTGGCGTTTGCCTGGCCTGCTTGGTCCTGCTGCTGGGCAGCGCAGAGGCTGTGCTGCAGCCTCTGGAGGCACAAGCTGAAGCCGCTGCAGCGGCACAAGCGCAAGCCCAAACGGCGCAAGCGCAGCAGGCTCAGGACGGGCGTCGCCAAACAGCGCTGTGGGCCAGCTTGCAAGCCCAGGCCGAGGCCCGTGCCATGCAGCAACGCCAGCGCAGCGCCCCCTTGGATTGGATTTTGCGCAGCGTGCCGCCCCCAGAGGCGGGCTTGCAGTGGCAGTCGGTGCAATGGCAACCCGATCGGCTCACCTGGGTGGGCTTGGCGGCCAGCGAGTTGTTGTTCAACCAATGGCGCTTGGGGCTGGGCGAGGCCTCGGTGGTGCAGCGGTGGGAGCCGGTGCGGTGGTCGTCGCCAACGTCACCGGGCTCGCAAGGCGCTTGGTTGTTTGAGGTTCGCTTGACACCTGCGGGCCCCTGACGGACATGCTCGACCGCTTGGCTTTTTCTTGGACCGATGCCACGCAATGGCGTGCGTGGCTGACTGCGCCCTGGTCGGTAGAACCTGTGCGCTGGCGCTGGGGGCTGTGGCATGTGTTGCCCACCACGGTGGTGCTGGCTTGGTGTGTGCTGCGCTTGGGGCCCATGCTGTGGCAAGTGCCCGCGGCGCCAGCACCCATGCCCACCCTGTCAGAAGCAGAGGTGACAACGCGTCACGCCATGAAGCAGGCTATTGCCCAAAGCGAGGCCACGCAAGCGGCCTGGGCGGCGGCTGTGGCCTTGGCGCCCGAGCTGGCTTTTCAAAAGCTACAGACCCTCGCGCGCGCCCTCGATTTACAAGCAGGGGGCGCGCATGCTGAAAGCCCGCCAGCCGCTTTCAAGCGTGAAATGGCCTGGGTGGGTTCATGGGACAAGGTCACCGCTTATTTGCGCCAGATGACGCAACACGCTCCCAGTGTGTGGCTGGGTCGTGTGGCTTTGTCGGCGCAACCTGGCGCAGGCGTGGCGCTGCGCTTGCAGTTCGAAGCCAGCATGCCTTCCCCCGCTTGGCCTGTGAGGGGCGATGGCCAGGCGGCATTTCGTCAAAACAATCCCTTTGAAGAACACAGCTTGGCCCAGCGGCTGTTGCGCCAAGCGGCGCAAGGACCGCATGCGCCAGGGCCACAGCGCAGCCCTTGGCAAGACATGGACCCACAAGCGCTGCGTTTGTTGGGCCTGGGCGGCCACGCACCGCAGCCATGGGCTGTGCTGGGGCATCAGGCGCAGGTTTTCTCGGTTCAGCTGGGGGACAAGGTGGGTTGGCATCGCGGCTGGGTCAAGGCCATTCATGCCGATCGCCTCGAGATTCAAGAGCATGTGCTGGGGCCCGATGACGTGTGGCAAACGCGCCTGCGCGTTTTGCATTTCGCGGGTCAGGGTGTGCAGCCATGAGCTTGCAATGCTTGCGCGTGGCGGTGCTCTTCAGTGCCGTGGGTCTGGGTGGTGTGCAGGCCCAAGCGCTCCCAGAAGACCCTTTGCAGCCCGCAGCGCCGTTGAT
>CAINMN010000258.1 GCA_903850735.1 uncultured Burkholderiales bacterium | reverse complement strand
CTTCAGCCACCGACAAACAGTTGTCGATGGCGGCGGGCGTGGTGCCCCAGTCTTCGTGCAGCTTCAGGCCAATGGCGCCGGCTTGAATTTGCTCATGCAAGGCGTCGGGCAGGGCGGCGTTGCCCTTGCCCAGAAAGCCCAGGTTCATGGGGAAGGCATCGGCCGCTTGCAGCATGCGCTCCATGTTCCAGGCGCCTGGCGTGCAGGTGGTTGCGAAGGTGCCCGTGGCCGGGCCTGTGCCGCCGCCAATCATGGTGGTGACGCCGCTGGCCAGCGCTTCTTCAATTTGTTGGGGCGCAATGAAGTGGATGTGGGTGTCAATGCCACCGGCCGTGACGATGTTGCCCTCGCAGCTGATCACCTCGGTACCCGGTCCGATGACGATGTCCACATGGGGTTGGGTGTCGGGGTTTCCGGCTTTGCCGATGGCCACAATGCGGCCGCTCTTCAAGCCGATGTCGGCTTTCACAATGCCCCAGTGGTCCAGGATCAAGGCATTGGTCAGCACGGTGTCCACTGCGCCACCCGCTTGCGGGCCTGAGCCCTGGCCGTCACGCGTGCGCTGCGATTGCGCCATGCCATCGCGAATGGTTTTGCCGCCGCCAAACTTCACTTCCTCGCCATAGCCACCGGCGCGCAAGGTGAAGTCTTGTTCCACCTCCAGCACCAGGTCAGTGTCGGCAAGGCGCAAGCGATCGCCCACGGTGGGGCCATACATTTCCGCGTAGGCGCGGCGTCCGATCGTTGCCATCAAAGTTCTCCTTGCACCAGGCCGCGAAAGCCGTAAACCGCGCGCTCGCCAGCGTAGTCCACCAGTTCGACGGTGCGTTGTTGCCCCGGCTCAAAGCGCACGGCCGTGCCGGAGGCAATGTTCAGGCGCATGCCACGCGCGGCGTCGCGGTCAAAGCTCAGCGCGCCGTTGGTTTCGGCAAAGTGGTAGTGCGAGCCGACCTGAATGGGGCGGTCGCCTGCGTTTTGCACCACCAGGGTCAGCGTTCTGCGCCCGGGGTTGAGGGCATGCACGCCCTCGTCAGTGAAGAGTTCGCCTGGAATCATAGGAAGGCTCCAGTCTTACTTGCGGGAATGAAACCACCAGGCCACCATGGCCACCAGGCCCAGCATGAGAAAGCCCCAGCTGTCGGTGGCATGCCAGTGGGCGTTGCCCTCCAGGCCATGACCCTCGTGGGCATGCAACCAAGGGGTGGCCAGCAAAGCGACCAGGCTCAAGACGAATTTCATAGTTGCCTCTTGAAAGGTTCAAACAATCGGTTGGTGCACTGTGACCAGCTTGGTGCCGTCCGGAAAAGTGGCCTCGACCTGGATGTCAGGAATCATCTCGGCCACGCCGTCCATCACGTCGGCGCGTGTGAGGCTGTTGCGCCCCTCGCTCATCAATTGCGCCACGGTCTTGCCATCGCGCGCACCTTCCATGACCGCGGCGCTGATCAGGGCCACAGCTTCCGGGTAATTCAGCTTCAAGCCACGCGTTTGGCGCCGTTCAGCCAGCAAGGCGGCGGTGAAGATCAGCAGTTTGTCTTTTTCGCGGGGCGTGAGTTCCATGTCAGTGCTCTAAGTGAAAGCGTGCTTCATTGTGATGCAACTTGCATGCCTTTGGAGGCTGCTGCGAAATTTGAAAAGGCATTTTTTTGGTGCATTCCCGTGGTTTGGGTCATCCCAACTTGGTGCGAGCGAGTGAAACAGTCGGTCTTTCGCGGTGCATCCGCTTGATTTTGGCGGGCCCAGCGCCGAGCCGGGGCTGGCATGGCGCTTGCCTAGTAGGGGATGAACGGTTGGCGAGCCTGCTTGCTGATCGCGCAACTTGAACTTTTTCTCATCTCACGGAGTCTTCCCATGCTTAATCGTCGCGGTCACCTCACAGCACTGGCAGCTGCTGCTGCACTCTCTGTTGGCACATTGCTGCCTTCACAAGTTTTTGCACAAGCGACCATCAAGGTCGGCGTGCTGCACAGCTTGTCGGGCACCATGGCCATTTCTGAAACCGTGTTGAAAGACACTGTGCTGATGGCCATTGATGAAATCAATGCCAAGGGCGGCGTGCTTGGCAAAAAGCTGGAGCCGGTGGTGGTGGACCCCGCATCCAACTGGCCCCTGTTTGCTGAAAAGACCAAGCAGTTGCTGACGCAAGACAAAGTGTCGGTGATTTTTGGTTGCTGGACCTCGGTCAGCCGCAAGTCGGTGTTGCCCGTGGTGGAAGAACTCAACGGTTTGTTGTTCTACCCCGTGCAATACGAAGGTGAAGAGCTTTCCAAGAACGTGTTCTACACCGGCGCAGCCCCCAACCAGCAGGCCATTCCCGCTGTGGACTACCTGATGAGCAAAGACGGTGGCAGCGCCAAGCGCTGGGTGCTGTTGGGCACCGACTATGTCTACCCCCGCACCACCAACAAAATTTTGCGCGCTTACTTGAAGAGCAAGGGCGTCAAAGACAGCGACATCGACGAAAAATACACCCCCTTTGGCCACAGCGATTACCAG
>CAINMN010000257.1 GCA_903850735.1 uncultured Burkholderiales bacterium | reverse complement strand
GTGCGGCATCAGCGGCTCTTGCTCGGCTTGGCCGAGGCGCTCTTTCACGGCCTTTTCGATCCGTGCCAGGCCAGTGCGGTACTGGTTTTCGGCCAGCTCGCCCACGCAGCGCACACGCCGGTTACCGAGATGGTCGATGTCATCGACCTCGCCACGGCCATTGCGCAAGTCCACCAGGATCTTGACCACGGCCAGGATGTCCTCGTTGGTCAGCACCATGGCACCGGTGGACTCGGCACGCCCGGTCTTGGCATTGAACTTCATGCGACCCACGCGCGATAAGTCGTAGGTGTCAGGGTTGTAGAACAGGCGCTGGAAGAGGGCCTGCACCGCGTCTTCAGTCGGTGGCTCGCCAGGACGCATCATGCGGTAAATGGCCACGCGGGCGGCGAACTCATCGACCGTTTCGTCGCTGCGCAGGGTCTGGGAAATGTAGGCACCCTGATCGAGCTCGTTGGTGTAGATGCAGGGCAGCTCCTGCACGCCAGCTGCGCGCAGCTTCTTGAGCAGGGCTTCAGTCAACTCTTCGTTGGCCTTGGCAATGATTTCGCCGGTGTCGGCCTCGACGATGTTGCGGGCTACCACGCGGCCGATCAAAAAGTCTTCCGGCACGCTGATGTGTTCGGTGCCGGTTTGCTCCAACTCGCGCGTGTGGCGGGCAGTGATGCGCTTGTCCTTAGCCACCACCACCTTACCGCTCTTGTCGGTGATGTCAAAGCGGGCCACTTCGCCGCGCAGGCGCTCGGCGACAAACGCCATCTGGGCGCCGCTGTCCATCAGACGGAAGTTGTCGTTGACAAAGAAGTTGGCCAGAATCGACTCGTGGTTCAGGCCAATGGCTTTGAGCAAGATCGTGACCGGCATCTTGCGGCGACGATCCACCCGGAAATACAAGATGTCCTTGGGATCGAATTCGAAGTCGAGCCAGGAGCCGCGGTAGGGAATGATGCGGGCCGAAAACAGCAACTTGCCTGAGCTGTGCGTCTTGCCCTTGTCGTGCTCAAAGAACACACCGGGCGAACGGTGCAGCTGCGACACGATCACACGCTCGGTGCCGTTGATGATGAAGGAGCCCTTGCCGGTCATCAGGGGCACTTCGCCCATGTAGACCTCCTGCTCCTTAACTTCCTTCACCACCTTGTTCTGGGTGGTGGAGGACTCGCGGTCATAAATGATCAGTTGCACTTTGGCGCGTACGGCCGAGGCGAACGTCAGGCCCCGGGTCTGGCACTCACGTACATCAAACGCGGGCTTGGCCAGACTGTACTCAAGGTACTTCATCTCGACAAAACCGTTGTGGGAGACGATAGGGAACGCTGCCTCAAAAGCGGCCTGCAGCCCTTCGGCAGTGCGCTTCTTGGGCGCCACATCGGCTTGCAGAAATGCGGTGTACGCATCTTTTTGCATCTGCAGCAGGTAGGGGATTTCCAGCACGCTGTCGCGACTGCCGAAATTTTTGCGAATGCGTTTGCGTTCGGTGTAGGTATAGGCCATGAGATCTCCGGGCAAAGACTAATAAATCCAGGGGTCCTCGGCGACTGTCGCTTGAAAACCTGCGTCAAGACAAAGGGAGCCTGGCTCCACTCCGTCTGTCATGTCTCAACATCGCTTGGTGATTGGCCACTACCAATCATTGGCGGACGGTCGCACATTGCATGCAACCCGAACCAAGGCATCTTCTGCAGTCGGGGTCAGAAGACACTGAAAAACTGGACTATCACCGGCTTTTCAGTGCACTCTGTGGCACTCAGTGGGTAGGCCCGTACCGAGCCCACCCACTGAGGCGAAACCTGAATTACTTCAGCTCGGCCTTGGCGCCGGCGTCAACCAGCTTCTTGAGCGCGGCGTCAGCATCCGCCTTGGCGATGCCTTCCTTCACGTTCTTCGGAGCGCCATCGACCAGGTCCTTGGCTTCTTTCAAGCCCAGGCCGGTAATTTCACGCACGGCTTTGATGACCGAGACCTTGTTGGCGCCTGCTTCGAGCAGCACCACATTGAATTCGGTCTTCTCTTCCACCGCAGCGGCAGCAGCGCCACCG